>JAYSXE010000203.1:0-16779 GCA_043717565.1 Burkholderiales bacterium | reverse complement strand
GGCGGTAGGCCACGGCCTGCTTGGACAGGTCGTCGTAAATGATCAGTGCATCTTGGCCGCGGTCGCGGAAGTACTCGCCCATGGTGCAGCCTGAGTAGGCGCTGACGTACTGCATGGCGGCCGATTCAGACGCCGAGGCCGCCACCACGATGGTGTAGTCCATTGCGCCGTTGGCTTCCAGCGAGCGCACCACGTTCTTGATCGACGACGCCTTCTGGCCGATGGCGACGTACACGCAGGTCATGTTCTGACCCTTCTGGTTGATGATGGCGTCGATGGCCACGGCCGTCTTGCCGGTCTGGCGATCGCCGATGATCAGTTCGCGCTGGCCACGGCCGACGGGCACCATCGAGTCGATGGACTTCAGACCGGTCTGCACCGGCTGGTCAACCGATTTGCGCGCGATCACGCCCGGCGCAACCTTCTCGATCACGTCGGTCATCTTGGCGTTGATCGGGCCCTTGCCGTCGATCGGTTGCCCGAGTGCATTCACCACGCGGCCAATCAGTTCGGGGCCGACGGGCACTTCCAGGATGCGGCCCGTGCACTTCACGGTGTCGCCTTCGGAGATGTGCTCGTACTCGCCCAAGATCACGGCGCCGACGGAGTCGCGCTCGAGATTCAGCGCCAGGCCGTAGGTGGCCTGGCCGCTCTTGGTGGCGGGGAATTCCAGCATTTCGCCGGCCATCACGTCAGACAAGCCGTGCACGCGCACGATGCCGTCGGTGACAGACACGACCGTGCCCTGGTTCTTGATGTCAGCCGAGACGGCAAGGCCTTCGATGCGGCTCTTGATCAGCTCGGAGATTTCTGCGGGGTTCAGGTTCATGAGAATGTCCTTCTGGCAGCAACGACCTCAAGCGGTCAGCGCCACCTTCATCTGTTCAAGACGGGCCTTGACGGAGGTGTCCAACACCTCGTCGCCGACGACAACGCGCACGCCGCCGATCAATTCGGGCAGCACTTCAACACGGGCATTGAGCTTGCGCGCAAAACGTTTTTCGAGCGCAGCCACGGTGTCAGCCAACTGCGCGCCTTCGATCGGGAAGGCGCTTTGAATCAGGGCGTCAGACACGCCCGAGCTGGCATTGACCAAGGCCTGGAACTGCCCGGCGATCTCGGGCAGCGCGGCCAGACGGCCGTTGTCCAGCACCGTGCGCAGCAGGTTGGCGACCTTGCTGTCCAGCGACATGCCCTTTTGCAAGGCCACGCCAGCCACCAGGTCGAAGACCTGCAGCGACGTCACCTTCGGGTTGTCGGCAAACTGTTGCAAGTCGGCGTCGCCTGCCAGGGCGGCCAGCGAAGCCATCTGGTCCTTCAGCGCGCCACCCGACGTGCCCGCAGCCTTGTAAAGGGCTTCGGCGTAGGGGCGGGCAATGGTCGCCAGCTCGGCCATGTCAGAGCTCCGCCTTCAGACGACCCAACAGCTCGGCGTGCACGCCAGCGTTGACTTCGCGCTTCAGGATCTGCTCGGCGCCCTTGACCGCCAGCCCGGCGACCTGCTCGCGCAGCATCTCGCGGGCTTTCACCGACTCTTGCTGGGCTTCAGCGTGGGCGGCGGCCACGATCTTTGCGCCCTCTTCGCTGGCGCGCGCCTTGGCGTCTTCCACCATCTGCTGGGCCAGACGCTCGGCGTCGGCCAGGCGCTTGGCAGCGTCGTCGCGGGCAGCAGAAAGCTGGGCTTCGACACGCTTGTTGGCAGCAGCCAGTTCGGCCTTGGCCTTGTCCGCGGCGGAAAGGCCGTCGGCAATCTTCTTGGCGCGCTCATCCAGTGCCGCCGTGATGGGCGGCCAAATGAAACGCATCGTGAACCAGACGAGGATCGCAAAGACGATCATCTGGACGATGAGGGTGGCGTTGATGCTCACGGCAGATACCTCAGAGGTGAAGAACCCCCCAGCAAAGGCTGCGGAACCGGCTGAGCCGGCCCGCTGCTTTTTGCCCCCTTGAGGGGAAGCGGCTCAGCCGCTGCGGGGGTGGGCTTGATTACTTCGGCAGATTCGCGATCTGGCCCAGGAACGGGTTGGCAGTGGCAAACCACAGCGCAATACCGGTACCGATGATGAAGGCCGCGTCGATCAGGCCGGCCAGCAGGAACATCTTGGTCTGCAGTTCGCCCATCAGCTCAGGCTGACGCGCGGCCGCTTCCAGGTACTTGCTGCCCATGATGCCGATGCCGATACAAGCGCCAACGGCACCCAGGCCGATGATCAGGCCAGCGGCCAGGGCGGTAAAGCTGATGACTTCCATTTTTTGCTCCAGGTTGGAAGGTGAGGGAAAAAGGTAAGAGGTGACCGAAACAAGGATTCGGGTGTCAGTGCGCGTCGTGCGCCTGGCCCACATAGACCAGCGTCAACATCATGAAGACGAAGGCCTGCAGCACCACGATCAGGATGTGGAAGATGGCCCAGGCCGTGCCGGCAATGACGTGGCCCAGCGCCAACGGAAGACCCACCGCGGTGAAAAACGCGCCACCCATCAAGGCGATCAGCATGAAGATCAGTTCACCGGCGTACATGTTGCCGAACAACCGCATGCCGTGGCTCACGGTCTTGGCGACGAACTCGATCAGCTGCATGGCCAAGTTGAACGGGGCCAGGTACCACTTGGCGCCGAAGGGTGCGGACAGCAGTTCGTGCAGCCAACCACCAGCGCCCTTGATCTTGACGTTGTAGAAGATGCAGATCAACAGCACGGTGATGGACAACGCCATCGTCACCGACAGGTCGGCGGTGGGCACCACGCGCATGTAGTTCACACCCACGGCCTCGCCTGCCTTCGGCAGCAAATCCACCGGCAGGAAGTCCATCGCGTTCATCAATACGATCCAGATGAACACGGTCAAGGCCAACGGCGCCACCATCTTGCGGCTCTGCTCGTTGTGCACGATGCCCTTGGCCTGCGAGTCGACCATCTCGACCAGAAATTCAACACCGGCCTGCAAGCGGCCGGGCACCCCCGAGGTCACGCTCTTGGCCACGCGCCACAGCACGAAGCAGCCCAGCATGCCCAGCAGCGTGGAATAGAAGATGGAATCGAGGTTGAAGGTCCAGAAGCCCTTGCCGACCTGCAGGTGCTGCAGGTGGTGAATGATGTATTCACCGGCGGTGAGTTCCTTGCCTGTGGGTGCTGCTGCCATGCTTGTTCTTTGGGGAAATCAAAGCCGTGAGGCCGATTGCTCTGTAGGGACCTGCGCTCTTTTTGTCAACGTCGGCCGCGCCACAACAGCGCAACCCAGTACACCTTCATGCACACCACCAGACCCGCCAGCAGTGCCGGCCAGCTCAGGGGCTGCACGATCTTGCTGGCCAGCGCGAGCATGACCACCGAAACCGCTATCTTGACCGCCTCCCACAACATGAAGCTGACGGCGCTGCTGCCTGGCGACATGCTGGAAAGCCTGCTGGTCATGCCGCGCGCCATCAAGGCGCCTGGCAGAACCACCGTGGCGGCGCCGTAAAGCGCCGACCAACCCACCGAACCGCTGCCCGTGACAAGCGCTGCGAGCAGCGCCACCACCACACCCACCCCCACCTGCACCAACAGCACCCGCCACGGCGACAGCGGCGGGTCTTTTTCGCGCAGTGCCTGCGCTTCTTCTCGCGTCAGGGCCTTGGAAGGGGTTGCGACTGAACCATCTTCTTCGTCTTGCCAGCGGCGTGAGGGAAGCGCATTCGGGGCGGTCCCGGGAAGGCGCGTTTCAATCACGACAGGGCTCGATTTAGGGATGGGGTCAGCAAAGCCAATCGATTATACGAAGAAACCCGATGGCGGGACAGTCTGCGCACAAACAAGGCCCCCACAGCCCCCTGGTTTGAGTGGGCTGTGACTGCATCCGCCCAGCCCATGCGCAAAGGGACCCGCGGGATAAGCACGGAGAAACCACCGTCAAGCGATGAAAGCTTTTTCATGATTCTCTGACTGAGACCATTCACGCCGCGCGGCGACTGGTGGGTCAACCCAAACGACTGTTGATGCGATTGTTAAACCCACAGGCTGCAGGAACTGAACAAGCAAGCCCCAACCAGCATTTCACAGCTTGCCTGGTTCGTGCCCGGTTTGGTGCAGACTCGCCCGTGGCAACGGTACAGCACCGCTTGCTGACCAGCCGAAGCGCCAACATCGCCACGGTCGAGACTGCTCACCCTTGCTTCCATTTGTGAACCGATGCCAGACCTGACTCTTCCCCGCTGCCTTCAACGACCTGCCGTGTTGGCCAGCCTGGTGTTCGGCCTGGCCGTGTCTGTTGGCGCATCGGCGGCCGGCTCGGTGGTCACCACGCCACAGGTGCGCGCTGAATTGCTGGCGCACGCGCCGCAAGGCCTGGGCGCCGACAAGCCCTTGTGGCTGGGCCTGCAGATCGAGCACAAGCCGCATTGGCACACCTACTGGAAGAACCCTGGCGATTCGGGCCTGCCGACCACGCTGACCTGGACGCTGCCCGATGGCGCAACGGCCGGCCCCATCCAGTGGCCCACGCCCAGCCGGCTGCCCATCGGCCCGCTGATGAACTACGGCTTCGAAGGCACGCTGCTGCTGCCGGTGGTCGTGAAGATGCCGCCGGGCTGGCAGGGCGAACGGCTGGATGTGAAGCTGCAGGCGCAATGGTTGGTGTGCAAGGACGTATGCATTCCTGAAGACGGTGAGTTCACGCTGAGCATCCCTGCGCAGGCGGCCACCGCGGGCCATGCGCTGCAGTTTGCGGCCACGCAGGCACGACAGCCCCAGCCGGCAGCGGGGCTCGGGGGCAGTGCCGAGGTGCAGGGCAGCGAACTGGTGCTCAAGCTGCGCGGCGCACCCGTGGCCTGGCAGGGGCAGGCCCTGGCGGTATTCCCCGAACTGCCCGGTGTCATCAACAACGCGGCGCAGCCAAAAACACAGTGGCAGGGCGACCAGTGGACAGCGCGGCTGCCTTTGGACCCCCAGCGCAGCGAGTCGCCCACACGGCTGGCGCTGGTGTTGGCACGGGCCGGCGAGCCGGCGGGCCTGCAGGTGGAATTGCCGGTGACCACGCCCTGGCCCGCCGTCGCGCCCGCAGCAGGCGCAGCGCTGCCGCCCCTGAACGACGCCGTTGCCAAGCGTGCCCCAGCCGCCGCGACTGTGGCGCCGCCGTCGCCCGCTTCACTGGCCAGCCTGGCCGGCGCGCTGCTGCTGGCGTTGGCCGGTGGCGCCTTGTTGAACCTGATGCCCTGCGTGTTCCCGGTGCTGTCACTGAAGGTGCTGGGCTTTGCATCGCACAGCCATGACCGCCGCAGCGTGCTGGCTGGCGGCCTGGCTTACACCGCGGGTGTGGTGCTGTCATTCGTGGCACTGGCCGGTCTGATGCTGGCGCTGCGCGCCGGCGGCGAACAACTGGGCTGGGGCTTTCAGCTGCAGTCGCCCTGGGTGGTGGCTGCGCTGGCGGCGTTGTTCACGCTGGTGGGCCTGAATCTGGCCGGGCTGTTCGAGGTGGGCACGGTGCTGCCATCGGGCGTGGCGGCGGCGCGGGCACGCCACCCGGTGGCCGATTCGGCGTTGACGGGCGTGCTGGCCGTGGCCGTGGCCTCCCCCTGCACCGCCCCTTTCATGGGGGCTGCGCTGGGGCTGGCGTTGGGCATGCCGGCTTGGCAGGCGTTGCTGGTGTTTGCCACCTTGGGGCTGGGCATGGCTTTGCCGTATCTGATGGCCAGCGCGTGGCCGGCAGTGGCGCGTGCGCTGCCGCGGCCCGGGCCGTGGATGGCGCACTTCAAGACCTTGATGGCCTTCCCGATGTTCGCCACCGTGGTGTGGCTGGTGTGGGTGCTGGGCCAGCAGGTGGGCATCGACGGGGCGGCAGCCGTTCTGGGCCTGCTGGTGGCGCTGGCTTTTGCGGCGTGGGCCTGGGGTTCGCCCGCGCTGGGGCGCAAGGGCCGCAGAGGGTTTGGCGTTGCCGCCCTGTTGACACTGCTGTTGGTGGGGCGCTGGGCGTGGCCTTCGCTGCAGGAAGTGCCCACCGGCAACGGCCCGCTGCCAGCCGCAGCCGCGGCCGACGGCTGGCAGCCGTGGTCGCCAGCCGCGGTGGCGCAAGCCCACGCCGATGGCCGCAGCGTGTTTGTCGACTTCACCGCCGCCTGGTGCGTGACCTGCCAGGTGAACAAGCGCGGCACCCTGGCCGACGTCTCGGTGAAAACGGCGCTGATCAACAAGAGAGTGCTGCTGCTGCGCGCCGACTGGACGCGCCGCGACAACGCCATCAGCGCCGAGCTGGCCCGCCTGCAGCGCAGCGGCGTGCCGGTGTACGCCTTCTACGCACCGGGGGCTGCGGCGCCCCGCCTGCTGCCCGAGATCCTGACCGTGGCCGACATGCAGGCTGCCATCAGCGCGCTGCCCGAACCCCGTTGACGAAACACCACCCCGCTTGAAAGGAAACCCTTCGATGAAGACGACCCGTTTCCCGGCTGCCCTGCCCGCCCTGGCCATTGCCGCAGCCCTGGCGCTTGGCCTTGCCGCCCCGGCCGGCGCCAACACCACCGCCATGGTGGGCCAGCCGGCACCGGCGTTCACCGCCACCGACACGGCCGGCAAGCGCGTGTCGTTGGCCGACTTCAAGGGCAAGCACGTGGTGCTGGAATGGGTGAACCTCGGCTGCCCTTACGTGGTCAAGCACTAC
The DNA here is from genome assembly GCA_043717565.1 of Burkholderiales bacterium. GTDB lineage: Bacteria > Pseudomonadota > Gammaproteobacteria > Burkholderiales > Burkholderiaceae_C > Rubrivivax. Next base: position 10,151 of record JAYSXE010000203.1, on the reverse strand, counting down.
GACAGCGCCAACATGCAAGGCACGCAGAAGGAAGCCACAGCCAAGGGCGTGGTGTGGCTGGCGGTGAATTCCACCACCGCCGAGCATGGCGACTACAAGACGCCCGCGGCCATGGCGCAGTGGATGCAGCAACACAAGGCCTCTGCCAGCGCCACCCTGATGGACACCGACGGCAAGGTCGGCCGCGCCTACGGCGCCCGCACCACGCCGCACCTGTACATCGTCGACCCCCAGGGGTTGCTGGTGTATGCCGGGGGCATCGACAACAAGCCGACTCCCAACCCTGCCGACATTGCCGGCGCCACCAACCACGTGAAGGTGGCCTTGGCCGATGCGCTGGCCGGCAGGCCCATCGCGCTGCCGACAACACGGCCGTATGGCTGCAGCGTCAAGTACCCGGCGATGTAGGCGCGGGGTCAGCACGTGCGCCGCCGTTTTCACCAACTCGACGTCTTCAGCGCCACGCCGCTGAAAGGCAACCCGCTGGCCGTGGTGCATGCCGCGCACGGCCTGTCGGACGACACCATGGCCGCCTTTGCGCGCTGGACCAACCTGTCGGAAACCACCTTCCTGCTGCCGCCCACGCAGGCGGCCGCCGACTACCACGTGCGCATCTTCACACCCGGCGGTGAACTGCCGTTTGCAGGCCACCCCACGCTGGGCAGCTGCTTTGCCTGGCTGGCCGCTGGCGGGCAGCCACGGCAGCCGGGCCTTGTGGTGCAGGAATGCGGCGCGGGCCTGGTGCAGGTGCGCGCCGACCCGCAAGGCAGCGGGCACCGCCTGGCCTTCGCCGCGCCACCGCTGAAACGCAGCGGCCCGCTGGACGAAGCCCTGCTGCGGCGCATCGCTGCCGGCCTGCAACTGCCGGCAGGCGCCATCGTGCAGCACCAGTGGGTGGACAACGGCCCGGGCTGGTGCGCGGTGATGCTGGCATCGGCCCACGCGGTGCGTGCGGTGCAGCCCGACTGGGACGTGCTGGGCGACATCAAGCTGGGCCTTGTTGGCCTGTGGCCCGAAGGTGACGCCACCGCAGCGGCAGAAGGCCATGGCGCGCTGTACGAAGTGCGCGCCCTGTTCGCGACCGGCGGCACGCGCATGGAAGACCCCGTCACCGGCAGCCTGAACGCCAGCCTGGCGCAGTGGCTCATCGGCACCGGTGTGGCACCGACGGGCTACCGCGCTTCACAAGGGCATGCGCTGCAACGGGCCGGCGTGGTGCATGTGCAGCAGACGGGCGGCAACGTGTGGGTGGGTGGTGATGTGGCTGTGTGCATCGATGGCCATGTCGAGCTGTCCTGAAAGCGGCATGAACACCCCCGCCGCCACAGCACCCGCATCCGGCCTGGCCGTGGACCACCTGGTGGTGGCCGCGGCCAGCCTGGCCCAGGGCGTGGCCTGGTGCGAAAACACGCTGGGCGTCACCCCCGGCCCGGGCGGTGAACACGCGCTGATGGGCACCCACAACCGCCTGCTCAGCGTGGCCACCCCCCGCTTCCCGCTGGCCTACCTGGAAATCATCGCCATCAACCCCGCTGCGCCCGGCCCGCAAAACGGCAAGCGCTGGTTTGGGCTGGACGACCTGCAGCTGCAACAGCGGCTGGCGGCAGCCGGCCCGCAGTTCGTGCACTGGGTGGCGCGCAGCACAGGGCTGCAGCAGCCCATGGCCGCGTACGGCGCTGCGGGGCTGGACCTCGGCGTGCCCGTGGCCGCCAGCCGCCCCACGGCGCAGGGGTTGCTGCAATGGACCATCGTGCTGCGACCTGACGGCAGCCTGCTGCACGGTGGCGCGCTGCCCACACTGATTCAGTGGCAGGGGCCGCACCCGGCGCAGGCCATGCCGCCCAGCGGCGTCACTCTGCAGGGCCTGGAATTGGGCGGCGCGATGCCCGACAGCCTGCAGCCGCTGCTGCAGATGCCCGGCGTGCAATGCACCCGCAACCCCGGCAGCCCGGCGTTGAGCGCTTCATTGCTCACGCCCAAAGGGCTGCTGCACCTGAAGTCACCTGCATGACCGAAGAACTGTTTCGCGACGACGCCACGCTGCTGGTCTGCACCGCCACCGTGGTGGCGCTGGACGAGCACGGTGTGGTGCTGGACCGCACCGTCTTCTACCCCCAGGGCGGGGGCCAGGCTGGCGACGCCGGCAGCCTGGCCGGCAGCGGCGGCACCGTGGTGGCCATCGCCGACACCCGCAAGCACCCGCAGATGCCGGGGCACATCGTTCACGTGCCGGCAGCCGGCGCCGACCTGTCAGACCTGCAAGTGGGCATGACGGTGACGGCACAGGTCGACAAGGCCCGCCGCGAGGCGCACCGGCGTTTTCACACCGCCACGCACCTGCTGTGCGCGCTGGTGCCGCACCCGGTGGACGGCTGCAGCATCACGGCCGCTTACGCGCGGCTGGATTTCCACATGAACGAGCCGCTGGACAAGGAAGCCTTGACCGCGGGCATCGCGCGGCTGGTGGCTGCGGCGCACCCGGTGCGGCACCGCTGGATCAGCGAAGCCGAACTCGACGCCAACCCGGGCCTGGTGCGCAGCATGAGCGTGCAGCCGCCGCGCGGCCAGGGCCGCATCCGCGTGCTCGAGATCGAAGGCGTGGACCTGCAACCCTGCGGCGGCACGCACGTCGGCAACACGGCTGACGTGGGCGCAGTGGTGGTGACGAAGATCGAGAAAAAGTCGGCGATGACGCGCCGCGTGGTACTGGGGTTTGCAGGCGCGGGGATTGCAGGCCCGGGCTGACGCGGCCACAAAAAAGCCCACCGAGGTGGGCTGGGTGCGGCACCGCTGAACCGGGGTTCAGGGGTTGCGGAAATTGTCGTGGCAGTCCTTGCAGGTGCCGGCGGCAGCGCCAAAAGCGGTTTTCAGCTGGTCCAGGTTGTTGGTCTTGGCCGCTGCGGCCAGCTTGGCCACTTCGTCCTGCATCTTCTTGGCGCCGGCATCGAACTTGGCGCGCTCGCTCCAGATGCTGGCCTTGGGCTGTCCCTTTTCCGTGCCCGAGGTGCCTTCAACAAAACCGGCGAAGGGCAGCTTGGACATGTCGGCAACCACCTCGGCGTTGGCCGCAGCTGCAGCGCCGTCGAACGGGGCACGGCCGCTGGCCATGGCACCAATGCGGCCGAAGTGCGTGGCCATCACCGTGAAGGCTGCCTTGCGGTACTTCACCGCGTCTTCAGGCTTCTGGAACTGCGCGGCCGCGGGCAGGGCCGCCAGCAGGCTGCACACGCCAACCAGCACGGCAGCAATTTTCAGTCGGGTCATCGGTCGTACTCCTGTGGGACGGTGGTGAAGTGGTTCCCGGCAGTTCAAGCCTGGGCTTGAACAACCGCTTTTGCCGGATGGAGAGTCTACGTAACGCGGCGGGCGGATATTCCATGCCCCGGGTTTACCCCGGAACCCGAGCGTTCAGCCGCGGAACGCTGCGCTGACGCGGTATGGTTGCAGCTCATGGCAGATGTTCAACCAACCGCCACCCGCGTGTGGGACCTTCCAACCCGGGTCTTCCATTGGCTGCTGGCACTGGCGGTGCTGGGCCTGGTGGTCACTGGAAAGATCGGCGGCAACGCCGTCGTCTGGCACATGCGGCTGGGCCTGCTGGTCATGGGCCTGCTGATGTTCCGCCTGCTGTGGGGCTTCGTGGGTGGCCGCTGGTCGCGGTTTTCCAGCTTCATCTACGCCCCGGGCACGGTGCTGCGCTACCTGCGCGGCCGGGGGCGCGACAGCGAACACCTGGACGTGGGCCACAGCCCGCTGGGCAGCTTTTCGGTGTTTGCCGTGCTGGGCGTGCTGGCGGTGCAAGTCGGCACCGGCCTGGTGTCCGACGACGAAATTGCCACCGTGGGGCCGCTGAACAAACTGGTCAGCACCGAAAACGGCCTGCTCGCGACCAGTTGGCACAAGACCTGGGGGCAGTGGATCATCCTGTCGCTGGTGGCGCTGCATGTGGTGGCCATCGTGGTGTACCAGCTGCGCAAGAAAGACCTGCTGCGCCCCATGCTGGTGGGCGACCGGTTGCTGCCGGCGGGCACCCCCGCCAGTGCAGACGGCCCACGCCAGCGCCTGCTGGCCCTGGTGCTGGCGCTGGCCAGCGGCGCCTGCGTGGCCTGGGTACTGCGCCTGGGCGCCTGAAGCCCCAACCACCCCCCCCCAGCCGCCAACCACGCCCAGCGAAGTGCCCCCAGAACCCGCCCCCGCGCACATCGAATTGCGGCAGGCGCACACCGAAGCCGACGTACAGGCCGTGCGCGAACTGTTTCAGGAGTACGCCCAATCGCTGAGCGTGGACTTGTGCTTCCAGAACTTTCAGGCCGAACTGGACGGTCTGCCCGGCGACTATGCCGAGCCCGGCGGCGCGCTGCTGCTGGCCACCGTCAACGGCCAGGCCGCGGGGTGCGTGGCCATGCGCCCCTTGCCCGATTCAGACCACACCAACGCCTGCGAGATGAAACGGCTGTACGTGCGCCCCACCCACCGCAGCCACGGTCTGGGGCGCAAGCTGACGCAGAAGCTGATGGACAAGGCCACGCAGGCCGGCCATTCCTGCATGCTGCTGGACACGCTGGACGACATGGAAGCCGCGCGCGGCTTGTACACGTCGCTGGGTTTTGTCGAGATACCCCCTTACTACTTCAACCCCATTGCCGGGGCACACTACCTGAAGGTGTCGCTTGACACCGCCGCCGCCCGTTGGTGAACCCCACCATCCCCGCCTTCCCAGCCGTACCACCCCCAACATGACCAACCCCATCCCGATTGAACTTCGCTGTGGCGACCTGCGCCTGGCCCTGCGTGCCGACCTTGGCGGCTGCATCGCCGGCCTGTGGCGGGGCGACACCGCGGTGCTGCGCAGCACCGAGCCGGCGGCGCTGGAAAGCTCGCGCCAGTCGGGCTGCTACCCGCTGGCGCCGTATTCCAACCGCCTGGGCTACCGGCGCTTTCGCTGGCTGGGGCAAGACCATACCACCCAGCCCAACTTCGACGACAACCCGCACTCGGTACATGGCGTGGCCTGGCAGCGGCCCTGGGAAGTGGTGGGCAAGAACGGCGACAGCGGCGCCGGCGCCGCGTCGGCGCAGGTGGAACTGGCCTACAGCCACAGCGCCGACCGTCACTGGCCCTTTGGCTTCAAGCTGCGCCAGCGCTTTGTGCTGACACCCGATGCGCTGGAACTGCACCTGGCCTTCACCAACACCGCGGCACAACCCCAGCCGGTGGGTCTGGGCTGGCACCCCTACTTCCCCAAGCGCACGCGCAGCCGCCTGCACGTCGAGCTGACCGACCGGTGGGAGAGCGACGCCAGCGGGCTGCCCACACGCAAGGTGGCGCAACCCGGCATTGACGGCGACGTGGCGCACCTGGCCTTTGACAACTGCTTCGAAGGCTGGCGCGGCGCGGCGCGCATCCGCGACGAGAAGCTGTCGATGAAGCTGACCTCTTCGCTGCCCTATCTGGTGGTGTTCACACCCGACACCAAACCCTATTACTGCGTGGAACCGGTCAGCCACGTCAGCAACGCCATCCACATGGCCGAGCCGGCTGCGCACGGCCTGCGCAGCGTGGCACCGCAAAGCACCTTCGACGCTTGGATGAAACTGGAGATCGGCCCCACATGACGGCACCGCCGGGACACCCGGAATGGCAGGCGCTGCCAGTGCCGCCTTCGCTGCTGGGCGAATCGCCGTTCTGGCACCCCGACGAGGCGGCGCTGTACTGGTGCGACATCCCCGGCAAGGCCCTGCACCGCTGGCACCCGGCCAGCCAGCAGCACACCTGCTGGCCGCAGCCCAGCGAGCCCGCCTGCGCCGCACCGCGCCTGGGCGGTGGCCTGCTGGTGGCCTACCGCGACGGCATCTTCAGCTTCGACACCACCAGCGGCCAGCGCCAGGTGTTGTGCAAGCCCCCGTACCAGCCCGAGCAGGAACGCTTCAACGACGGCAAGGCCGACGCGCAGGGGCGCTTCTGGCTGGGCACCATCTTCGAACCGCGCCAGCCGCCGCTGGCCGCTTTCTACTGCTGGCACAACGGGCAATTGCAGCGGCTGTTTGACGGCATCACCGTCAGCAACGGCACCGCCTTCAGCCCGGATGGCCGCACGCTGTACCGCAGCGACACCACCAGCCACTGCGTGTTTGCGCACGCGCTGGACCCGGCCAATGGCGCGCTGGGGCCGGCGCGCGTGTGGGCCCAGTTCGCCACGCGCCAACCCGGGCAGGCACTGGCCGACTACGGTGGCCGCCCCGACGGCGCTGCCGTCGACAGCGAGGGCCACTACTGGGTGGCCATGTTTGAAGGCCAGCAGTTGCTGCGGCTGTCGCCGCAGGGTGACGTGGTGCAGCGTGTCGCGCTGCCGGTGCGCTGCCCCACCATGCCCTGCTTTGGCGGCCCAGACCTGAAGACGCTGTTCGTCACCACATCTCGCCAGAACCGCAGCGAAGAAGAACTGGCACAGCAGCCACTGGCCGGCTGCGTGCTGAGCATGCGGGTGCCGGTGGCGGGCTTGCAGGTGAATCTGGTTCACTGAAGCCCACGCGCCTTGCCCGACACCATGAGCCACACTTTGCCCCGCGCCGATTTGCTGGCGCGGCTGCAGCAGCCGCCCGCTGGCGGCAGCTGGGACCTTGTCATCATCGGCGGCGGCGCCACCGGCCTGGGCGTGGCGCTGGACGCCGCCGTGCGCGGCCTGAGTGTGGCGCTGGTGGAGTCGCACGACTTCGCCGGCGGCACCAGTTCACGCGCCACCAAGCTGGTGCACGGCGGCGTGCGCTACCTGGCGCAAGGCAACTTCGCGCTGGTGCGCGAAGCACTGCACGAACGCACCCGCCTGCTGGCCAACGCGCCGCACGTGGCGCAGCGCCTGCCCTTCGTGATGCCGGCCTACCACTGGTGGGAACGCGGCTTTTATGGCGCCGGCCTGAAGGCCTATGACGCGCTGGCCGGCAGCCAGGGCCTGGGCGGCACCGAGTGGCTGAGCACGCGCCGCACGCTGGAACTGATGCCTGGCGCCAACGCGCGCGGCCTGTGGGGCGGCGTGCGTTACTGGGACGGCCAGTTCGACGACGCCAGGCTTGCCGTGCTGCTGGCCCGCACCGCGGCCGCACGCGGCGCGCTGGTGGTGAACCACTGCGCGGCCGAATCGCTGCTGCGCGAAGGCGGCCAGGTGCGCGGCGTGCAGGTGCGCTGCCGCGAAACCGGCGCTGCCGCGGTGCTGCACACACGCTGCGTGGTCAACGCCACCGGCGTGTGGGTGGACGCGGTGCGCGACATGGACCACGACAGCGCAGCCTCAGCCAGCGCCAAGCCCTCGGCCATGGTGGCCCCCAGCCAGGGCGTGCACCTCATCGTCGACCGCGCCTTCATGCCGGGCCAGCACGCGCTGCTGGTGCCCAAGACCACCGACGGCCGTGTGCTGTTTGCCGTGCCCTGGCTGGGCAAGACCATCCTGGGCACCACCGACACCCCGCGCCGGGACCTGCCGCGCGAACCCGAGCCTTTCGCCGAGGAGGTGAACTTCATCCTGGGCGAGGCCGGCCGCTACCTGGCGCGTGCACCGCAGCGCGCCGACGTGCGCTCGGTGTGGGTGGGCATGCGGCCCTTGGTGAAGCCGCCTGAGGAGGAAGCCGGCAACACCAAGGCGCTGTCGCGCGAGCACACGGTGCTGGTGGGCCGGTCGGGCCTGGTCACGGTGACCGGCGGCAAGTGGACCACCTACCGCGCCATGGCCGAGGACGTGCTGGCCCAGTGCATGGCATCGGGCCTGCTGCCGCAACGGCCGGGCAACGTCACCACACGCTTGCCCTTGCTGGGCGCCGCCCCGGGCCGGCCGCTGGGCGAGCCGCCCGGCGAACACCTGTACGGCAGCGAAGCCCCGCTGTTGCGCAGCCTGCCCGGCGCGCAGCGCTGGCTGTGGCACGACGCCGAGAGCCGGCAAGGGGCCTTAAGCGAAGCCATGGTGCGTTTTGCCGCGCGCTACGAGATGGCGCGCACCGTGGAAGACGTGCTGGCGCGGCGCTGCCGGCTGCTGTTTCTGGACGCCGCAGAAGCCGCCCGCCAGGCCGACGGCGTGGCCGCGCTGCTGGGCGAAGAACTGGGCACGGTGCCCGACACCACGGCCTTCAAGGCGCTGGCCAAGCAGTACCAGCAGCTGCCCTGAAGCGGCGCACCCGCCAACGACCTCGCCAACAACACCATCCGTCCCATGCCCATGCCCATTCCCATGCCCATGCCCATTCCCATTCCCATGTCCCTGCCCCTGAACCTCAAACCCAACCTGAAGCGCCGCCGCTGCACCACGGCCCTGGGCCTGAGCCTGGGCCTGGCCGTTGTCGGCTGCACCTCGCCACGCCACGCCCGCACCATGACACCCGAACTGCGCACCGCCTTCGCACCCAGCGGCACCCTGCGTGCCAGCATCAACCTGGGCAACCCCATCCTGGCCAACCGCAACGCCAGCACCGGCGATGTCTTTGGGGTCTCCATCGACCTGGCGCGCGCGCTGGGCGCCGAACTGGGTGTGCCCGTGGAACTGGTGGTGTTCGACACCGCGGCCAAGTCGGTGGAATCCGTCAAGGCCGGCCAGGCCGACATCGGCTTTTTCGCCGTCGACCCGCTGCGCAGCGACGGTGTGCGCTTCAGCGCGCCCTATGTGAAGATTGAAGGCGCCTACCTGGTGCGCCAGGCGTCAAAGCTGCAGAACAACGCCGAAGTCGACCGCGCCGGCACCACCGTGATGGTGGGCAAGGGCAGCGCCTACGACCTGTACCTGACGCGCGAGATGAAAGCCGCCACGCTGCTGCGCGCGGCCTCGTCGCCGGCGGTGGTCGACACCTTCCTGGCGCAGAACGCCGACGTTGCCGCCGGCGTGAAACAGCAGCTGCAGGCCGACGCCGCGCGGCTGCCGGGCCTGCGCCTGCTGCCCGGGCGCTTCATGGTCATCGAGCAGGCCATGGGCGTGCAGGCCAGCCGCGGTGAAGCGGCGCAACAGGCGCTGCGCGCTTTTGTTGAACGCGCCAAGGCTTCAGGCTTCGTGGCTGCGGCGCTGCAGCGCCACGGCATACAGGGCGCGCTGGTGGCGCCCGCTGCCGACTGACCCGGCCCGTGCGCTGCGGCGTGTAAACCGCGCGGACCGCACAGAATTTGTTGCCGTCGGGGTTGCGGAAGTCGGTGTCGTAAGAGCCGCCGCGACTACTGCAATGCCTTTTGCAGCACCCCAGCCAGCGCAGCCACGCCCGCTTCGATCTGCGCCGGCGGCACGGTAACGAAGCTCAACCGCATGGTGTTGGCGTGGCCCCCGTCGGCAAAAAACGGCGCGCCCGGCACAAAGGCCATGCCGGCCTGCACGGCCAGCGGCAACAGCGCCGTGGCGTCCAGGCCCGTGGGCAGCTGCAGCCAGAAGAACATGCCCCCGGCGGGCGTTTGCCAGTGCACGCGGCTGCCGTCGCGCGCCTGCAGGCCCTGCATGTGGCGCGCCAACGCGGCCTGCATCGCGTCGCGTTGCTGCCGGTAGCGCGCGCGGATGGTGGGCACGTGGTCGCGCAGGAAGCCGTCCTTGATGACTTCAAACACCACGCGCTGGTTGAAGCCCGGCGTGTGCAGGTCGGCGGCCTGCTTGGCTTGCAGCAGCTTCGGGTACAGCGCCTGCGGCGCCACCACATAGCCCAGGCGCAGGCCGGGCGCCAGCACCTTGGAAAAGCTGCCCAAGTAGACGGCGCCGCCGCCTTCACCCACGCCCAGCGTGGCAGCCAGGGGCGGTGGTGGTGGCGTGTCGAACCACAGGTCGCCGTAGGGGTTGTCTTCCACCACCGGCAGGCCAGCCTGCTGCGCCGCTGCGGCCAGTGCCAGGCGGCGCGGCGCGCCCAGGCAGCGGCCACTGGGGTTCTGGAAATTCGGCAACAGGTACAGGAACCGGGCGCCGCGCTCGGCCGCAGCGGCCAGGCCGGCAGGCAGCGGGCCGTCATCGTCGCCGGGCACGCTGAGAAACTCGGCCTCATAGGGCGCAAAGGCCTGCAGCGCGCCCAGGTAGGTGGGCGACTCCACCGCCACTGCGCTACCCGGGTCGATCAGCACCTTGCCCACCAGGTCCAGGCCCTGCTGGGACCCGGTGGTGATCAGCACCTGGCTGGCGCTGCAGTGAACGCCTTGTGCCGACATCT
>JAYSXE010000202.1:0-6701 GCA_043717565.1 Burkholderiales bacterium | reverse complement strand
CAACCCCGTGCCGGCTACCGGCGCCGGCCTGACGGCCGGTGTGCTGTGGTGGCTGACGCGCAGCGGCGGCCTGCTCACGTCCATCCTGATGGGTGTGCCGGCGTGGCGGCACGTCGACCTGCTGCCGGTGTTGTCACGGCCCGTGGACAACACCACAAAGGCACGCGCCGCAGACAGTGAAGACGGTCTGGATCCAGACACCGCCGCCGACGGAGACGGCTTCGACGACAGCGCCATCGCCGGCATGTTCGACGAAGTCGCGCTTCAGCCGTCACAACGGAGCCCGGCTTGAAAGCTTTCAAACTGCCTTTCAAGACGCGCCTGCCGCGGCCCGGCCCCTGGCTGCAGATGACGCTGTCGCTGGTGGGTTTGTGCGGCACCCTGGTGCTGCTGGCCGACCTGTTTTTCGGCGTCATGCCCGACCGCGAAGTGCAGACCCAGCGCACGCGCCAGCAGCAGGCCGAGAGCATGGCCGTGCAGGTGACGGTGCTGCTGCAGCAGGACGACACCGCGTTGCTGCAGCGCACGCTGCAAGCGCTGCAGCAACAGACACCGGGCCTGCGGGCTCTGGCTGTGCGCCGAACCGACGGCAGGCTGCTGGCGCAGTCGGGCAACCATGAACGCCTGTGGCGGCTGGGGGTCCCTGCACGCAGCGTACCCGAGCAGGTCACGATACCGCTGCAAGGCGCGCAAGGGCCTTGGGGTCAGGTCGAAGTGGCCTTTGCAAGGGAAGAACGCGCGCTGTGGAAAATGCTGCTGCAGCAGCCCCTGATGACGACGCTGCTGTTCATCTCCATGGCCGGCACGGTGGTTTTTGCGTTGTACCTGCGGCGCGTGCTGCAGCACCTGGACCCGTCTTCGGCCATACCCGAGCGGGTGCAGAACGCCTTCGACGTCATGGCCGAGGGCGTGGCGGTGCTGGACGACCGCGGGCGCGTGCTGCTGGTCAACAAGGCCTTTCGCAAGCTGCACCCCGAAGCGGTGCACACGGCGCCCGGCCGTGCGCTGTCTTCACTGCCCTGGCTGACCGCCGGCTTGGGCAGCGACGAAAGAGAACACCCCTGGGCGCGCACCACGGCCGACGGCAATTCGGTGGCCGACCTGCCGATGGTGGTGGCGCCCGGCACCGACTGCGAACGCTGGCTCACGCTGAACTGCACGCCCATCACCGATGCCGGTGGCGCCACGCGGGGCTGCATGGCCACTTTTGACGACGTGTCTGATCTGCACCGCTCCAACGAAAAGCTGCGCGGGGCCATGCAGGCGCTGAACCAGTCCAACCAGGAAGTGCAACGGCAGAACGCGGAACTGGAGCGCCTGGCCACCCGTGACCCGCTGACGGGCTGCCTGAACCGGCGTGCACTGTTGGCAGCCTTTGATGCCGCGCTGGCGCAGGCGCAGCGCAGCGGGCAACCCGTGAGCTGCCTGATGCTGGACATCGACCACTTCAAGTCGGTGAACGACCGCTTTGGCCACGGCATTGGCGACCGCGTCATCCAGGAAGTGGCGCAGCGCATGCAGGCCTGCGCCCGCAGCACCGACGTGGTGGGGCGCTACGGCGGCGAGGAATTCTGCGTCGTGATGCCGGGCCTGGACGCGGCAGACGGCGCCGCTGTGGCCGAGCGAATTCGCGCCACCATCGAACGCGAATGCGCGGCTGCCGTGCCGGAAGCACAAGGCCTGAAAGTCACCGCCAGCCTTGGCGTGGAAGCCTTCGGGCCGGCATCGCGCACACCTGCGGTGATGATGGACCACGCCGACCAGGCCCTTTACCTGGCCAAGCGCGGCGGCCGAAATCGCGTGAAGGTGTTTGGCGAAGCGGCCGCCACCGGCGACGCGGCAGCAGCGCCAGTGGCGCACCCCGAACAGGAAAGTGCGTGATGCGCAGCCGCAGCAAACCCACCACCGCCCTGCCATCGCTTTCGCTGGGCACCGCGGCCGCACGCGCGCTGGCTTGCTTGCCGGCCTTGGTGCTGGCGGCGCCGCTGGTCACGGTGCTGCTGTGCGCCTTGGCGTTGTGCGGGCTGCACCTGGTCTCAGGCCACGGTGGCCAAGGGGGTTTCGGGGGCAGCAGTGGCAGCGATGGCAGCACCCTGCTGCAGGCCGCCCGCGCCGCGCCGGGCGCGCTGGCCGTGGCCGTGGGCCTGCTGGCCCTGGCCAGCGCGGTGGTGGCTGCAGCGGTGTGGCTGTGCGTGTCCCGGCCCTTGCTGCGGCATCTGGAAGAGGCCGACCAGCGACTGATGAACCAGGGCCGGACCGACCCCTTGACCGGCGCGTTGAACCGCGAAGGCCTGCACCTGTCGCTGCAGACGGCCTTGCAGCGGTATGGCCAGCGCCCGAAGACCGTGGGCGTGGTGATGATCGACTTCGACCGCTTCCACCTCATCAACGACACCCTGGGCCAGGCCGTGGGCGACGAGGTCTTGCGCATCGCGGCCGAACGCATGCGCGCTGTGCTGCGGGGGCGCGACGTATTGGCGCGGCTGACCGCCGACCGCTTTGCGGTGCAGGTCACGGGCACGGCGGGTGAACCTGCGCTGGCCATGCTGGGCCGCAACCTGTTGCGCGCCTTCGAGCCCGCCTGCTCGGTGGCCGGGCGCGGCATGGTGCTGTCACCCAGCATTGGCACCGCCACAGCGCACCAGAGCCCGGCGCCTGACGAACTGCTGAAAGCCGCCGAGCTGGCCTTGCGCGCCACCAAGGCGGCCGGTGGCGGTGGCTGCAGGCACTTCGAGCCTTCGCTGATGGAACAGGACGACCGCCGCATGGACATCGAACACCGGCTGCGCAGCGCTTTGCAGACCGCCCGCCAGACGCCCGTGTTCACGCTGGCGTTCCAGCCCATCGTCGACGCGCAGGAAGAGCATTTTGTCGCCGTCGAAGCCCTGCTGCGCTGGCCTGAGCCCAACCGGCGGCAGACACCGCCGGCCGAATTCGTGCCCGTGCTGGAACAGACCGGTTTGATCGTGCAGGTGGGCCGCTGGGTGCTGCAAGAGGCCTGCCGGCAGGCCACGCGCTGGTTGTCGCAAGGCGCGCACGGGCTGGTGCTGTCGGTCAACGTGTCGCCGCGCCAGTTCATCGAACCCGACTTCGCCGACACCGTGGCCGCGGTGCTGATGCAGACCGGGTTTCCAGCGAACCGCCTGCAGTTGGAAGTGACCGAAGGCCTGCTGCTGGACGCCAGTGCCGACGTGCTGCGCAAGCTGCACGCGCTGGAACAGCAGGGGGTGCGCCTGGCGGTGGACGACTTCGGCATCGGCCAGTCGTCACTGGCCTACCTGAAGACCTTTCCGCTGCACACGCTGAAGATCGACCGCATGTTCGTGCGCGACCTGCACCAACCCGGGCACGACCAGGCGCGCGAACGCGCCATCGCGCGCGCCATCATCGAACTGGGCCACAGCCTGGGCCTGAAGGTCACGGCCGAGGGCGTGGAAACCGCGGAGCAGGCGCACACGCTGAAGGCGCTGGGCTGCGACAACCTGCAGGGTTACCTGTTCGGCCGGCCGGTACCGGCCAGCATGTTCACGCAGTGGCTGGCCCGCCGTGCCGCGCCGCACGCCGGCGCCAAACCCAGCCAGGACTGGTCGGACACCATGGCCGGGCTTGAACACCCGGCTTAGCGCCGCCGCAGCGCACGGTGGCAACGCGCTCAGGCGCCGGACAGCCCCCGCCACAACACGCTGGCACCGCTGAACACCAGCAGCGACCAGATCACGCGGCGAATCTGCTGCTGCGGCAAGCGTGCCTGCAGCCGGCTGCCCAGCAGGCACCCGGCCACCGAAAAAGGCACCAGCGTGAAAGCCAGTTCCACCACGCCGGCAGGGTTGAACAGGCCGCCGGCGGTGAACATCACGAGCCGAATCACCGCCGACCCCAGCACCAACGCACCCACCGTGGCCCGCAGCCGTGCCACGTCGGGCAGGCGGCGCGCCAGGTACAGCGTGTAGATGGCCCCGCCGGTGCCAAACAGGCTGGAAAACGTGCCGCCCACCAAACCGGCCGGCACCGCCCAGAGCGGCGACACCGGTTGCGTGCCCGGCTTGCCGAGCAAGTTCCACAAGGCCAGGCTGATGACGAACACGCCAAGCCCCGTGAGCAGCACCCGTTCGCTGGCCGAAGACAGCAGCAGCAAGCCGATCAACATGCCGCCCAGGAACCAGGGCAGCAGCCGCAGGATCTCGCCGCGGTCGATAACCAGGCGGTTGCGCACACCCATCAGGCCGGATGCGAACAGGTCACTGACCAGCAGCACCGGCACCGCCACGCGCACCGACAGGATGTGCGCCATCAGCGGCAGCGCCACCAGGATGGCGCCAAAACCACTGAAGCCCAGCACCGTGTAGGCCACGGTGACGGTGAAGGCCATCAGACCCAGTTCGGGCAACGTGGCCAGCGTCAGCAAGGCGGTCTCCCGTTCGCCAACGGGCTGCGTGGATTCAACGGCTGCCCTTGCTCATCCACAGTGCCTGCAGGGGCCACCGCAACGGCCACCGGTCACTGTGGCGCCAAGGCGCAGCCGGGTGTGCCACCCCGGTCAGTCGGCCTGCTTGCGCAGGAACGCCGGAATTTCGAACTCATCCACGCCGTTGCTCACCAGCGCGTCCACCTTCGCGGCGGCGTGTGAACGGTTGGTGCGCCACACGCTGGGCGTGTTCAGGCCTTCGTAGCTGTGCTGCACCGGTGCCGCTGCGTGGCCACCCAGCTGGGCTGTGGGGGCCAGCTGGTTCAGGATGGGCAGGTTGTCGGTGCCGGTGCGCAGCTGCTGTTGCAGCGGTTGCTGCACGGTCTGCTGCACCACCAGTTGCGGCGGCGTCAGTTGCTGGCGGCGTGCCGAGCTCAGGCCGGTGGCGATGACGGTGACGCGCAGCTTGTCGCCCAGCGTTTCGTCATACGCGGTGCCGAAAATCACGTGCGCGTCATCGGCGGCGTAGCGCTTGATGGCGTTCATCGCGTTGCGGCTTTCAGCCAGCTTGAAGGTGGCCTTGCTGGCTGCAATCAGCACCAGCACACCGCGCGCGCCGCTCAGGTCAATGCCTTCCAGCAGCGGGCAGGCCACGGCGTCTTCGGCCGCACGCGTGGCGCGGTCAGGGCCACCGGCCACGGCCGTGCCCATCATCGCCTTGCCGGGCTCGCTCATCACCGTCTTCACGTCTTCGAAGTCGACGTTCACCAGGCCCGGGATATGGATGATGTCGCTGATGCCGCCAACGGCATTCTTCAGCACGTCATTCGCGTGCGCAAAAGCCTGCTCTTGCGTGACGTCGTCACCCATCACTTCCAGCAGCTTTTCGTTCAGCACCACGATCAGGCTGTCGACGTTGGCTTCCAGTTCGGCCACGCCGTCGTCGGCCTGCTTGCAGCGGCGCTTGCCTTCGAAATCAAAAGGCTTGGTGACCACGCCCACGGTCAGGATGCCCATTTCCTTGGCCACGCGCGCAATCACAGGCGCAGCGCCGGTGCCCGTGCCGCCGCCCATGCCGGCGGTGATGAACAGCATGTTGGCGCCGGCGATGCATTCCTTGATGCGTTCCACCGCCTCTTCTGCCGCAATGCGGCCCATGTCGGGCTTGCTGCCGGCGCCCAGGCCGGTGGTGCCCAGTTGCACCAGCGTGCCGGCGTTGCTGCGGTGCAGGGCCTGCGCGTCGGTGTTGGCGCAGACGAACTCGACGCCTTGCACGCCGCGTTCGATCATGTGTTCAACAGCGTTGCCGCCACCGCCGCCCACACCGATCACCTTGATCTGCGTGCCTTGGTCAAATTCGTCGATCATTTCGATGGGCATGAGAGCCTCCTACTGGAAAAGTTGCAGTTGCCGTTGAAAACAAAGTGCCGCCCCTTGTGTTGAGGCGTGCACCACCAAGAACATTCAAAAATTACCCAGGAACCAGTCTTTGGCGCGGCCGACCAGGTTCTTCACCGAGCCGGCCTGCGCCGCCGCCTTGTGCCCGCGCGCACGTGCCATGCGGGCCTCTTCGAGCAACCCCATCACCGCGGCGCTGCGGGGGTTGGCCACCATGTCGAAGAGCGCACCGCTGTACAGCGGCAGACCCTTGCGCACGGGTTTCAGAAAGATGTCTTCGCCCAGTTCCACCATGCCGGGCATGACGGCGCTGCCGCCGGTGAGCACGATGCCGCTGGACAGCAGTTCCTCGTAGCCGCTTTCACGGATGACCTGCTGCACCAGCGAGAAGATTTCTTCCACCCGCGGCTCGATCACGCCGGCCAGCGCCTGGCGCGACAGCATGCGCGGCGCGCGGTCGCCCAGGCCGGGCACTTCCACCTGGTCGCCGGGGTCGGTGAGCATCAGCTGCTTGGCCACGCCATGCTCCACCTTGATCTCTTCAGCGTCCTTGGTGGGCGTGCGCAGCGCCATCGCGATGTCGCTGGTGATCAGGTCGCCGGCGATCGGGATGACGGCCGTGTGGCGCACGCTGCCGTCGGTGAAGATCTGCACGTCGGTGGTGCCGGCGCCGATGTCGACCATCACCACGCCCAGGGCACGCTCGTCGTCGGTCAGCACCGCGGCCGAACTGGCGCTGGGGTTCAGCACCAGGCGCTCCACCTCCAGGCCGCAGCGGCGCACGCACTTCAGGATGTTCTCGGCCGCGCTCTGCGCGCCGGTGACGATGTGCACCTTCACCTCGAGCCGGCTGCCGTTCATGCCGATGGGCTCTTTCACCTCGTGCCCGTCGATGATG
>JAYSXE010000201.1:0-6709 GCA_043717565.1 Burkholderiales bacterium | reverse complement strand
CAGCGTGGCTTGGTGGCCATGTTGATGATGTTGGCCACCGTCAGCTTGGGCGGCGCGCTCAGGCCGTTCTTCAGGTCCTTGTGGCGCTGGCCCAGGATCTGCAGGTCCAGCGTCAGCATCAGCGCGTCGCACTTCGCGGCCTTGGCGCGGTCGATCAGGCGTTCGATGAAGTCGCGGTCGCGCATCACGTACAGCTGGAACCAGAACGGCTGCTGCGTGTGCGCGGCAATGTCCTCGATCGAGCAGATGCTCATGGTGGACAGCGTGAAGCGCACGCCAAAAGCTTCGGCCGCCTTGGCTGCCAGGATCTCGCCGTCGGCGTGCTGCATGCCGGTCAGGCCCGTGGGCGCAATGGCCACCGGCATCTTCGTCGGGATGCCCACCATGGTGGACGCCGTGCTGCGCCCTTCGATGTTTACCGCCACGCGCTGGCGCAGCTTGATCTTCTGGAAGTCGCTTTCGTTGGCGCGGTAGGTGCTTTCAGTCCACGACCCGCTGTCGGCGTAGTCGTAGAACATGCGGGGCACGCGCTTTTGCGCCAGCTGGCGCAGGTCTTCGATGGTTGTGATGACGGTCATGATTTTGTTCGCTCCAGGGGCGCAATCGTAGGCCACGGCCGGCGGGCACCTGGTGCGGGTTGGCACGCAGTGGCGGTGCCGGCCATCACAGCCGAACCAGGCCGCCCGCGCGCACGCCCAGCAGCCGCAACCGCCGCGACAGGTCCACCCGCGTCAGGCAGCGGCCGGCGGCC
This sequence comes from Burkholderiales bacterium, assembly GCA_043717565.1. Taxonomy (GTDB): domain Bacteria; phylum Pseudomonadota; class Gammaproteobacteria; order Burkholderiales; family Burkholderiaceae_C; genus Rubrivivax. The sequence goes on along the minus strand of JAYSXE010000201.1, from coordinate 5,958 downwards.
TGGCGTATGGCGGGCGCGTCGGCCACCGGTTCGTCCAGCGTCTGGTCGCGCGTCACGGTCTTGAAGTCGTCAAAGCGCAGCTTGATGCCAATGGTCTTGCCGGCGTAACCCTTGCGCTGCAGGTCGGTGGCCAGTTCGGCCACCAGCTCGTCCAGGATGCGCGTCAGCGCGGCGCGGTCCTGCACCGCGTGCAGGTCGCGGTCGAATGTGGTCTCGCGGCTCATCGACACCGGCTCGCTGTGCGTGTGCACGGGGCTGTCGTCCTGCCCGAGCGAGGCGTGGTGCAGCCAGCGGCCGTAACTGCGGCCGAAGTGCTGCAACAGGTGCGCCAGCGGCTGTTGCGCCAGCTGGCCGATGGTGCGTATGCCCAGGGCCAGCAACTTGTCGCCGGCCTTCGGGCCGATGCCGTTGATGCGCCTCACCGGCAGCGGCCAGATGCGGCTTTGCACCTCGTCGGCGCGGATCACCGTCAGCCCATCGGGCTTGTCCAGTTCGCTGGCAATCTTGCTCAGCAGCTTGTTGGGCGTCACGCCCACGGAACAGGTCAGGCCGGTGGCCGCCTTCACCGTGTTGCGGATCTCCTGCGCCACCGCGCGCACGCCGCCGGTGCTGTCGTGGCCCACCGCTTCCTGCGCGCCCGGCACGTGGGTCAGGTCGATGTAGATCTCGTCGATGCCGCGGTTTTCGATCACCGGCGCCACCTCGGCCACCGCGGCCTTGAAGCGGCGCGAGTAGGCGCGGTACTGGTCGAAGTCCACCGGCAGCAGCACGGCCTGCGGCGCCAGCGCGGCGGCCTTCATCAGGCCCATGCCCGAGTGCACCCCCAGGTCTCGTGCAGGGTAGGTGGCGGTGGTGATGACGCCGCGCCCCGCATAGCCCGCCAGTGTGGAAAAGCGGCGCGTACCGTCGGGCTGCGGCACCGGCTGGTGGCGCCGGCCACCGCCGATGACCACCGGCTGGCCGCCCAGTTCCGGGTAGCGCAGCAGTTCCACCGACGCGTAGAAGGCGTCCATGTCCAGGTGGGCGATCCAGCGGCGGGCCGGGTTGTCGGGGCTCATGCTACGGACCTTGCCACAAGCCGCGGCCGTGTCGGCGCTGGCAGTGGGCGTGTCTGTCAGCCGATGTCGCCCACGTGCACGCCGAAGTGGCCGCTCTTGCGGTCGGCGAAAAAGTGATCCAGCGTCTGGCGCACGGTTCTGAAGGCCAGCTGGTCCCACGGAATCTCGTCTTCCCTGAACAACCGCGCTTCCTGGGTCTCGGGCCCGGGCGCCAGCGTGGTGTTCAGCATGCGCGCGGTGTAGAACAGGTGCACCTGCCCGACACGGGCCACGTTCAGCACGGTGAACAGCTGCAGCATCTCGACCTGCGCGCCGGCTTCTTCAACGGTTTCACGCAACGCGCCCTCGGCCACGCTTTCGCCCAGTTCCATGAAGCCGGCCGGAAGCGTCCAGAAGCCCAGGCGGGGTTCGATGTTGCGCTTGCACAGCAGCACCTGGTCGCCCCAGAAAGGCACGGTGCCGACCACGTTGAGCGGGTTTTCGTAGTGGATCTCGCCACAGGCGGTGCAGGTGGCGCGCTCGCGGTTGTCATCGGGCGGCACCCGGTACTCGGTGCGCGCGCCGCAGAGCCTGCAGTGCTGAATGCGGCGGGGTGAAAACATCAGCGGCAGTGTAGCGGGGCACGGCCTGTGGCGTCGGCCGTCAAGTCCCGCCTGGCCGTGGGGCTCCGCACCCGCCGGGTGACCGCCATTGCCGCGCGGCACTGCTTCGGCCGAGGCTGAAGCGGTGCACGTGCGTGGCATCATCAAAGCACCCAGGCCCCCCGCGGCTTGCGTGGAAAAACCAACCACCACCGGCCACCGCCCAAGACCATGGAACTCTTCAACTACCACCGCTCATCGGCGTCTTACCGCGTGCGCATCGCGCTGGCGCTGAAGGGCCTGAATTACACCTACACGCCGGTGCATCTGGCCAAGAGCGAGCACCTGAAAGAGTCCTATGCGGCCGTATCCGCCAGCCGCCTGGTGCCCATGCTGCGCGACGGTTCCCATGCGCTGACGCAGTCGCTGGCCATCATCGAATACATCGACGAGACCCACCCCAACCCGCCCCTGCTGCCTGCCACCCCGGCCGAGCGGGCGCGTGTGCGGGCACTGGCACAGGACATCGCCTGTGAGATCCACCCGCTGAACAACCTGCGTGTGCTGCGTTACCTGGTGCACGACCTGAAGATCAGCGAAGACGACAAGAACCGCTGGTACCGGCACTGGGTGGAAACGGGGCTGGAGGTGGTGGAACGCCAGCTGGCCTTACAGCCGGGCCGCTATTGCCACGGCGACACACCGGGCCTGGCCGACTGCGCGCTGGTGCCCCAGATCTTCAACGCCCAGCGTTTCAAGTGCCGCACCGACCATGTTCCGCACGTGATGCGGGTCTTCGACGCCTGCATGCAACTGCCGGCGTTTGACCAGACCCGGCCCGAGAAATGTCCTGATGCCGAGTGAGGCTGCGCCGGGCCTGGGCCCGGCGCCGGACCTGCCGCTGGTGCGACCGCAATGGACCGCGCCGCCTGGCGTGGGTGCGGCGATGAGCCTGCGCGGCGGTGGTGTCAGCCAGTCGCCTTTTGACAGCCTGAACCTGAGCCTGGGTGTGGGTGACGAACCCCCTCTGGTGCAGGAAAACCGCCGGCGCTTCACCGTCGCGCTGGGCGCCCAGCCCGTCTGGGTGCGGCAGGTTCATGGCACCGACGTCGTGCGCCTGCACGCCGGTGCCGGCACGGCGCCGCTGGCCGCTGCCGACGCCGTCTGGACCACCGAACGCGGCCTGGCGTGCACGGTGGGGGCTGCCGACTGCATGCCGGTGCTGCTGGCATTGCGCGACGGCAGCGCGGTGGCGGCGGCCCATGCCGGCTGGCGGGGCCTGGCGGCGGGCGTGCTGCCGGCCGCCGTACAAGCGGTGTGTGCTGAAACCGGGGCGCGGCCGCAGGATTTCCTGGCTTGGCTGGGGCCCTGCCTGGGCCCGAAGCATTTCGAAGTTCAAGCCGACGTGCTGGCGGCCTTTGGCGCTGACCTCGGCAATGCCGACCCGTTGCATTTCAAGCCCGCGCCGACCCGCGACGGTTTGCCGCGATGGCACGCCAACCTGCCAGCACTGGCACGGCTGCAGCTGCAACGGGCGGGGGTGCAGGACATCACCGACGATGGCCGTTGCACCTTCAGCGACCCGTCAAATTTCTTTTCCTTTCGCCGCGACCGCATCACCGGGCGCCATGCTGCGGCCATCTGGCGGCTCTGAGGCCGCCGCAAGGGGCGCGTCAGCCCCGGTTTCGGCCGGCGCTTCCTGCTGCCGACGGGCGCGCCGCCGAAGCGGCGCGCCCATGATGTAGAGCAAGATGCCCAATGGCAACACGCCGTACAACAGCACGGTGAACAGGGCCCCCAGCACGGTGCCGTTGCTGGACAAGGCCTCGGCCACGCCCATCATCAGCACCACGTACATCCACGCTATGGCAACCAGGTACATGAAACTCCAAGCCGGCCCGAGGCCGTGCGCCCGCAAATGGCTTGCAACCGTCATGGCGCCGTCAGCGTATTTGCGTAAAACTGCGGCACAACTACAGCCGCACCTGCAGGAGACACCACGATGAAGAACAACCCCGCCCAAACTGCCGCCAGCCACAACCCGGCTGCTGGTGCCAGCGACCCGGCCGGCGCGTTCGGATCGGCGATCACGGGCCTGTTCAGCGCCATCGGCGGCTTGAACGTGCCGATGCTCCAACTGGCGCAGATCCAGGCCGACTACGTCAAGAATGCCACGGATGTGTGGAACCAGTCGCTGCGGCGCCTGGACAGCCCCACCGCCGACAAGGCTCCGCCGCTGGGCGACCGCCGCTTTGCCAGCAGCGAATGGCTGACCAACCCGGCGGCAGCTGCGACCGCGCAGATGTACCTGCTGAATGCGCGCGCCATGATGCAGCTGGCCGACAGCGTGGAAGGGGACGCCAAGACCAAGGGCCGCATCCGCTTTGCCGTGCAGCAGTGGGTTGACGCCACCAGCCCCAGCAACTTCCTGGCGCTGAACCCCGATGCCCTGAAGAAGGCGCTGGACACGCAGGGCCAGAGCATCGTCACCGGCATGCAGCACCTGCTGGAAGACCTGCAGAAGGGCCACGTGTCGCAGACCGACGAATCGGTGTTCGAGGTGGGCCGCAACGTGGCCACCACGGCGGGTTCGGTGGTGTTCGAGAACGAATTCTTCCAGCTCATCGAATACAAGCCGCTGACGGCCAAGGTGCACGAGCGCCCGATGCTGTTTGTGCCGCCCTGCATCAACAAGTACTACATCCTCGACCTGCAGCCCGACAACTCCGTCATCCGGTACACGGTGGAACAGGGCCACCGCACCTTCGTGGTCAGCTGGCGCAACCCCGACGCCAGCATGGCCGACAAGACCTGGGACGACTACATCGAACACGGGCCCATTGCCGCCATCCACGCCGTGAAGGCCATCACCGGTGCGGCCACCATCAACACGCTGGGTTTCTGCGTCGGCGGCACCATCCTCAGCACGGCGCTGGCGGTGCTGGCGGCCCGCGGCCACCGGCTCGGCAAGGGCCAGTCGCCCGAGTACCAGCCGGCCCATTCGGTGACGCTGCTGACCACGTTGCTGGACTTCGAGAGCACCGGCGTGCTGGACCTGTTCATCGACGAGAGCATGGTGCAGATGCGCGAGATGACCATCGGCGCCCAGGCCCCCACCGGCCCCGGCTTGATGAAAGGCCAGGACCTGGCCACCACCTTCAGCTTCCTGCGCCCCAACGACCTGGTGTGGAACTACGTGGTGGGCAACTACCTGAAGGGCGAAACACCGCCGCCCTTTGACCTGCTGTACTGGAACGGCGACAGCACCAACCTGCCCGGGCCCATGTACTGCTGGTACCTGCGCCACATGTACCTGCAGAACGAACTGCGCAAGCCCGGCGCGCTGACGGTCTGCGGCCAGCCCGTGGACCTGGGCCGCATCGAGGCACCGTTCTTCGTCTACGGTTCGCGCGAAGACCACATCGTGCCCTGGACGGCAGCCTACGCGTCCATGCCGCTCATCAAGGGCAAGAAACGCTTCGTGCTGGGCGCCAGTGGACATATCGCCGGTGTCATCAACCCGCCGGCCAAGGGCAAGCGCAGCCACTGGACGAGCGACAAGGTTCCTGCAAAAGCCGAAGACTGGCTGGCGGGCGCCACCGAACATCCGGGCAGCTGGTGGACCGCCTGGTCCGACTGGCTGAAACCCCTGGGTGGCAAGCTGGTCACCGCACCCAAGGCGGCGGGCGGGCCGGGCTACAAACCGCTGGAACCCGCACCGGGCCGGTACGTGCGGGCCAAGGCCTGAACGTGCAGAGGCAGACCCCTGGGTTTGTCAGAGGTCGGCCCTTGCTGGCGGCACCGCAGGCGGGCCGGTAGAGTCAAGCTGGGGCCAGGAGCCCCGGCGCCGCACCGACATCATCTTTTCTCACACACAAACTGGAGCACGACATGGCACAAAAAGTAGCTTACGTTACGGGCGGCATGGGTGGCATTGGCACGGCCATCTGCCAACGCTTGTACAAGGAGGGTTTCAAGGTCATCGCAGGCTGCGGCCCGAGCCGTGACTTCAAGAAGTGGCTTGATGAGCAACAGGCACTGGGCTATTCCTTCTACGCGTCGGTGGGCAACGTGGCCGAGTGGGAAAGCACCGTCAACGCCTTCACCAAGGCGGTGGCAGAGCACGGCGTGATCGACGTGCTGGTGAACAATGCCGGCATCACCAAGGACCGCATGTTCCTGAAGATGACCCCCGAAGACTGGAAGATGGTGATCGACACCAACCTGAACAGCATGTTCTACGTCACCAAGCAGGTGGTGCCGGGCATGGTGGAAAAGGGCTGGGGCCGCATCATCCAGATCAGTTCGGTGAACGGCGA
>JAYSXE010000021.1:0-29538 GCA_043717565.1 Burkholderiales bacterium | reverse complement strand
GCTCGGCGGCCAATGATGCCGAAACGCAGCGCCAGGCCGACCTGGCGCAACTGAAAGTGGTGCAGGACAAACTGGCCGCGCTGCAAGGCGAAACGCCGCTGATCCTGCCCACGGTGGACTACCAGGCCGTGGCCGCGGTGGTGGGCGACTGGACGGGCATCCCGGTGGGCCGCATGGCGCGCAACGAGATGGAAACCATTCTGAAGATCGCCGACAGCCTGGCCCAGCGCGTCATCGGCCAGGACCACGCGATGGAGATGATCGCCAAGCGCATCCAGACCAGCCGCGCCGGGTTGGACAACCCGAACAAACCTATCGGCGTCTTCATGCTGGCCGGCACGTCGGGGGTGGGAAAAACCGAGACCGCGCTGGCGTTGGCCGAAGCGCTGTACGGCGGTGAGCAGAACCTGATAACGGTCAACATGAGCGAATACCAGGAGGCGCACACCGTCAGCACGCTGAAGGGCGCGCCACCGGGTTATGTGGGTTATGGCGAAGGCGGTGTGCTCACCGAAGCGGTGCGCCGCAAGCCCTACAGCGTGGTGCTGCTCGACGAGGTGGAAAAGGCCCACCCCGACGTGCACGAGATATTCTTCCAGGTCTTCGACAAGGGCTTCATGGAAGACGGCGAAGGGCGCTTCATCGACTTCAAGAACACGCTGATCCTGCTGACCACCAACGCCGGCACCGACTTGATTGCCGGCCTGTGCAAAGACCCGGAACTGATGCCCGACCCTGAAGGCATGGCCAAGGCTTTGCGTGAGCCGCTGCTGAAGATCTTCCCGCCGGCGCTGCTGGGCCGGCTGGTAGCCATTCCGTATTACCCGCTGAGCGACGACATGCTGGGCAAGATCGTCAAGCTGCAGCTCAACCGCATCAAGAAGCGGGTCGAGGCGCGCTACAAGATCCCGTTCGAGTACGGCGACGATGTGGTGAAGCTGGTCGTCTCGCGCTGCACAGAAAGCGAGTCGGGCGGTCGGATGATCGATGCGATTCTGACGAACACGATGTTGCCGGACATCAGCCGCGAGTTTTTGACGCGCATGATGGAAGGCAAGGAAATCGAGGGTGTCACGGTTGGCGTGGTCGACGCCAACTTTGCCTACGCCTTTGCCTGAGACGAATCTGAGGTCGAATCGGGTGACTGGCCCCGTAAGCAGGATGAGTTGGAACGGCTCTCGGGCTTGGGGTCATGTCTTTCATCTCGAACGTATGACCGGCGTGTCACTCAGCGTGGATGGCAGGCGGGTCGGCTGAGCATCGGGTAACTGTTCCGCGCAGTGCTGTCAGGCCCAGTCGGCATAAAAAAGGAAACTCAAATGGCCAGAAGCGACCTCGAACGGTATGACGACACCTACGACTTCCTCATGCGGATGAATCCGGAAGTGGCACAGGCCGTGGATCAGATGGTGTCTCAAAACGCGATGTCGAAGGGCGCGCTTGGGCAGGCGCTATCGCTGAAGGGAATATGGTCCAAAGGGCATCTGTACAAGGGCCAGCATCAGGCGATGCGGGCGTTGATGTTGTGCCAGGCCCTGTTTCTAACGCCGCCCTGGGCTCGCAAGGAGGAATTCACGCGCATCTCCGATGGCAAGGGCGGCTTCGACTCCGTCGGCGGCAGTTACCAAGACTTCAACCTTGTGTGGCAGACGGACGTCGCCACGTCCAACGTCAGAAACATGTCGGAGAAGGAGATCAAGGAACTGATCAGTTGCTATTACGCCAGGCCCAATGCGACGGCAGACGATCTGGCTGTGGCTGCCGAAGGTGCGGTGGAAGAAACCAGGAACGGGCCTGACTACCGAACCTACACGCGCAACGGTCCGACGCCCTTTGGCGGCATGTGCGTGTGTTACGACGGCGTGCGGGCATGGTTGTACAAGGCCGGCTTCGTATCAATGCGGTGGATGACCCATGAAGGCCCGTCACTCATCGCCAGGACATCGAATCAGATGCTGGGGGACGGTGAAGTGATTTCTGAAGATCGACTCGACCGCATGCCGCGCGGCTGGATATTCAACTTTCACAAGGGTGACTCGGACAGGCGCAACAACAAGGACGTCTGCCATTGGGGTATTTCGCTCGGACAAGGAATCGGGGCTGCGACGAACACCACCGATGAGGAAGAAGGCAAGAAAGTGAACTTCATCCGAGGTGCGGGGCCTGCAAAGTACGGCGTGTTCAGACTGCGTGAGTCGTATGACGTCTGCAAGCTCAAGTACGGCGGCACGGCCGTCATCCGTCAGATCGACCCGCATACCGTCCCCAATCTCTATTGAACGACACGGCTTAAGTGACTCACGATTGGGCCTGATCGACGATGGGTTTACCACTCTGCAACCAGTTCTAAGGAAGGACCGCCGGATATCAGCCGGCAGATTCTCAGTCGCATGATGCAAGGGCGGGCCATCCAAGGCGTTGATGTCAACGTCGCCGGTGGCTCCTTGAATTACAGCTTTCAGCAGGAGTCAGCAGGCATGAGCGCCACCTTTGACAAAGAGCAGCTTTTCGTTTTCACGCCCGCGCTGGACCTCGGTTTGCGCGCGGGGGTCTATGACGGTTATGGCGGCGTACGCACTCTTGATGTCATGCGCAAACGGGCTGCGCTTGAAACATGGATGAGCCACGTCCGTCACGAGGCCTCCGGTGAGAGTCTGGTCAGGCAGGTTGGAGGCAAGGGCTATCTTGATTGGTTTCAGTTCGACCTTGACGACATCAAATGGAAGGGTCAGGCACATTGGCATTGGCAGCAACTTCGCCTCATCGTGAACGTCAACAACGACGTCAATGCGAAGTACAACGAAGAGGGCATATCGGAACACCTGCAGAAGTTCAATCAGTTCTGGAATTCGGAGCACAAGCGTGTCGATGACTACGCCGCCTCAAAACCCTTCACGGAAGGCAACAAGACCTGGCCGGTGGTGCATGCCAACCAACAACCTGGCCTTTCGGGTCTCTTGGCAGCGGGCATTCTGGTTGGCAACAAAACCATCTACGGGGGGCATGCCTACCAGAATAAGCAAGGCAAAGGTGAAAAGCTGCCCAACCGTAATGGCTACTGGGCTCATGATTACGACACAGGCAAGGCAGGCCGTGGAGCTGCCCGCGTGGTTCTGGGTCCGACCAAGGGCAACGACCTCACGCGAGAGGTTTGGTTCACGGACAGCCATTACGCTGATTTCGTGCGCGTCATCAAAGGGCACGCGATGGTTCGGCCTGCTCACTGATCCCTGACCGAATGGCCATGAAGTCCCGATGTCGGGCAAAGGAGCGCTCCCTGGTCTTCTGAAGGTCTGGGCGCAGCGGGTGTTTAGGTGCACACTGGAAAGGCAGTGTGTATGGGGTCAAGTCTTCCAATTCACCTGACATCGTCATACGCTTCCTTGGCACCTGTGCCGCACCTGTGCCGCACCTTGCGCATCGAGTTTGCCGGCGCCGTTCATCACGTCACCTCGCGTGGCGACCGGCGCGAGCCGATCAATCGCGACGACGAAGACCGCGCCGGGCACTTGGCGGTCATCGGCCACGCGATGGACCGTTTCGATGCTCGGGTGCTGACCTATTGCCTGATGGGCAACCACTTTCACATCGTGCTGCACACACGACAGGGCAACCTGTCGCGCCTGATGCGCCACATCAACGGTGTATACACGCGGCGTTTCAACCGGCGCCACGGCCTGGTCGGGCATCTCTTTCAAGGCCGCTTCAAGTCGATCCTCGTGGACCGCGACGCGTATCTGCTTGCTCTGTGCCGCTATGTCGAGCGCAATCCGGTAGCCGCGGGCATCGTCGCAGCGGCGGACGACTGGCCCTGGTCGAGCTGCCGCGCCCACCTCGGTCAATCGGAGGTGCCGCCATGGCTGAACAACGACGGCTTGCAGGCCTGCCTGATTGGCGCCCCGGTCGCCAGCGCGGCGGACCGGTGCCGCGCGATGCGGCTGTACGCGACGGTTGTCAACGAGGGTCGGGGCGACGATGCGAAGTTCTGGCGCGACGCGTTGAATAGCCAGGTCTTCCTTGGCGACGAATCGTTTGTGGAACGCATGCAGGCACGGGCCGAGCCCGAGCGCGTTTCGCACAAGGCGATACCAAAGGCACAGCGCATTCGGATGCTGACGTGGCAGGACTGCCTGCTGCACAGCAAGGGCGATCGCGCCCGGGCGCTGCGCAAGGCCTAGCGCGAAGGCGGTGCAACGATGACGGCATAGGCGCAGCAGGTGGGGCTTTCGGTGACGAACGTCAGCCGGCTGATCTCGGTGGTGGAGGCGAACAAGAAAAGGGAGACCTGACCCCTGCCCCCCCACTGACCCCCCCCGTGCTCAGGGTCTGCAGGTGCCTCAGGTCGGGACCAGCCTGTCGGACCCGGTGAACAGATCGCTCACCGGTTTTGCTATCGAATGCCAGCGATGCAAAGTCACCGCGCTGGTGCGGTGGTGGCTCAGCAAACTCATCAATCCAGCGCTTTGCAGCAACTCAGCTTCGGCTTCGCTCAGGTACCGACCCGCGCAAGGCTGCAGCTGAGGCTCGCCGTCAGCATCGCGCCGCACCCATGCGGGCAGATCGTCCAGTGTTCGTTTGCTGGTGCCGATGCTGGTGCCGATGTCGGGCTCGATGCAGGTCTGCCCCAACAGGGCTGCCGCAGCGATGGCGCCCGATCCCCACAGCAGCGGTGCCGGATCGACGGCACCCGTGATTTCTTCGAACTCAAGGTGTTGTACCGGTTCCTGCCGCCGCCCGTAAGGCAGCCGCAGCAGCACCGGCGAACCCACCAAGCCGAGCCAGGGCGCCACCTCGCTGCGACGCAAGGTGGTCCAACCTTGTGGGTCTGCAGGAGCTTCGGCGTCCGCTGCCAGCGCCGCTTGCACCAGTTCAGTTTTGGCCATCGCGACAAAGGGCGTTTGTGCGCCCACAGCGGCCTTGCCCAATGCTGCCAAGATGCCCAGATCGATGGCCGCATCACCAAACCCGAACAGGGCAAAAACGGCTCTCCAATGCGGGCGGCCGATTGCTTCGCTGGCCACACCGCTTTCGCGGCCCGGGCCGGCGAACAAGCCTGCCAGCGCGGTGCCGTCCACGCGCCCCTGTGCGGCCACCAGATCGGTCAGCAGGTCGACATGGTTTGCATCCGCCAGATGCAACTGCAGCGTCTCGCCCAGCTCCAGCCGCGACACCAGCAACTGCACGCCGCGCCACGCGCCTTCCAGCGCCTGAAAAGCCGGGTCGTGCAACACCGCCCGCAGGTCGTGGGCCAGCGCCGCATGCGCTGCCGCGACGTAGGCCGATTGATGGGCCGGCGCTGCAGGCACCACGTGGCCCGCGACGGCGCTGTGCAACAGGGCGTCAATGCCCGTGCGCTGTGCGGGTGCAGCAGGGGCCGGGGAAGCAGCTTTCTTGACGGTGCCGCCCAACAGCGAACTCAACAGATCGTCCGCACCGGGGGTGGCTGCGCTTGTTGGCGGCGTGGGTGAAGACGGGTCGGGAACGCCCTGCAGGCCGTCCCATTCTGCGGCGGCTTTGGCAAACTGCGCCGGGTCCTGCAACGCCTTCAACCGCGCCAGCCCCTGTTTCAACGGCTGCAGGCTTCGCAGCAACTGGTCAGGGTGGAAGTCATCCAGCGATTGCGGCGCAAATTCGCAGGGTCGGCCTTGCAGCGGCACGTGCAGCTTCGGCGCCAGGTGCCGCAGCACGGCGTCCAGGTTGTCGATGTCCACCTGCTTCGTTGTGGCTGACCAGCGCCCAGAGGCCTGCGCTTGCTCGGCCGCCGCTGTCTTGCCCGAGCCGCGGCCACTGAAATCTCCCAGAAGCAGCAGCCGCGCAGGCCCTGCTGCACCACGTGGGCTGGTGGGTGCGCTGCGTCCGCCAGGGCCCAGATGCAGATTGAAGTTCAGGCTTGAAGGCATGGTGCGTAGCCGGTGTGCAGGGCAGAGCCCCAGGGGTTGGCGCCGTTGCGCCACAAAAATTCGGATGTTGACTGCAGCCGGTCTATCGTGGCAAGCGTGGCTTGCCGCTGCACCTACTTTGCTGCAGAGTCAGGGCATCGGCAAGCCCTTTGTGCGCGCAGCGCACCGTGACCATGCAAGCTTCGGCCCCCAGCACAGGAAACACCGCGCACGCCCTGCTTCAGCAGGCCATGGACGCCCACCGGTCTGGCCAGGTGGACCAAGCGCGTGCCGCCTACCAGCAGGCGCTGCAACTCGAACCCGAAAACCCCGACGCACTGCACCTTCTGGGCATGCTGGAAGGGCAGTTCGGCGCGCGCGATGCAGCGGTTGAACTGATCGGTCGCGCCATTGCCATCAAGCCACAAGAGGCGATGTTCCACAACAATCTCGGCAATGTGCATTTCATGCTCGCGCGCTACGAATTGGCCGAGCGCAGCTACAGGCAGGCGGTGGAGCTTGACGCCACGCGCTACGACGCCTTCAACAACCTGGGCGTGGTGCTGGGCCGGCTGGGAGACAAGGAAGGCGCCGAACGCACTTTCAAGACGCTGCTGGAAGTGACACCCGGCTTCACCGACGCGCGCGAAAACCTGGCCGAGCTGTACTTGCGCCAGGGCAGGCTCAGCGAAGCGCTGGCGCAGTGCGCTGCGGGCCTGGTGACCACACCCCGAGCACCCGGCCTGCGGCGCTTGCTGGGGCTGGCCTATTCCACCTGGGACATGCCCGAGCAGGCGGCGCAGGTCTACCGCGACTGGATGCGCGACGAGCCCGACAACCCGCAACCGGCGCACTATCTGGCAGCGTTCACTGGCGAAAACGTGCCCGCGCGCGCGTCGGACGACTATGTGCGCATGTCGTTCGACGGCTTTGCCGACAGCTTCGACAGCAAGTTGGCCGACCTGGAATACCGTGCGCCCGAATACATGGGCCAGGCGCTGGCCGAGGTGCTGTCGCCACCGCAGAAAAACTGGCGTGTGGCCGACGCCGGCTGCGGCACGGGATTGTGCGCGCCCTACCTGCTGCCCTATGCGAAGACGTTGGTCGGCGTGGACCTTTCAGCCGCCATGTTGCGCAGGGCCGCCGACCGTGGCGGCTACGACGAACTGCACGAAGACGAACTGGTGGCATTCCTGCAGTCGCGCCCGGCAGCATTCGACGTGCTGGTGTCGGCCGACACCCTGTGCTACTTCGGCGTGTTGACCGAATTTGCGATGGCGGCGCGCCGCAGCCTGGACGGCCCGGGTTGGCTGGTATTCACGGTGGAATCGCACGACGACGTGCCCGGCGCGGCCGACTTTGTGCTGCAGGGTCACGGCCGCTATTCGCACCGTGCGGGCTACATCAACCGAAGCTTGCAGGACGCGGGATTCCTGGCGCCCGTGTTGCAAGCCGTGGTGTTGCGCAAGGAAGCGCTGAAACCGGTGCACGGCTGGTTGGTCAGGGCGCAGGTGGCCGCGCAGGCCAACGACCATGAAGCCGCCAACGACACACAGGCACCGGGCGCCCAAGCATGAGCACGCCCGCCCCCCTGGCCTTCCAGGTTTCAATCGCCGCGGCGCCGAAGCTGCGGTTCCTGTCGCTGGCCGGCGCCGAAGAACTGTCGCGGCCTTTTGACTACCAGCTGGTGGGCCTGGTGCTTCCTACCGAGAACCTGGTCATCGACGATGTGCTGGGCACAACGGCGCAGGTCACCGTGGGTGCGGGCAGCAGCAGCGCCCGCATCTACCACGGCCTGGTGTCAGCGGTGGCCTTCGACGGCCTGGTGGGCAAGCACCTCGCCTACCGGTTCACGCTGCGACCTTGGCTGTGGATGTTGACGCGCAGCGCGCAACTGCGCATCTTCCAGAAAAAGAGCGTGCCCGACATCCTGAAGGCTGTTTTCAACGCGCATGGCGGCGTGTTTGAAGACCGCACCACCGCCACCTACCGCAAGCGCGAATACTGCGTGCAGTACCGCGAATCCGATTTCAACTTCGTCAGCCGGCTGATGGAAGAAGAAGGCATCTTCTACTTCTTCAAGCACGAAGCCGGCAAGCACACGCTGGTGTTTGCCGATGCACCGGGTGTGCATGTGGCGATGCTGGGTTTGACGGAGCTGAAGTACGACGACGACGGCAACCCCGACCACCGCGTGCCGGCAGTTTCCAAGTGGCGCTTCAGCCGCGAAGTGCGTGCGGCCAAGGCCAGCGTGCGCGACCACAGCTTTTTGCAGCCGCAGAAGACGTTCGACAAGAACCACCAGGCCACCGTGCAGCATGCCCAGGGCGCACACGAGGTGTACGACTACCCGGCCGGCTTGCCCACATACCCCGACGAAGGCGGCGTGCTGGGTGGCCTGGAAGGCGAAGCCACCACCATCGCGAAGCGCCGCATCGAAGAGTTGCGCACGCGCTTTGCGGTGGCGCAGGGTGAAACCTCGGTCATCACCTTGTGTGCAGGCGCGCGCGTCAGCCTGGCCGGGCACCCGGTGCAAGACCAGAATGCCGAATACCTGGTTTATGCCACGCAGGTGGACACCCGGGTGTCGGGTTATGCGGCGGGTGAAACGGCCGAAACCAGCCACCGCTGCGGCTTCAGCGTGTTTCGCTCGAATCTCGTTTTCCGGCCGGAAAGAAGCACGCCCCGGCCGCGCGTGGGGGGGCCGCAAACGGCCACCGTGGTGGGCCCGGCGGGCAAGGAAATCCACGTCGACAAACACGGCCGCGTGAAGCTGCAGTTCCACTGGGACCGCGTGGGCACCAAGAACGCCGACAGCTCGTGCTTTGTGCGGGTGTCGCAGCCCTCGGCCGGCAAGGGCTGGGGCATGGTGTTCCTGCCGCGAATCGGGCAGGAAGTGGTGGTGGACTTCCTGGACGGCGACCCTGACCAGCCCATCATCACCGGCCGCGTCTACAACGCCGACAACATGCCGCCGTACACCTTGCCCGACAAGGCGACGGTCAGCACCATCAAGAGCCGCAGCACCGAACAAGGTGGTGCCACCGACTTCAACGAACTGCGCTTCGATGACCTGAAGGGCAGCGAATACCTGCTGATGCAGTCGCAGAAGGACAAGCTGGAATTCGTCAAGGAAACGGTGAAGACCGAGGTTGGCAAAGACCAGCACCTCATCATCAAGAAAGACCGCAAGGAAAAGGTGGAAGGCGACTTCCACTTGACCGTGGTGAAGGCGGTGAAGCAGAAAGTGGACGGCAAGTACAGCCTGAAGGTGGCGCAAGACATCCTGCTGGCCACCGATGCCAACCACGGGTTGAAGGCGTCACAAGGTGTTTCCTCAGAGGCCGGCATGGCCATTTCGTTGAAGGCGGGCACCGAGGTCCATATCAAGGCCGGCACCAACGCCGGGCTTGAAGGCGGGGTGAACGTGCACATCAAGGGCGCTGTCAATGTGGTGGTCGAGGCCGGCGTGCAGCTGACGCTGAAGGGCGGTTCGGGGTCGGTGGTGCTGGGCCCCGATGGTGTGTCCATCACCGGGCCCATGGTGAAGATCAACTCGGGCGGTTCACCCGGCAGCGGTGCCGGCATCAGCCCGGTAGCGCCTGGCGCACCCGAGACACCGACGGCGCCGGAAGCGCCCAAAGACCCGCTGTCGCACAGCTGATGCCGGGCCTGGCGTTGCGACCAGATAGCGCTTTGGCGCGTTCGCTGCAGGCTGCAACGCAGACCTGGTCGGTCAGTGCCGCATAACGAACCAAGTGAATTCCATTTCCACCTACCCCTACCCACCCTCGCCAGCCGCTGCCGAGTGGGCGCATTTCGTGCAAGACCTTGCCGAGCGGCTGTCAAGCCTGTGGCCGGCCATGCCTGCCAAGCTGGGTGAGCGCTACCCAGCCTTCATCGAACACGGCGTGCAGCAGGCCACGCACCTGGGCCTGTCGCGGGCGGTCAGCGTGGCGCGCTACGTCAACCTGTGGTTTGTCTGGGGCGCGGCCTTTGAAGGCAAGCCCGGTTTCGATTGGGCCGCCGGCCTGTTGTCGGCAGCCCCTGCGCGCGAGTGGAATGCCGTGCATCAACTGGTGCGGCGTTCGGTGCAGGAACTGACGCAGCGGCCCGATGCCCGCATTCCTGCCGACGCTCTGGTGGCGGCCGACGCCAGCCTGTTGCAGGCCTATGCCGGGCTGGGGGGACGTGGCGCATTGCACCCGGCAGAGCCACTGCCCGCGCCACTTGCGGCGTGCGACCTGCAGGCTGCGGAGTTGCGGCTGCTGGAACGCGCTGTCACGCAGGCCTACGAACTGCAGCCCGGCGGCTGGCAACGCGTGCCGTTGGCCGAACCGGCGCCGCTGCGCGTACAGGCCGGCCAGCCGCTGCCACCGCTGGTGGCGATGTTGGCTCACGCGCCGGGTGCAGTGCCGGGTGCCGTGCTGGGTCAGGGGCCGGTTGAAGGGCTGGGCGAAGCGCCCGCCACCCGGCTGCAGGCGCGGCTGAGCTCGCTGGCCGTGTGTGATGCCGACGCGCACCCCGAAGTGCGCCTGGCCGGCAGCCACGGCCTGTGGCGCTGGCGGGGCCACGAGGCGCGGGCTTGCAGCTGGCCGATGGTCACGCTGGCGCAGCCTGCGCCGGCAGCAGGGGCTGGGTCGGCACTGGCCGAAGAAACATCGCCCGATGTGCTGCAGCTGCAGTTCAACACCTGTGGCCTGCGCGATGAAGGCTTACCGCTGGGGGCCCTGCACACGCAGCTGTGGGTGTGGCCCGCGGCGCAGTGGTGGTTGGAGCTGCAGCGCCGGCCGCCCCCCGCACAGCCCCTGGTGCCCACGCAGCCGCCAGCGGTGCGGCCACACACGCGCTGCAAGCTGGAACGCGACGGCCTGGCGCAAGAGACGGCGCATCTGTCCGCCGCTTTTGAAAGCGGCCTGGACGCTGCCACCGCACACGCGCTGCAAGCCTTGCAAGCCGCCTGGCAGCGCATGCCGGGCCTGACGGCCGAGCCCGGTGAAGGCGTGCTGGCCCTGCTGGTGGGGCGGGCCGCGGCCACCTGGGGCTGGCAACTGGGGGCCGGTGGTCTGGACGGCCGGGCCTTCATGCGCCTGGTGGCCGACCTGCAGCTGCAGGCGGTGGTGGCCGACTGGCGGTTGCAGGGTGAACTGGCGCTGGACGCGTCGCGCACGCGCATCACGTTGCGCTGCCAGGGGCAGGCGGCGCTGGCCGGAACGGTGCGCAAGCAAGCTGCCGAGCCGCCGCTGCTGTCGCTGCTGCCCCAGCTGCAAACGCGCTTCAGGCTGCCTCTGCACTGTGAATGTGAGCCGCTGGCCACCGACAGCGGTGCCTTGCTGCACGCCAACGGCGCGCCCACCGGTGCACTGTTGGGCGAAGCCGGCCTGCGGCCGCGGCTGCGCGGCGGCAGCGGCCTGGAGTGGTTTGCGTCACTGCGCCTGGAAGCCGTGCAGCTGCCGGTGCAGTTGAACGACCCGCTGCTGGGGCTGCACAGCCGGCTGCTGGCGCTGCTGCCGGCGCAGACGCTGCTGGACTGGAGCCTTTCCTGATGGAACGCCTGTTGGTCTTGCGCCTGGAAAGCATAGGCATCGCGGCCGAGGCGGTGTTCAACGGCGTGCCGCTGCTGCGCACGGCCGCGCCGCCGGCTGACCCGGACGCCGCGCCGGCCCTGGCGCAGCGCGTCTCCATCAGCGTCAATGAATTCGCCCTTGCTGGCAGCAACACGCTGGAACTGCGCGTGCAGCCTCCCGCCCCGGGGGCAGCGGTTGAAAGTGAACCCTGGTTGTGCGACGGCCAGCGCGGCGCCACGCTGCGCCTGCTGCTGCCCCGCGTGGGCCAGCGTGCCCAACCCGAACACGCACGCACGCTGGCGCAACTGGAATGGGCACCCGTGGCCGGCGCGGTGGTGGACCTGCCGGCACGAGTGAACGGCACGGTGGATTTGCCCATCACATTCCCGCGTTGGCGCTGGCTGGACGCGCCGGTGGTGGCCGACGTGGCCGCGCTGCAAGCGCCGGCGGCGGCTTTTCTGCAAACCTTGGCGTTGGGCCTGGCGCGCGGCGATGCCGAACCCCTGGTGCAGGCGAGCCGCCTGCGGTTGGAAGAGCTGGCGCAGGCCTACCAGCGCAGCCTGGCCGACGACGTGGCCCGGCTGCGCCAGCACCTTCTTCAACTTCACCAGGCGCAGCCGTTGCGCCCGCCCATGCCCAAGGCCGGCACGCTGATGCTGCGGCCCGTGGCGGGCGGCCGCCTGCTGGAATGCCTGGGGCCGGGCGGCGGGCCGGCCTTGCAAAGCGCGGCAGCGGGCGATGTGGTCGTTCAATGGCCGCTGCGGCTGGCGTGTGTGGAGGGGCAGTTCTATGTGCTGCGTTGATGGGGCTGTTGGTGCGCGGCCGCAGGCCGCTATGCTGCGACCTTCTTGCAATACCGGAGCCTGTGCATGATCGTGCTGACAGTGCTCAGCTACAACGGTGCGCCCGCGGCTGGGCTGTCGTCCACCTTCGACGAACTGGGCGGCACTGTGGGCCGTGCCGACACCAACCAGCTGGTGCTGCCCGACCCTGAACGCACCATCTCAAGGGTGCATGCGCGCGTGGTCTGCGTGGCCGGGCGATACGCCGTGGTGGACAACGGCAGCAACCCCATTGCCGTCAACGGCCAGGGCATCGGTTCGGGGCGCGAACACCCGCTGGCCCCCGGTGACAAGCTGCAGATCGGTGGTTATGTGCTGGTCGTGACCGAGGCCGCCGCTGCCGTCAAAAGCAATGACCCGTTTGCCGACCTGTTTGGCGACGCCGCCATGGGCTTGGCCGGGCCGGCTGCTGCTGGGCCAGCAGCTGCGGCGGCAGCGCGGCAACCCGCGCCTGGCCCAGCCGCCTGGGTGCCAACGCCACCAGCAGCCGTTGCGCCGTGGGCGGCGCCTTTTGCTGCACCCGCTGCTGCACCATTTGCGGCACCATTTGCGGCACCGTTAACCCCAGGTTTCATCCCCGACGACTGGGACCCTTTCGCACCGCGGCCCGCGCGCGCGCCAGCCCCTGCAGCGCCGCCGGCCACCACGGCCATGGGCACCGACCTGCTGCTCGACCTGCCCACCGCATCCAGCGATTCACTGGACGCCCTGTTCGGCCTGGCGGGCGCATCGGCCACAGCCGACCCATTTGCCACCCAGCCCACAGACCCGCTGGGCGGCGGTGCGGCGCAGGCCTTTCAATCACAGCCCAACACCGCTGGCGACGCCGACCCGCTGCGCGCCTTCGCGCAACCCGTGGCGCTGGCAGCCGTGTCGCGGCCTGATCATGTGTCCGAGCTGAACCTGCCCATGTCGCTGCCGCAGCCGGCTGCACCGGTTGGCGCGGGCGCTGGTGCAGTGCCATTCCACGCACCCGTTGCGGCTACGCTGGTGGTGCCTGCGGTGCGCGCACCGGCGCCTGCAGCGCTGCCAGCCGGTGCGGTGTTTTCATGGGACAACCCGCCCGCTGACGGCCGCGTGGTCACGTTGCCGGGCCAGAAGCCGTCAGCCGCCCGTGCTGCCGCCCAAAACGTTGCAGCCGCGCCGATGCCCGCTGCCACGGCCAGCAGCCCCACCGCACCGGCCGCACCCGGTGAACTGCTGGCCGCACTGCTGCGCGGGCTGGACACCCCCGGCCTGCGCCTGCAGCAACTGGACGCCGACACCATGCTGCTGCTGGGCCAGCTGTTGCGCGAAAGCCTGCGCGGCACGGTGGAACTGCTGGTTGCGCGCAGTGCGCTGAAGCGCGAGATGCGCGCGCAGATGACGATGATCGTGGCGCGTGAGAACAACCCGCTGAAGTTCTCGCCCACCGTGGAAGTGGCGCTGCAGCACCTGCTGGGCCCCCCCACCAAGGGTTTCATGCCACCCACGCAGGCCGTGCGCGACGCGACAGACGACCTGCGCGCGCACCAGCTGGGCGTGATCGCCGGCATGCGCGCCGCGCTGGACGGGGTGCTGCAGCGCTTCGACCCCGCGCAGTTGGAGGCCAAGCTCACGCGCAAGTCGGCCATCAGCAGCCTGATACCGGCCGCGCGCAAGGCCCGGTTGTGGGAACTGTTCCAGGAACTGTTCACGCAGTTGCAAAGCGAAGCGACGGACGACTTTGACGAACTGTTCGGCAAGGCCTTTCTGCGCGCCTATGAAGACCAGCTCGACCGCCTGCACGGCGCGCCGGGCCCCTAGCGAAGGCAGCTGCACATGCTGGCACTTGAAGTGGCCTTGATGACCGACCGCGGTGGCCGCACCTACAACGAAGACGCCTGCGGCCACTGGCATTCGCAGCAGCACCTGTGCTGCGTGCTGGCCGACGGCGCGGGTGGCCATGGCGGCGGCGACATCGCGGCGCGGCTGGCGGTGCAGGAACTGATAGGCCGTTTTTCCACCGAACCCACCGCGCACGCGCAAGACCTGGACCGCCTGCTGCGCGCCACCAACGACGTGCTGATCAGCCAGCGGGTGCCCGGCACGCCCCGGCAAGACATGCACAGCACCGTGGTCTGCCTGGTGCTGGACTTCCTGCAGCACCGTGCTTTGTGGGCCCATGCCGGTGACTCGCGCATGTACTGGTTCCGCCAAGGCCGGCTGGTGCAGCGCACGCTGGACCACAGCCTGGTGCAGTCGCTGGTCGACTCCGGCCTGGTTTCCGCCGCCGAACTGCGGTCGCACCCGCGTCGCAGCGAGCTGCGCTCGGCCCTGGGCCTGGCGCCCGAGGTGCTTGAAGTCAGCGCCGGTGAAGGTGGCGAAGCGGTGCAGGCCGGTGACGTGTTTTTGCTTTGCACCGACGGGATGTGGGAATACCTCAGCGACGAAGTGATGCAGGACACGCTGCAGGCCGCGGCGGCGCCTGGGGCCTGGTTGCGCGAGCTGACCGCCGTGGTGCGGCAGGCCGCCAGCCCCAAACCCAGCCACGACAATTTCAGTGCCCTGACGGTGTGGACACGGCCGGCGCCCTTGGCTTCGTGATGCCCGCCACACGCCTTTGAACAGCCGCCGGATTCACGACCACTGCTTTTTCAGGAGATCGCTATGGGAATGCAAGTCTGCATGGGTGCGGTGATGCAATGCACGCAGGGCATGGCACCCAGTTCGTTGATACCCACGCCGAAGACGGTGATGACCAGCTTTGTGATGGCGGCCAACATCCTGGACAACATACCGTTCATGAACATCCCGCCATTCGCGATGTGCCGCAGCCCGGCCAACCCTTCCGTTGCCGCGGCCACGGCTGCCGCTCTGGGCGTGCTGACCCCCATGCCCTGCACGCCGGTGACGCCCGCGCCGTGGGCACCGGGCTCGCCCACCGTGCTGGTCAACGGCGCGCCGGCGTTGAACGACAGCTCAAAGCTGATGTGCGCCTTTGCTGGCGTCATCAGCATCAACTTCGCGGGCCAGGTCACCCACCAGATACCCTGAATGCAGGCGCTGGTCGGGCACCGGGCTGCGGTTGCCCAGCCGGCCTGCCCGTGTCAGGACGGGGGCACGGCGCGCCCGATTTCGACGCGGCGGTTTTCCGGGGCGAAAGGGTCCTTGGAGTTTTTCGGTGCGTTGGCACCCACACCGACGGGCGCGATCATTGCCGGCTCGGCGCCCAGTTCGACCAGATAGGACTTCACCGCTTCGGCGCGCCGCAGCGACAGCGACTGGTTGGCCGCAGCCGTGCCCGATGCGTCGGCGTGGCCTTCGATGCGCACCACCTTGCCCGAGCCGCGCTTGCCCTTGAGCACTTCGCCGAAGACGTCCAGCTGCTTCTTCAAGCCGTCCGGCAAGTCAGCCGAACCCAGTTTGAACGCAGCAGCCGGCAACGAATAACGCACGGCAGGCTTGAAGCCCATGCACTTGAAGCCGGCAGCCTTCAGCTGTTCGCAGGCGTCTTCGGGAAAGAGGCCTTCAGCCACAGCCTTGGCGTCGGGCACGCTGCTGCCCATTTCCACCACGTCCTGGGCCGAAGCAGAACCATGAAAAGCCAGCACCAGCGCACAGGCAGCCAGGGCAGCGGCATGGGAGCGGAAGGGTCGTTTCATCGGTGTCACCTCAAGAAGGAATCGGCCCCATGGGGCGAAGCTCACGGCTTTCAGCGCCGTGAAAAACGGTCAGCGAAAAATGATACCCTGGCCAAGCCTAAAGTCCCAGTCCCGGAATGCCCACCCCGGGACTTGATGGTGGTGCCGGCGTCACGGTCACATCCAAGGGTTTGGCCGCGCGCCAGGTGGTGACGGCAGAAGTCGCCCCGTGTATCGTCGGGTACAGACTTTTGCACGGTATGCGCGAAGTCGCTGCAAGGCCGCCCGCACCCAACCAAAGCTGTAATCGATGACTTGGCACAACAAGGTGATGTGGACTGAAGGCATGTTCCTTCAGCCGCAGCACTTCCAGCAGCAAGACCGGTTTGCCAGCCGCCAGCAAGCGGGTTTGACCAGTGCCACCTGCGCCTGGCCCTGGGGCTTTGTGGCTTTGCAGATGGATGAAGCGGCACTGCTGCAAGGGCGCGTGATGCTGGCCAGCGCGCGCGGCGTGCTGCCCGACGGGCTGGCCTTTTCGATACCCGGTGACGACCCGGCGCCGCCCGCCTTCGAAGTGCCGCCGGAAACGCGCGACCAGCTGCTGGTGCTGGCCGTTTCGCAGTCGCGACCCGGTGTGACCGAAAGCGATGTGGAAGCGGCCGACAGCGCCATGCCCCCGCGCTGGCGCGTGGCCGACGTGGACGTGGCCGACATCCACGCCACCAGCCTGCGCCAGGCACCGTTGCAGGTGGGCCGCATCAACCTGCGCCTGATGCTGGCGCGAGACGCCAACGAGGGCTACACCACGCTGGGTCTGGTGCGCGTGCAGGAACGCCGCGCCGACGGCCGTGTGGTGCTGGACACCGGCTACGTGCCGCCCATGCTGCACGCGCCGGCCCATCCCACGCTGGACGGTTATGTGCGCGAACTGCTGGGCATGCTGCACCAGCGCGGGCAGGCCGTGGCAGCGCGTCTGGCCCAGCCCGGCCGCGCAGGCACCGGCGAGATCGTCGACTTCCTGCTGCTGCAGGTCATCAACCGCTTTCAGCCGGTGTTTGCACACCTGCAGCGCCTGCCAGTGCTGCACCCCGAGCGTTTTTACGAGACAGCCCTGGCGCTGGCCGGTGAACTGTCCACCTTCCGCGAACAGCGCCGCCCCGTGGCCTACCCCGAGTACCGCCACGACGACCATGCCACCGTCTTCGCCGCGCTGATGAACGACCTGCGGCAATCGCTGTCGATGGTGATGGCGCAGACGGCGCTGCCGATCGACCTGCAGAAGCGCCCGTCGGGCCTGCGCGTGGCGCTGATCCCCGACATTGAACTGCAGCGCACCGCCAGCTTCGTGCTGGCTGTCAACGCCAACATGCCCGGTGAAGCGTTGCGCGCACGCTTCCCGACCCAGGTGAAGATCGGCCCCGCCGAACGCATCCTGGACCTGGTGAACCTGCAATTGCCCGGCGTGGCGCTGCGCCCGCTGCCGGTGGCGCCGCGGCAGATTCCCTACCACGCCGGCTGCACCTACTTCGAGCTGGAAACGCGGGGCAGCGAGCTGTGGAAGCAGCTTGAAACCTCAGCCGGTCTGGCCCTGCATATCGCCGGTGATTTTCCGGGCCTGACCCTGGAGTTCTGGGCCGTGAAGGCTTGATCGACCCCGGCCCGCCCACCCCACCAGCCTGCCCGCCGTGAGCACCGACGACACGCCACCTGACCCCTTTGCGGCCTTTGACGCCGACCGCACCGTCATCAAGCCCAGTGCGGGCCGCGCCAACCGGCCCGCCACTGCGGCGGGTGCGGCTGCACCAGGCGCTGCCACCATGTCCGCACCACCAGCGCCTGCGGCCCCCGCTGCGGCGCTGCCCCCGATGCCCGAACTGCCGGCCCATGCCAGCCTGAACCCGCTGGTGCAGGCCGCCGCGCCGCTGCTCAGCGCCGCGCCGCGGCTGCGTGCCACGCTGCAGCATGCCAACCCGGCCGGCCTGCGTGCCACGCTGGTCGAGGCCATTAACCGCTTCGACGCCAGTGCCCGCGCCCAGGGCCTGCCGCACGAGCAGGTGGTGGCCGCGCGCTATGTGCTGTGCACGCTGCTGGACGAATCGGCCTCCAGCACGCCCTGGGGCGGCAACGGCGCCTGGTCGGCGCACAGCCTGCTGGTGCAGTTCCATACTGAATCCTGGGGCGGCGAGAAGGTCTTCCAGCTGCTCACGCGGCTGGCCGAGAACCCGGAACAGCACCGCAACCTGTTGGAACTGGTCTACAGCGCGCTGGCCCTGGGTTTCGAAGGCCGCTACCGCGTGCTGGACAACGGGCAGGCCCAGCTGGACAGCCTGCGCGAACGCCTGGCCGCCAAGTTGCGCGAAGGCGCACCGCCGGTGGACAGCACGCTGGCGCCGCACTGGCAGGGCGTGGCCGCGCCGCCGCAGCGCCTGCGCGACGGCGTGCCGCTGTGGGTGCTGGGCGCTGGCCTCGCCGGCCTGCTGCTGGCCGTGTTCCTGGTGCTGCGGTTGACCTTGAACGCGCAGACCGACGCCACCTTCACGGCGCTGCAGGCGCTGGACGTGCGGGCGGTGCCCGCGCCCGCCGCCGCCCCGCAGGCGGCACCGCCCGCCCCCGTGGCGCCGCGTCTGGCCACCTTGCTGAAGGCCGACATCGACAAGGGCTTGGTGGAAGTGCGTGACCAGGCCGATCGTTCGGTGGTCACGCTGCGCGGTGACGGTGTGTTCGACCCCGGCAGTGCCGATGTCCGCGTCGCGTCGCGTGCGTTGTTTGAACGCATCGCCGCAGCGCTGAACCAATTGCCCGGCCCGGTGGTGGTGGCCGGCCACACCGACAACCAGCCCATCCGCTCTCTGCGCTTTCCGTCGAACTGGCACCTGTCCAAAGACCGTGCCAGCAGCGTGAAGGCGCTGCTGTCGGCCACGGTGCCTGGCGCACGCATCACCGCTGAGGGCCGTGCTGACACCGAGCCGGTGGCCGACAACAGCACCGCCGATGGCCGCACCCGCAACCGCCGCGTTGAAATCACGCTGCTGGCCGCGGCCCCGGCCTGATGCTCCTGGCCGTCCAAGCGCAAGAAGAACCCTGAAGCCCCCCATGAAGCGCCTGCCGTCCTGGTTCCCCTTGCTGCTGGCCTTGCTGGGCCTGCTGGCTCTTTCTGCAGTGGTGTGGTGGCTGGGCCCTTTGCTGCCCTGGGGCGACAGCCATCCGCTGCAGGCACTGTGGCCGCGCGCCGTGCTGCTGGCGTTGCTATGGGGCGGCTGGGCGGGCTGGCAGGCCTACAAGGCGTGGCAGCGGCGGCGCACCAACACGGCCTTGCTGCAGGGCCTGTCGGGCGGGCCTTCGGCCAGTGAGAAAGAAGCCCAGGTACTGGCACAGCGTTTTGGCGACGCCGTGGCCAAGCTGAAGGCGCGGGGCGGCAGCAACTGGCTGAAGCCTTCGCAGCAGTTGTATGAACTGCCCTGGTACGTGTTCGTGGGCGCTCCGGGCTCGGGCAAGACCACCGCGCTGATGAACGCCGGCCTGCAATTCCTGCTGCAGGACAGCGGCGGCAAGGCTTCCGTGCAGGGCGTGGGCGGCACGCGCAACTGCGAATGGTGGTTCACGCAAGACGCTGTGCTGATCGACACCGCTGGCCGCTACGCCACCCAGGAATCCGACCGCGACGTCGACGCCAGCGCCTGGAACAACTTCCTGGCGTTGCTGAAGAAGACGCGGCCGCGCCAGCCCATCAACGGTGTGCTGCTCACCGTCAATGTGCAAGACCTGCTGCAGCAGGGCGCGGCCGAACGGCAACAGCACGCGGCGCAGTTGCGCGCCCGCCTGGCCGAACTGCAAGCCAAGCTGGGCGTGCGCGCGCCGGTGTATG
Source organism: Burkholderiales bacterium (assembly GCA_043717565.1). GTDB lineage: Bacteria > Pseudomonadota > Gammaproteobacteria > Burkholderiales > Burkholderiaceae_C > Rubrivivax. Next base: position 9,783 of record JAYSXE010000021.1, on the reverse strand, counting down.
TGCTGGTCACCAAGGCCGACCTGCTGGGCGGCTTCAATGAAAGCTTCGAAACACTGGACAAGGACGGGCGCAGCCAGGTCTGGGGCTTCACCTTCGCCGCTGACGCAGCCCCGGGCAGCGACCCGATGGCCGACTTTGCGCCGCGCTACCAGGAACTGCAGCAGCGCCTGGTGTCGCAACTGCCCGCACGGCTGCAGGCCGAACGCGACGTGCTGCGGCGCAGCGCCATCTTTGCCTTCCCGCAAGAGTTTGCGGCACTGCGCCCGGTGCTGGACGACTTTTTGCGCGCGGTATTTTCAGGCGGCGGCGCGGTGGAGCAGGCGCCTTGGGTGCGCGGCGTGTACTTCACCAGCGGCACGCAGGAAGGTTCACCCATCGACCGCGTGATGGGTGCGCTGGGCCGATCGTTCGGCATGGACACGCGCGGCGCAGCGGTGGCGCCGGGCCGCGGCAAAAGCTTCTTCCTGCAGCGCCTGCTGGGCGAACTGGTGTTTGCTGAACGCGGCCTGGGCGCACACAACCCGGTGGCTGAAAAGCGCAGGGCCGGCCTGCGCCTGGCCGGTGCCGCCGCCATGGTGCTGCTGGCGGGCGCGGTGCTGGTGGGCTGGGCCGTCAGCCGTTCACGCAACCTGGACCATGCGGCCCAGGTGGCCGCCCGCCTGCCGGCACTGAAGGCCACGCTGGAAGGCCTGCCCCCGGCGCGCACCGCCGATGTCTCGGCCCTGCCACAACCGCTGGCGCAGGTGCGTGACGCAGCGCGCCTGCCGGGCCTGGAAATCGCCGCGCCACCGCTCTTGAACAGCCTGGGCCTGTACCAGGGCGACAAGCTCGACGCCGCGGCGCAACTGGCCTACCAGCGGCTGCTGGAAAAGCAGTTCACGCCGCGCGTGGCGCGACGGCTGGAAGAGCGGCTGCGCGCCGCCACCTCCGGCAACCTGGAACAGGCCTATGAGGCGCTGAAGGCCTACCTGATGCTGCACCAGCCGCAGCAGTTCGACGCCGCGTCTCTGAAGGCCTGGATCGGTGCCGACTGGGACATCAACCTGGCGCGCCTGGCGCCCGAAGACCGCGCCCAGCTCGACGCGCACCTGAGCGCCATGCTGGTCTTGGGCCCGCCGACATCGGCGCTGCCCAAAGACGACGCGCTGGTGGCCAGCGTGCGCGAGATGCTGGCCGCCTACCCGCTGGAATACCGTGTCTACAGCCGCATCAAGCGCCAGACCACGGCAGGCACGGTGCCCGACTTCACGGTCGCAGGCGCCGCCGGTCCGCAGGCCGCGCAGGTTTTTGAACGCGCCAGCGCCGAGCCCCTGACCAAGGGCATTTCGGGCCTGTACACGCGCGACGGCTACCGCAAGCTGGTGCTGCCCGCGGTGCAGAAGGCCACACCCGTGCTGGCCGCCGAAGAAGGCTGGGTGCTGGGCCTGAAGACGGATGCCGCACGGCTGCGCGACGCCACGTTGGGCACGGCGCTGACCGATAAGGTGCGCCGGCTGTACTTCGAGGACTACATCAAGACCTGGGAAAAGTACCTGGCCGACGTGCGCCTGGTCAAGCTGAACGACCCTGAGCGTGCGCTGGTGGTGTCGCGGCTGTTGTCGGCCGTGGACTCGCCCCTGGCCAGCTACCTGCGCGCGGCCAGCGCTGAAACCCGCCTGGTGCCGCCTGCTGCCAGCACCAACCCGCTGGAAAGGGCTGCCGCGCAGGCCAAGGCCGACGCCGCACGCTTGTCGGGTGCCGCACCGGGTGACACCGGTGGTGGTGGCGGCCCTCTGGAGGCCATGGTCGACAACCACTTCAAGGGCCTGCACCGGCTGGTGACCGGCGAGCCGCCGCCGCTGAACGACACGCTGAAGCTCTTCGGCGAGGTCTATGCGCAACTGGCTGCCGTGGACGCCGCCAAGAAGAGCAGGTCACCACCGCCAGCCGGCGGTGGTGCCGAAAAAGTGAAGGTGGCCGCCGCCGACCAGCCCGAGGCCGTGCGCAGCATGCTCACGCAGTTGGCCGACGTGGCCATCAGCCAGACCCGCGGCGCCGTGGTGCAGGAAATGAGCGGTGAACTCAAACCCATCACCGACGTCTGCAACAGCGCCATCACCGGCCGTTACCCCTTTGCCAGCGGTGCGCGTGCCGACGTCACGCCCGACGACTTCGGCCGTGTCTTCAGCCCTGGCGGCCTGCTGGATGAATTCTTCCAGCGCCGGCTGCTGAACTTGGTGGACATGTCGGGCGCGCAGTGGGTCTACAAGCCGTTGACCGATGGCACACGCCCGGTGTCGCCGGCGGCGCTGGCCGAATTCCAGCGCGCGCAGCGCATCCGCGAGGTGTTCTTCCGTGCCGGTGGCAAGGTGCCGGCCGTGAAGCTGGAACTGCGCTTGTCGGAAATGGACCCGGCGCTGAAGGAATTGCTGCTTGACGTGGACGGCCAGGTGCAGAAGCTCACCACCAGCGGGCCTTCCATTGCCGTGTCAGCGCCCAGCGCGCGCATGGCGTCTGACGTGAAGCTCAGCACCGGCCTGGGCAACGCCGGCCCGCTGGTGGCCACCACCGGCCCCTGGGCGCTGTTCAAGCTGTTCGAGAACTTCCAGATCGAGCCCGGTGCGGTGCCCGAGAAGTTCAGCGTCATCCTGAACCTGGACGGCAAGCGCGCGCGGCTGGAAGTGATTGCAGCCAGCGTGTTCAACCCCTTCCAGCTGCGCGAGATCAAGCAGTTCCGTTGCCCGGCGGCGCTGTAGAGATGAAGGCGGCCGACCCACCGGGCTGGCACGGCAAGCTGCCGTCGCTGGGCGACTTTGCGTCGCGACGCCTGGGCGCTGATTTCATCGAGCCCTGGGACGCCTGGCTGGCCACCGGCCTGCTCAACTTGCGCAGTGCCGCACCTTCCACGTGGTTGGCCGCATACCTGGCCAGCCCCAGCTGGCGTTTTTTGCTGCAGCCGGGTGTGCTGCCCGGCGCGGCCGCCGGCGGGCCTGGCAGCCAGGCTTGGGCCGGCGTGCTGATGCCGTCGGTGGACCGCGTGGGGCGCTACTTCCCGCTGACGCTGGCCCAGCCGCTGGGCCCCGGGCCGTTGGGCCTGGGCCAGCTGCAACGGGTGTGGCGCGTGCTGGCGGCCTGGGACGACCTGGCGCGCGACGCCCTGCACGGCGACTGGTCGGCCGATCAGCTGGAAGCGGCCTTGCAGCAGCAGCGCCAGGCTGCGCACCAACCCAGCATGGCCGACGCGCTGGCCGCCGCCGACGCAGCTGCCGAACTGCCCGGAAGCAATGGACAGATGCTGCCGCTGCCCCATGCTGCCGACGCCGCAATGGCCATGACGGCGCCCTGCCAACTGCAAGCCTGGCACCAGGCCCGCGGCTGCAGCTGGTGGCAGGCAGTGCCTGACGAAGGCGCTGCCCGGCTGTGGGTGGCGCGCGGCCTGCCAACGGCGCTGAACCCCTTGTTTGGCGCACCGCCGCCCGCACCATGACCGCCGAACCACCCGAAGACGACGACCGCACCGTCATCAGGCCGGCCCCACCACCGGTGGCCGATGAGACCAAGCTGATCATGGCTCCCGCCACTGGCGCGCCTGCTGCCCGTGACAGCCACACCGGTGGTCTGCCGGTGGGCACGCGTCTGGCCGAATTCGAGATCACGTCCTTCGTGGCCGAAGGGGGCTTTGGCCTCGTCTACACGGCGCACGATCACCTGCTGCAGCGCAAGGTGGCCTTGAAGGAATACATGCCATCTTCACTGGCGGCGCGCGGTGCGGGCAGCCAGGTGCAGGTGAAGTCGGAACGCCACCGCGAGACCTTCGAAGTGGGCCTGAAGAGCTTCATCAACGAAGCCCGCCTGCTGGCCAGTTTCGATCACCCTGCGCTGGTGAAGGTGTACCGGTTCTGGGAAGCCAACGGCACCGCCTACCTGGTGATGCCCTTCCTGGAAGGCGCCACCCTGAAAGATGTGCTGCGGCAAATGGGCCGCGCGCCGGACGAAGCCTGGCTGCGCGGCGTGCTGACGCCGTTGACCGAAGCGCTGCAGGTCATTCACGCGCAGCAGTGTTACCACCGCGACATTGCGCCCGACAACGTGATGCTGCTGGCCGGGCAGGACGGCCAGGGGGCAGGCCCCGGCAGCTGGGCTTCCAGCGGCCGCTGGCTGCTGCTCGACTTCGGCGCTGCGCGGCGCGTCATCGGCGACATGACGCAGGCGCTCACGGTGATCTTGAAGCCGGGCTACGCGCCGGTGGAACAGTACGCCGAGATTCCGGGCATGAAGCAGGGCGCCTGGACCGATGTCTACGCGCTGGCGGCGGTGGTGTACTTCGCCATCACCGGCAAGACGCCGCCGCCGTCAGTGGGCCGCCTTGTGAACGACACCTACGTTCCGCTGGCGCGATGTGCAGGCGGGCGCTACAGCGACGGCTTTCTGCAGGCGATTGACCGTGCACTGGCGGTGCTGCCTGAAACGCGCACGCAAAGCATTGCCGAACTGCGCCTGCAACTGGGCCTGGGCGGGCCCCATGCGGCGCCGCTGACCGCGACACCACCGGTGGCGGCGCAGCCTGCATCGCCAGCGCTTGCGCTGCCTGCCGATTCGCCGGGGCCTGCCGCACCGGCAGCGGGCAGGCGCCCCCTCGTCTGGGGTCTTGCAGGCGTGGTGGTCTTGGTGGCCTTGGGCTACGGTGTCTACCGCCTGCGCGCGCCGTCAGGCCCCGCACCGGCGGCCACTGCGCCACCAGCCGCCGCGGCCACCCCGGGGCCCACGGCAGCGGCCAAGGTGCCGCCCGAAGCCGCGCCCGCCAGCCTGTCCGCCCCACCACCGACGGTGGCCGCTGCGCCTGCAACCCCCGCGCCGCCGGCAAAAGCCTTTGAACCCCCTGCCGAATTCGAGCGCATCGTGCAGGCGCAGACACCCGGGTTTGCCGTGCAGGCCGCGGCCGAGAAGACCGAGATGCGCGCTGGCCGCGACGAACTGAAGTTTCAGCTCAGCAGCGAGCGCGAGGGCTTTGTCTATGTCTTCGGCTACAGCTCTGACGGCACGCTGGCGCTGCTGGTGCCCAACGGCCGTTCGGGCACGGTGCGGGTGAAGAAGGGCCAGACCTGGCGCTTCCCCACTGGCGACGGTTTTTACCTGCCGGCCGACGAGCCCCTGGGCACATCGCACGTGCTGGTGATGGTGTCGGCCCGCCAACGCAACTTCGACACCCTGCGCCCACGTGCCGAGAACCTGGTGCGCTACTTCTCTACCGGCGAAGCGACGCAGGCGCTGGCGGCGCAGCACAGCGGGCCGGGCTCGGTGCTGGCGGGCCAGCCGCTGTGCCCTGCGGGCACACCGTGTGCTGACGAGTACGGCGCCACAGTGATGCGGGTTCAGACGGTAAAGTGACCGCTGGGCCCGCCGCTGCGGGCCCGCACCTTCAAGCCAACCGGGCTGCTTACGCCCTGCACCCACCCATGCACTACGACACCGCGCTGCGCAACCACGGTCTGAAACACGACCCCTTCAAGGCCCTGATGGTGCCGCGCCCGGTGGGCTGGATCGCCACGCTGGGCGCTGACGGCAGCCGCAACCTGGCGCCCTACAGCTTCTTCAACGCCGTGAGCGACCGCCCGCCGATGGTGATGTTCTCCAGCGCCGGCTTCAAGGACAGCCTGCGCAATGTGGAGGCCACGGGCGAGTTCACCTGTTCCATCGCCAGCTTTGAACTGCGCGACGCGATGAACCTGAGTTCGGCGCCGGTGAACCCCGGCGTTGACGAATTCGCGCTGGCCGGCCTGGAGGCCGCCCCTTCGAAGTGGGTGGCCCCGCCGCGTGTGGCACGTTCACCGGCCGCCTTCGAATGCAGGCTGTGGAAGACCGTGGCGCTGCCGGCGCACAAGGCGGGCAGCGACAGCACCTACACGGTGGTTTTCGGCCATGTGGTGGGCATCTACATCGCCGATGAATTTATCGAGCACGGCCTCGTGAACACAGGCGCCATGCGTGCGCTGGCGCGGCTGGGCTACATGGACTATGCGGTGGTGACGCCCGAGTCCGTCTTCACGCTGAACCGCCCGCTTGCCAATGAAGACGGCACCAGTGCCACGGTGGCGCCCGGCGAGTGGGACGGGGTGTACCGCTGAGCCGTTGATGCCCGTGGGCCGGCCCTTCAAGACCCGCTGCAAGACCTGCGAAAAAACATTCGACAAGGATTGGCGTCGGCTGCGGCTCAGCGCTGGCCCTCTGCACTGTCCCGTTCTTCGAACGATGGCTCATAAGCCACAGGAAAATTCACCGAGCGCGCGATGAAGCAGAACCGGTGCACCTCGTGGTGCAGTTCGGCAGCCCGCCTCAAGTCCGTGCCCGTTGGAACCACCACGCGAGGCCGCAGCGTGGCGCTGACAAACCGCCCCGCACCGTTGGCCAGCGTTTCGCCCAGACCCACCGGGTTGTCGCTGTAGGCGTGCACCGCGATGCCGGCGTCGCTGGCCAGGTGCAGGTACCACAGCATGTGGCATGAAGACAGCGACGCCAGCAACAGGTCTTCCGGGTTGTGCTTGCTGGGATCGCCACCCAGTAGCGGGTCGTTCGAGCAGTGGACGATGGCCTTCGAGGCGGTTGCGATGTCCCAGGTGCGGTCATATCCGCGGTAGGAAGCTGTGCCTTGCCCGCGGTTGCCGGTCCAGCGCACCGCGGCCGTGAATTCGTGTGGTCGGGCTTTCACCGGAACCTCCTGCGGCGTTGTTCGTTCAGGTGCACATTGGACACGATGGCCGCCCGCGCCCAAAAGAAAACGGCACTGCAGCGGGCTGCAGTGCCGTCGGGGTGCCGGCGCACTTCGTACGCCGGGCTTCAAGGGTGCACTGCAGCCCTTACTTGCCTGCCGGCACCTTGCCTTCAACGCCCTTGACGTAGAAGTTGACGCCGCTCATGAACTTGTCGTCGGCCACCACGTCCTTGGCCAGCACTTCCTTGCCGTCCTGGCCCATGATGGGGCCCTTCCAGACAGCGAAGCTGCCGTCCTTCAGCCCGGCCTTGATCTTGTCGATCTGCGCCTTGGTTTCGGCCGGCACCTTGTCGCTGATGCTGACGATGTCGATGGCGCCTTCCTTCACGCCCCACCAGGTGTTGTTGCCACCGGTCCATTTGCCTTCCAGCGCCTCGCGTGTGGCCTTGATGTAGTACGGGGCCCAGTTGATGATGGCGCTGGCCAGGTGGGCATCAGGCGCATAGGCCGTCATGTCGCTGTCCCATCCGAAAGCCAGTTTCTTGTTCTTGGCCGCGGTCTGCAGCACGGCAGAACTGTCGGTGTTCTGGAACAGCACATCGGCGCCCTGGTTGATCAGGCTTTGCGCGGCTTCGGTTTCCTTCGGCGGGTTGAACCACTCGTTCACCCACACCACCTTGGTCTTGACCTTGGGGTTCACGCTTTGCGCGCCCATGGTGAAACTGTTGATGTTGCGAATGACTTCAGGAATGGGAATGGAGCCCACCACGCCCAGCGTGCCGCTGGTGCTCATCTTGCCGGCGATGACGCCAGCCATGTAGGCGCCTTCATAAGTGCGGCTGTCGTAGGTGCGCATGTTCGCGGCTTGCTTGTAGCCGGTGGCCTGCTCGAACTTCACGTCCTTGCTGTCGGCCGCCACTTTCAACATGGGTTCCATGTAGCCGAAGGTGGTGCCGAAAATGAGCTTGTTGCCCTGGCCCACCATGTCGCGGAACACGCGCTCGGCGTCGGCGGCTTCGGGCACTTTTTCAACGAAGCTGGTCACCACCTTGTCGCCGAATTCCTTCTCCACGGCCTTGCGACCGTTGTCGTGCGCAAATGTCCAGCCACCGTCGCCCACCGGGCCCACGTAGGCGAAGGCAATCTTCAGCGGTTCAGGCTTGGGTGCAGGTGCTGCAGCTGGCGCAGCCGCGGGTGCAGCAGCCGGCTTCGGCTCTTCTTTCTTGCCGCAGCCCACCAGGGCAGCGGAAGCGGCCAGCGTGGTCCAGCCGGCCAGTTTGAGCAGGGAACGCTTGGACGAAATGGTCATGAATCTCACTCCTGTAGGTTTGGGTAGCGTGACGAGAAAACCAGAAATTATGGACCGTGGAAAACTTGGGGTTTACGAGCCCGGGAAGAAGGGCTGGCCCAGCGAAGCGGGCATGTTGGCCTTGATCCAGGCTGCGTTGCGCGAGATGAGCACCAGCACCACGATGGTGGCCACATAGGGCAGCATGCTCAGGAACTGACTGGGTATATCCACCCCCTGGCCCTGCAGGTGGAACTGCAGCATGGTGACGCCCCCGAACAGGTAAGCCCCCAGCAAGATGCGGGCCGGCCGCCAAGTGGCGAAGGTGGTCAGGGCCAGCGCGATCCAGCCTTTGCCGGCCACCATGCCTTCCACCCACAGTGGCGTGTACACCACCGAGATGTAGGCCCCGGCCACACCGCACAGCGCGCCGCCCACCATCACCGCAGCCATGCGGATGCGCCGCACCGGGTAGCCCAGCGCGTGGGCCGATTCCGGCGATTCACCCACGGCCCGCAACACCAGGCCGCTGCGGCTGCGGTACAAGAACCAGGCCACACCCGCCACCAGCAACATGGTCAGATACACCATGGGGTGCTGCCGGAAGAGGGCAGGGCCGAAGAAGGGAATGTCGGCCAGGAATGGGATGCTGAACTGCGGCCTTTCGCCCAGCTTGCCCTGCACGTAGTTGATGCCGACGAAGGCCGAGAACCCGCCACCAAACAGGCTGAGCGCCAGACCGCTGGCCACCTGGTTGGTGTTCATCCAGATCACGAGCACGCCGAACGCAGCCGCCATCAACGCGCCTGCGCCGGCGCCAGCGGCAAAGGCCAGCCAGTCGCTGCCGGTGTTGACGGCGGTGGCAAAGCCGGCGATGGCGGCCACCAGCATCATGCCCTCGGCTCCGAGGTTGATGATGCCGGCGCGTTCATTGATGAGCAGGCCGATGCCGGCTATGGCCAGGATGGTGCCGGCATTGAGGGTGGCGGCGATGAGGAGGGCGAAGCTGTCCATGGGTTCAGCGGGCTCCTGTTTTGTTGTTGTCGTCTTCAGGTCGGACTGAAGCTGGTGGCCTTCTTGTCGACGCTGGAAGGGATCTTGCGTGTGCTTCTGCGTGTGCGTGTGCCGGTGAGTGCTGAGAGTGGCGCGCGTCGCGGCGGGCGGTGCCCGGCGGCGGCGCAGGCTGTGTCGGTCTGCGCTTCGCTCCGACTCCGCTGCGATGCTCGGCACGCGGTCGCGTTGCGAAACTCGCTTCGTTCGCTGCGCTCTCTGCGCTCAAACAGTCGCAACGAGTCAGTTTTTGATGCGCGCTGCGCGCGCCGACCGCGCACCTCCGCTTCTCGCCGACACAGACAGCGCCGCCACCGGGCACCGCCCGCCGCTCAGCCAGTAGCGGTGGCGTGCTGATGCTTGTCTGGGCAACCGTCGCAAGTTTCCGCGCCATTTCGGCTGTCGGCCGTTGCCGAAGGCCGCGCTGTATTGAAGACTCTCGGCGCGCCACCCTTGTTGTTGCAAAGGCGCGGCCGGGCAGGCGGTGGCGCGCCTCTGCGGCGCCGAGAAGCGGAAGGCTCAGGGCCCGCGCGCTTGCGCGCTTCAAAAACTGACTTGCGGCATCTGTTTGAGCGCAGTGAGCGCAGCGAACGAAGCGAGTTATGCCGCTGGGCCCTGAGCCCGGACGTAAACCTCCGGAAGGAGGTTTGCGCCTGGCGAAGGCCCGAGCGCGATTTCACGCGCGAGGGCTGGGCCTGAGCATCGCAGGGCAGTCGGAGCGCAGCGTAGACCGCCACAGCGAAGCGTCGCCGCTGGC
>JAYSXE010000003.1:0-10970 GCA_043717565.1 Burkholderiales bacterium | reverse complement strand
TCACGCCGCAGCAGACCGAATGGGAAGGCTCGCCCAGCATCTTTGCCGAAGACCGGCTGATGATGGAAATCCGCAAGGGCCGCATCACGCACCCCAACGCCTGGTCGCAGGCGCCGATGTGGGAAACCAACCACCTGGTCAGCCATGTGGCGCTGCAGGCCGTTACTGAAAACGAGATCCTCGTGCGTTCGCGCTTTCATTTCATGGAACTTCGCCGCGACAATGTGCGGCACTTTGGCGGTCGTTACCAGCACTGGCTGGTGCGGCAGCCCGACGGCACGCTGCGCATCAGGCTGCAGCGTGTCGACCTGTTCAACAGCCAGGCCCCGTTTGACTACGTGCTTCAAATCTGGCTCTGAACCCGTTACCAACTTTTCGATGCCCTGAAGGAGAGCTTTCCGTGTTGACCACTGCCCTTTTGCTGAAGAAAAAGACCTTGGCCGCCACCGCGGTGGCTGCAACGCTGATGACTGCGCTGGCAGGCCCGGCCACCGCCGCCGACAAGGTGAAAGTGGGCTTCGTCAGCACGCTGTCGGGCCCGTCGTCAGCGCTGGGCGTGGACATTCGCGACGGCTTCCAGCTCGCCGTCAAACTCAATGGCGGCAAGCTCGGCGGCCTGCCCGCCGAGGTGCTGGTGGGCGACGACCAGTTCAAGCCCGACGTGGCCAAGCAGCTGTTCGAACGCAACATCAAGCGCGACAAGGTCGACTTCATGACCGGCGTGGTGTTCAGCAACATCATGCTCGCCGCGCTGCCCGAGGCGATGGACGCCAAGACCATCTACATCAGCCCCAACGCCGCGCCGTCCTCCATCGCGGGCAAGGACTGCAACGCCAACTTCTTCGCCGTCAGCTGGCCCAATGACGCATACCACGAGGCCGCCGGCCAGCTGGCCAACCAGCGCGACATGAAAAGCGTGTACCTGCTGGCGCCCAACTACCAGGCCGGCAAGGATTCGCTGGCCGGCTTCAAGCGCACCTTCAAGGGCCAGGTCATTGGCGAGAACTACACCAAGCTGGGCCAGCTGGACTACGCTGCCGAGCTGGCCGAGATCCGCGCCGCCAAGCCGCAGGCGCTGTACATCTTCCTGCCCGGTGGCATGGGCATCAACTTCATCAAGCAGTTCGTGGGTGCGGGCTTGTCCACCAACATCACGCTGCTGCTGCCCGGTTTCAGCGCCGACCAGGACGTCATCAACCCCGTGGGCCCGGCCATGTCGGGCCTGTTCAACACTGCGCACTGGTCACCCGACCTGCCGAACGCCGCCAACGTGAAGTTCGTGGCCGAATTCCAGAAGGAATACAAGCGCATGCCCACCATCTATGCGTCGCAGGGTTATGACGCGGCGCAACTCATCAACGCCGCGGTGCGCGACGTGAAGGGCAAACTGGAAGACCAGGACGCCGTGCGCAAGGCGCTGAAGGCGGCACGCTTTGACTCGGTGCGCGGCGCCTTCAAGTTCAACAGCAACAACTACCCGGTGCAGAACTACTACGTGCGCGTGGTGGGCAGCGACGGCAAGGGTGGGCTGGTGAACAAGACCATCGGCGGCCCGATCCTGAAGGACCATGGCGACGCCTACGTCGGCGCCTGCCCGCTGAAACCCTGAAGCCCTGAAGCCCTGAAGCCTGCGGCCACCGCCGCATGCCGTCCATGCCTTCCATGCTGTTCATCGAGCAGGCCCTCAACGGCCTGCAATTCGGGCTGATGCTGTTCCTGCTGGCGGCCGGGCTGACGCTGGTGTTTGGCGTCATGGACATGATCAACCTGGCCCACGGTTCGCTGTACATGGTGGGTGCTTTCCTGGCCGCCTGGCTGGTGCAGCAGACGGGTTCATTCGTGTGGGGCGTGCTGGGCGCCATCGTGCTGACGGCGCTGTTCGGCATGCTGCTGGAAGCCACGCTGCTGCGCACGCTGTATGCACGCGACCACCTGTCGCAGGTGCTGGCCACCTTCGCGCTCATCCTGATCTTGAATGACGGCGTGAAGATGATCTTCGGCACCGACCTGCCGTTGTCGGCACCGGCCGCGCTGGCCGGCCCGGTGGAACTGCTGCCCGGCCTGATGTACCCGGCCTACCGGCTGCTGATCCTGGGCGTGGGCCTGGCGCTGGCGCTGCTGATGTACGTGGTGGTGTCGCACACGCGGCTGGGCGCCTGGGTGCGTGCCGGCGCGAGCAACCGTGCCATGACCGAGATGATGGGCGTGAACGTGAAGCTGCTGTTCACCGTGGTGTTCGGCATCGGTGCCGGCCTGTGCGCGGTGGCCGGTGCGCTGCTGGGGCCGCTGCTGGCGGTGCAGGTGGGCATGGGCGAAAACATCCTGATCCTGGCCTTTGTCGTTATCGTCATCGGCGGCATCGGCTCCATCCGTGGCGCGCTGGTGGGCGCGGTGCTGGTGGGCTGCATCGACACGCTGGGCCGCACCGTGCTGCAGCAGGTGCTGCGTGAATTCCTCAGCCCGCAGTGGGCCAGCGCGGCCGGGCCGGCCATCGCTTCGATCGCGGTGTATGTGTTCATGGCCGCCGTGCTGGCACTCCGGCCGCAAGGGCTGTTCCCTGCCCGTGGCTGAGCAACCACAGCAGGTCGGGCAGCCGGCATCCTGGGTGGGGCTGGCGCTGCTGGCCCTGGTTGCCGTGGCCTTCCCCTGGCTGCTGCAGGCGCTGGGGCTGGGCTACTACACCACGCTGGCCAGCAAGGTGCTGGTATTTGGCATTGCGGCCACCAGCCTGAACCTGGTGCTGGGTTATGGCGGCCTGGTGTCGTTTGGGCATGCGGCCTTTGTCGGGCTGGGCGCTTACGCCACCGGCGTGATGATCACCGAGGGCGTGGAAAGCGGCGGCCTGCACCTGCTGGTCACCCTGGCCGTCACCGGGCTGGTGGCGCTGGTCATTGGCGCCATCTCGCTGCGCACGCGCGGCGTGTACTTCATCATGATCACGCTGGCCTTCGCGCAGATGCTGTTTTACCTGGCCAACTCCATCAAGGGTTATGGCGGCGACGAAGGCCTGAACATCAAGACCCGGTCGCTCATCGGCTTCGGCCTCGACCTGAAAGACCCCACCACGTTCTACTACGTGGCGCTGGCCGCACTGGCGCTGGCGTTGCTGGCGCTGTACCGCTTTGTGCCTTCGCGCATGGGCCGCGCCTTCGTGGCCATGCGCGACGACGACCTGCGCGCCGAAGCGCTGGGCCTGCCGGTGTTTGTGCTGCGCCTGGTGGTGTTTGTGGTGGCCGGCATGGTGGGCGGCGTGGCGGGTTTCCTCACCGTCAACCAACAGGGTTATGTCAGCCCCAACCTGCTGCACTGGACGCAGTCGGGCACCCTGATGGTGATGGTCATTCTGGGCGGCGTGGGCACGCTGTGGGGCGGCGTGCTGGGTGCGGCGGCGCTGCTGCTGCTGCAGGAAGGTCTGGCCGCGCAGACACAGCACTGGGAATTCTGGACCGGCTGGGTGCTGTTGGCCGTGGTGCTGTTTGCACGCCAGGGCCTGGCCGGCGCGCTGGCGGCAGCCTGGGCACGCTGGCGGCGGGGTGCTGCGCCATGACGACCGCTCCCTTGCTGGACGTGCAGGACCTGAGCAAACGCTTTGGCGGTGTGCTGGCCACCGACCACGTCAGCCTGCAGGTGCACGCTGGCGAGGTGCACGCGCTGATCGGCCCCAACGGTGCCGGCAAGACGTCGCTGGTGTCGCAACTGGCGGGTCAGTTGCAGCCCGACAGCGGGCGCATCCACCTGGGCGGTGTCGACATCACGCACCATTCGCCGCACCAGCGTGCGCGCCTGGGCCTGGCGCGGTCGTTCCAGATCACGCGCCTGTTCAAGACCTTCAGCGTGGTGGAGCACCTGGCGCTGGCGCTGCAGGCGGTGCAGGGCAGCAGCCTGCGCGCCTGGGCGCCGGCCTGGCGCGAACGTGAACGCTTTGACCAGGCGCATGCGCTGCTGCCGGGCCTGGGGTTGCAGGGCAAGGCCCACAGCGCCATCGACGCGCTGTCGCACGGCGAACGCCGTGCGCTGGAAGTGGGCATGGCCGTGGCGGCGCGCCCCCGACTGGTGTTGCTGGACGAGCCCATGGCCGGCATGGGCCCCGAAGAGTCGCAGCGCATGGAAGCGCTGATCCAGCAGCTGCGCGCCAGCACCACGCTGCTGCTGATTGAACACGACGTGGACGCCGTGTTTCGCCTGGCCGACCGCGTGTCGGTGCTGGTCAGCGGGCGCGTGGTGGCCAGCGGCGCGCCCGACGCGGTGCGCCGCGACCCGCAGGTCATTGCGGCCTACCTGGGGCAGGACTGATGGGCGCGGGCAGCCCGGCCACGGCACCGCTGCTGCAGGCACAGGGCCTGCGCGCGGGTTATGGCAGTGCCCTGGTGCTGCAGGGCGTGGACCTGCAAGTGAGGGCCGGCGAAGTGGTGGGCCTGCTGGGCCGCAACGGCATGGGCAAGACCACGCTGGTGCGCACGCTGATGGGTGCCATCGGGCCTGTGGCCGGCCAGGTGCAGGTGCTGGGCCAGCCGCTGGCGGGCCTGGCGCCGCACGCCATTGCGCGGCTGGGGCTGGCGCTGGTGCCCGAAGGGCGGCAGGTGTTCAGCAACCTCAGCGTCGAAGAGCACCTCAGCGCCTTTGTGCGGCCCGGCGTGGGTGCGGCAACGGTGGTCTGGTCGCCCGAGCGCGTGTTCGAACTGTTCCCGCGCCTGGCCGAACGCCGGCAGAACATGGGCAACCAGCTGTCGGGCGGCGAGCAGCAGATGCTGGCCATCGGCCGTGCGCTGGTGACCAACCCGCGCCTCTTGATACTGGACGAAGCCACCGAAGGCCTGGCGCCGTTGATCCGCGAGGAGATCTGGCGCGCGCTGGCGCTGCTTCGCCAGCAGGGCCAGAGCATCCTGGTGATCGACAAGTATGTGCAGCGGCTCATCGCCCTCGCCGACCGCCACCTGATTCTGGAAAAAGGCCTGGTGGTGTGGTCGGGTGCTTCAGCCGAACTGGACGCCGACCGCAGCCTGTGGCACCGCTACTTGGGGGTGTAGCGGCCCCGGGGCCGGCCGGGCTGCAGGCTGTTCGATCCATCACGGCTTGCCGGGTCTGCGGTTCGAAATCACAACGCCGCGCCGCTCTGAACGCCAGTGAACGCGAAGTCCACCTCGGGTTTCAGGCCGCCAACGATGCGCGCGATGCTCTTGCCCGAGCCGCACGAATGCGTCCAGCCCAGCGTGCCGTGGCCGGTGTTCAGGAACAGGTTGGGCAGCTTGCTGCGGCCGATGATGGGCACGTTGCTGGGCGTGGCCGGGCGCAGGCCGGTCCAGAACTGCGCCTGCGTGGTGTCGCCGGCACCCGGGAACAACTGCTCCACGCGCTTGACGATGGCTTCGCAGCGCACGCGGTTCAGGTCGCGGTCGTAGCCGTTCAGTTCGGCCGTGCCGGCAATGCGCAGGCGGTCGCCCGGCGCACCGGCGGCCACGCCGGCGGGTGTCAGGCGCGAGAACACAAGTTTGTATTCGTCATCGGTCAGCGACACCTGGTGCGCCATCGCGGCGTCTTTCACCGGCATCGTCACCGAATAGCCCTTGGCCGGGTAGATGGGCAGCCGAATGCCCAGCGGCTGCGCGTAAAGCGGGCTCAGGCTGCCCATGGCGAGCACGTAGGCGTCGGCGCGCAGACGAAGGAAGCGACCTTCGCTGTCGGTGGCTTCCACATGGTCGACCTGGCCGCCGGCCTCGCGCAGCGCCGTCACGGTGTGGCTCATCAGGAACTGCACGCCGTCGGCTTCGCACCGCTTGACCAGTTCCCGTGCAAAGCGGTTGGCGTCGCCCGATTCGTCTTCGGCCGTGTAGGTGGCGCCGGCCAGTTGCGCGCGGATGTGGCGCAGCGCAGGTTCCAGCTTCACCGCGTCGTCGGCCGAGATGACGCGGCGGTCGCAACCCAGCTCGCGCATCTGCGCGGCCGGCGCCTCGGCGCCGTCGAATTCTTCCTGGCTGGTGTAGAAGTGCAGGATGCCCTGTGAACGTTCGGCGTAGCTGATGCCAATGTCGCGCCGCAGCTGCTGCAACGTGTCGCGGCTGTAGGTGCCCAGGCGAACGATCTGCCCGATGTTGTAGCGCGTGCGCGCGGGCGTGCATTCGCGCAGGAACTGCAGGCCCCACAGCCACTGCCTCAGGTCGGCGCGCACGCGAAACAGCAGCGGCGCGTCTTCCTGGCCCAGCCACTTCAGCACCTTCAGCGGTGCGCTGGGGTTGGCCCAGGGTTCGGCGTGGCTCACCGAGATCTGCCCGCCATTGGCAAAGCTGGTTTCAGCCGCTGGCGTGGCCTGGCGGTCGACGACGGTGACCTCAAAGCCCTGCTGGCGCAGGAAATAGGCCGAGGTGACGCCCAGCAGGCCGGCGCCCAGAACGATGACTTTCATGGTGGAGCTTCCAATACAAAGGTGCGACCCGCAAAGACAGGCGTCTTCGTGGGTTGGCCGCTCCCCCTGTCCTTGGTACCTGAGAGATTCAGCCGGGCGTTGCGCGCCAGGCCTTGCTCCTTCGGTGCTTCACGGCTGTGAAGGCTCTCCAGACGGCGATGGTGATGTGCAGTACGGTACCTGAGCGTTCATGGGAGATTGCGCCTTCGGTGGCTGCGGCCCGCGGGCCGCAGCGCTCTCCTGCTGGTGAAGAAGTCTAGTACTGCGTTCTGCCAAAACACTTACAAATGAAGTCACTGCGGCTGCAGGTTGATCTGCTTGGCAATGGCGCGGTAGCGCGCCGTTTCGGCGTCGAAGAAGCGGGCCGATTCGGCCAGCGTCATGGGCGCCGCCGCCACCTGGGTCTGTGCCGCCAGTTGCGCACGCACGGCCGGGTCCTGCAGCGTTTTGCTGATGGCGCCATGCAAGCGCGTGACGATGTCTTCAGGCGTGTTGCGCGGCACCATGAAGCCGGTCCAGATCTTGTACGCGAAGTTCTTCAGCGCCTGGCCTTCGTTGGCGGCCGGCACGTTCTTCAGCAATTCGGAACGCTGCGCGCCCAGCTGGCCGATGACCTTCAGCCGCCCTTGCTCGGCCAGCGCGCCCATCGCCGCGCTGTACACCAGCACCGCGAAGTCGACCTGGCCGCCGCCGATGTCCTGCAGCAGCGGGGCGTTGCCCTTGTAGGGCACATGCGCCAGCTTCACACCGGTGGTGGCCTGCACGTTTTCAAGAATCAGGTGGTACAGCGACCCCACGCCCACGCTGCCGTAGGTCAGCGGCTTGTCGGCCTGCTTGCGTGCCAGCGCGATCAGTTCGTCGACGTTGTTGACGGGCAGGTCCTTGCGCGTCACGAACACCATCACCGCGTCGGCCACCGGGTGCACCAGGCGGAAGTCCTCGGTCTTCAGCTTCACCGCGGCATTGGCCAGCGGCGACAGGATCACCTCGTTGGGTGAGCCCTGGAAGACGTAGTAGCCGTCGGTGGGCGCGGCCAGCACCTTCTGCGCCGCCAGCGCGCCGCTGACACCGCCCAGGTTTTCCACCAGCACCTGCTGGCCCAGTTCCTTGCCGAGCTGGTTGTTGAAGATGCGCGCGATGGCATCCGATGGGCCGCCCGCCGGGTAGGGCACCATCAGGTTGACCGGCTTGACCGGGTAGCCCTGTGCGATGGCCGCGCCGGCACTGACAAACAGGCCGGCCCACAGCGCCAGTGATCGAAGGGGACTGAACGTGTTCACGGGAACTCCTTGATGAAGGTGCGCTGCGTGCAGCGATGGCGGCACGGCTGGCGCAATGTAGGAGCCGTCGGCCTGCAAGTCCAATGCATTGTTTTGTCGGTTAGCATGAGTTTGAAGCACATGCACGGAGCCCTGCCACCATGACGCTGGTCCAGTTGCGGCACCTCATCTCACTGGCCCGCACAGGCTCGTTCAGCAAGTCGGCCAGCCTGCTGTTCATCACGCAGCCGGCGCTCAGCCGCAGCATCCGCGCGCTGGAAGACGAGCTGGGCCAGCCGCTGTTCGACCGCATCGGCCGCCACAGCGAGCTGACGGCCTTCGGCCGCGATGCGGTCGAGCGGGCGCGCGAGCTGGTGCTGGCCGCAGACGACCTGCGCGGCAGAGGCCGCCTGGCGGCCAGCGACCAGGAAGGCGAACTGCGCATTGGCATGGGTTCGGGGCCGGGCGCGATGCTGATGACGCCGCTGCTGTTGAAGATGGCGCAGGAACGGCCCCGCCTGCGCGTGGAGGTGGCGCGCGCCGGCACCGACTTGCTGGTGCAGGCGCTGCGCGACCGCCTGCTGGACGCGCTGGTGGTGGACACGCGTTCGCTGCGCCCCGCACCCGACCTGAACACGCAGCTTGCGCATGAGATGCAGGGCGCGTTCATGGTGCGCCGCGGACACCCGCTGGCCCGGCGAGGGGCCGGCTTGGGCTTCGACGATCTGCTGCGCTTTCCCATCGCGTCCACGCCGCTGTCAGACGAAGTGGCGCGCGTGCTGGTGCAGCGTTACGGGCCGCGTGCGCACCCCACCAGCTGCGTCACGCTGTGCTGCGAGGAAGTGCCCAGCCTGGTGGACGTGGCGCGGCGCAGCGACGCCGTGCTGCTGGCCATCAGGGCCGCGGCGCCCGACCTGGTGGAACTGAAACTGCAGCCCGCGCTGGCTGCCACCGCGCGCTTCGGCCTGGTGACCTTGCGGCGCCGCACGGCGCCGCCGGGGCTGGACGTGGTGGGTGCGTTGATGGCGCAGCTGCTGGTGGATGGGCCTGCGGCTGCCGCAGGCTCATCGCAGGTGCTGCGCAAGCCCAGGCTGCGCGCCGCTAACCGAGCTTGATGCCCCGGTTCACCGCCGGCTTGATCCACACCGGCCCCCGGCCCGGCGCACCTCAGACCATCTTCGACAGCGCCGACTTGATGATCTGCTCGACATCGGCGCGATCGAAGCCGCGGGCGCGCTGATCCTTTGATTTCGGCGCCACCGTCTTGAGCTGTTGTTTTGCTTCGGGCTGGTAGTCCTTCTTGTAGACGCTGCTCTTGTCTGCCAGCAGCTGTTGTTTTTCTGTCTTCAGCCGCTCATAGCGCGCGTCGTCATAGTCGTTCCAGGCCTCCTTCATGTCGGCCTCCACGTCTTGGAGGTCGCGCTTGATGGCCTTCAGATCGGCACTGGCCAGCGCCTGGGCCTTGGACTTCTGCTCATGTTCCCAGGTGGATTGCACCGCCGGCATCTTCTTGCCGTAGTTGCCCTTCTCCAGGTCTTCGCCCCATTGCGCGGTGAGCCCGGGTGAGTGGGCGATCTGCACCCGGTTGTACGGGATGCCCTTGCGTTGAAAGGCCGTCATGCGTTCGCCCGAAGACGAACCCACGGGTTCGAGGTAGACCGCGGTCATCTTCAGCAGCGTCATCAACTCGAGATTGCCGCTGCGCATGCCCAGGTGCACGAGCTTGCTCTTCTTGGCGTGCACATAAACCCAGAAAGCAAGTTGCGCCAGCCGGTTCTCGGCGAAGCTCTTCTTCCAGTCTTCGTCCTTCCAGAACTCGCCCAGGTAGGACACCGAGTGCTCGGTGGCGATGGCCTGCAGTTTGGCCTTGCCCGTCTTGTTGGATTCCCGTTCGTCGCCGGCCAGGATCAGGCTGTGCGCCCCCTTGCTCCGGAGCTTGAACTCGGACACGAGCTGGTGTATGCCGGCATAGCTGGAGTCCAGCTCCAGGTGGGCGCCCCCGCGCTTGCCGCTTTGCCGGCTCCAGATGACCAGCGAGTTCGACTTCAAGGTCGCCATCGCTCGCGCCGACAGAAAGCTGTCGAAGTCCTTGGCCCAAGTGCTGGTCATGGCAGAAACGCCCCAGGCGACGAGCAGTTCGGTCAGTTTCTGGTCCTTGCTTTCGCTGACGAGGTTGGCCAGCCAGCCCGTCACCGAAGTCACCTTGCGCGGCATCGTGCCCGTCACCGCCAGCAGTTTCGTCAGCACCTCCTTGATGACCGCCGTCTTCTTGTCATCGGATCCTTCGGAGACGAAGGCGGCGATCTGCTGCTTGTTTGCCGGCGGGCCGCTGTCGCGCGAGAAGACACGGTAGATCTCCTTGCACGGGCTGCTGCGCAGCGTGGCCTGCCACAGCGGCGGCAGATCGATCACCGTGACCTTGGCGTCGACCTTGGTGTCCTTGTACAGGCCCAGCGAAAAGGCCGACTTGTCGTCGGCGAGCGTGGTGTCTTTCAGGTAGACGAGGCGGGCGTCCTTGTCCAGCGCCAGCCAGGCAGCGATGGCGAAAGAATCGCCGGGCATGTAACTGCATTGCAGCAGCGGCTCGGCCATCATGGTCTCCTGGGACTGAGCGAAACGCAGCGCAAAACGGTAGCACGCGGACGGCGACGAATGCAATCGTCAGTGGCGAGCAGCAGGCTCTGACCCCCTACCTTGAGAGCCGCCACGCAGGCTGCGCGCGCCCAGTCCGAGCGCGTGAAATCGCGCTCGGGCCTTCGTCAGGCGATCAAGCCCTTCCGGGATTTCTCGTCCAGACTCAGTCCAGTTTGATGCCCAGGTCTACCGCCAGCTTGATCCACACCGGCACATCACGCGCCCAGGCGGCCCGTGTCTCGGCCAGATCTTTCGGCTTGTTGGGTATCGCGAAGGTCTCGCGTATCTGTGCCGCGCGGGCGGTGTTGGCGCCTTCCACCACCACCTGGCTCAAAGCGCGCAACACGGCCTCGGGCGTGCCGGCTGGCGCCATCAGCGGCAGGCCGCCTTCCAGCTGCACCAGCCGGCCCGGCACGCCTTGCTCCACCAGCGTGGGCACGTCGGGCAGCTTGGGACTGCGGTAGGAGCCAGTCACGCCGATGGCCTTCACGCCGCGCGTGGACACGGTGTTGAAGGCCTGGAAGCTGCCGATGGCCACCTGCACCTGGCCCGATGCGACGTCGATCCACATCGGCGATTCGCCGCGGTAGTTCACGGTGACGATCTTCGTGCCCTCGGTGCGGTTGGCCTGGTCGGCCACCATCTGCGGGTAGGAGCCGGGCGCGTAGCTGCCCATG
>JAYSXE010000200.1:0-50834 GCA_043717565.1 Burkholderiales bacterium | reverse complement strand
CGGCGGCGAAGGGCCCGCCAGCGGCGCCTGAGGCCCGCCGCCGGTGTGTCACGGCTGTCATAGACTCAGGCGCACCGAGACCCCTCAGCATCACCCCCCCTCCCAGCGTCTGGATCGGAAAAGAACCCATGGTCTTTGGACGTCTGCTGCCCCGCGAGGGGAACTTCTTCGAGCTCTTCAACGAGCACGGCCAATACATCGCCACGGGTGCACAGGCCTTTGGCGCCATGGTGCACCACTACGCCGACGAGGCCCTGCGTGAAAAACACGCCGCCGAAGTTATTGCGGCCGAGCACGCGGCTGACAAGATCACGGCCGAGGTGCACCGCCTGTTGCACCGCACCTTCATCACACCGCTTGACCGCGACCAGATCCACCGCCTGATCAACGCGATGGACGACGTGCTGGACCTGCTGCAGGACTCCAGCGAAGTGATGTCGCTGTACGACTTGCAGACGCTGTCAGACGACGTGGTTCGCCTGTCCGACATCTCGGTGCGCTGCTGCGGTCGCGTGCAGCATGTGCTGACACTGCTGCCGCGCCTGAAGGACGCTGACGTGGCCGCTTCGGTGCTGAAGACCTGCGAAGAGATCGACCAGCTTGAATCAGACGCCGACCGCGTGATGCGCAGCGCCATGTCGCGCCTTTTCAGGGAAGAACCCGACACGCGGCAGCTGATCAAGTTGAAGGCGGTCTACGAACACCTGGAATCCATTTCCGACCGTTGCGAGGACGTGGCCAATCTGGTCGAAGGCATCGTGCTCGAGAACTCCTGACCAGACCGCTGGATGCAAAGCGTGCCGATCGTCTGGTGGGTGGTGGTGATGCTGGTGGTGCTGGCGTTGCTGTTCGACTTCATGAACGGCTTTCACGATGCGGCCAATTCCATCGCCACCGTGGTGTCCACCGGGGTGCTCAAGCCCGCCCATGCGGTGGCATTTGCAGCCTTCTTCAATGTGGTGGCCGTCTTCGTGTTCCAGCTGAAGGTGGCGGCCACGGTGGGCAAGGGCATTGTCGACCCCAGCGTGGTCGACCAGCATGTCATCTTCGGCGCGCTGGTCGGCGCCATCACCTGGAACATCATCACCTGGTGGTACGGCATACCGTCCAGCAGTTCGCATGCGCTGATCGGCGGCATCCTGGGCGCCACGCTGGCCAAGGCGGGTGTGGCGCCGCTGGTCTGGTCCGGTGTGCTGAAGACGGTGGCCTTCATCTTCATCTCGCCTTTTCTGGGCTTCTTGTTTGGTTCGCTGCTGATGGTGGCGGTGGCGTGGATCTGCAGGCGTGCGTCGCCGAACCGGGTGGACGGTGCTTTCCGAAGGCTGCAGCTGGTGTCTGCGGGGCTGTATTCGCTGGGCCATGGCGGCAACGACGCGCAAAAGACGATCGGCATCATCTGGATGCTGCTGATCGCCGCCGGTATCACCCAGGCCAGTGACAAGATGCCGCCGGCCTGGGTGATCTGGAGCTGCTATATCGCCATCGGGTTGGGCACGCTGTTTGGCGGCTGGCGCATCGTCAAGACCATGGGCCAGCGCATCACCAAGCTCAAGCCGGTGGGTGGGTTCTGTGCTGAAACCGGCGGCGCCATCACGCTCTTTCTGGCCACGTCGCTGGGTGTTCCGGTGTCCACGACACACACCATCACGGGCGCCATCTTCGGCGTCGGGTCGGTGCGCAACGCGTCGGCGGTGCGGTGGGGGTTGGCCGGGCACATCGTGATGGCTTGGATCGTCACCATCCCGGCCACGGCACTGATCGCGGCGCTGTTCTACGGGCTGAGCAACTTCTTGTTCTGAACGGGGCTCTCGGCGTCGGCCTGCAGCTGCCACTCAAAGAACTTCTGCCCGCCGAAGGCGATGGTGCCCATCAGCACGGTGCCCCCCAGCAGCAGGGCCAGAACGGCTGCGAGCACCGGGCCCCAGCCGGTGCTGTGCCCAGGGTGGTTGGGGTTGTAGCGCTGCTGCCATACCTCGTCGGGCGTCAGCGCGTAGACGATGGCCTGCAGCATGGTCATCGACAGCATCAGGCCCAGCAGCGGAATCATCAGCCAGGCCCAGCGGTCATCCTGGCCCAGGGTCTGCATGCGTTCCACGCCCAGCAGGCCGATGGCCGTGGGCAGGGGGTGCAACCAGGCCCAAGCGTCGCGCAGGCCGAACATGTACATCCGGTGCATGCCCGTCGTGCCCAGCAACACCGCAAGCCATGCGGCGACCGTCTTGGAGCGGTAGTGGGTCGGCAGGAGGAGTTGGGATGTGATCACGGAGGCCTGGAGTGAGATGCAATTGCACGGGTCAAGAAGCAGTTTATAATGTTGGGTTTTCGGCGCTGGCTGCAAGTTCATTTCAGGTTGACTGAATCTGCGGCGTATCTACGGTGCCGACCGCGGCCGGTTCCCCGGTTTCATGCGGTGCCAAGCGGGCTGACCAGCCTGCTCTGCACCGGGTGGCCAGGGGGTTGGCCAACTCGAAGTTGCGCTCGGTGTGTCTCCCGTGGCAAAAACTTCGGCTCCTCGAATTCCCAAGGACATTCCAACATGGTCGTGATCCGACTGGCACGTGGTGGTGCCAAGAAACGCCCGTTCTACAACATCGTGGTTGCCGATTCCCGTGAACGCCGTGACGGCCGCTTCATCGAGCGCGTGGGCTTCTACAACCCCGTCGCCGCCGGTGCTGAACAGCCCCTGCGCGTGGCCTTGGACCGCGTGACCCACTGGGCCAGCGTGGGCGCCCAGTTGTCGCCCACCGTGGCGCGCCTGGTTGACCAGGCCAAGAAAGCGGCCTGAAGCCCGCCTTGGCATGAGCCCCACCTGGTTGTGTGCCGGGGCTCAGGCCCGCGGGCGGGTGACCGCCCATGACGGACTGGTGCTGTCATGACGGCCGCCGCGGGCTTGCCCGCCGCCGGTTTTGCTGGCGCCGGTTCCGACGCAACACCCTGGCCCGAAGACGCTGTCGAAGTGGCTCGCGTGCTGGGTGCATGGGGTGTGGTCGGTGGCATCAAGCTCAAGGCCTACGCGGCAGACCCGCAGGCCCTTTTTTCAACCAAGCGGTGGTTCCTGCAGCCACCGCTTGCCATTTCCGGTGGCGCCGTGGCTGCGCCGCCGCGCCGTGCGGCCGCGGCCAAGCTGCCGTTGCCCCGCCTGTTGCGGGTGGTCAAGGCGCGAGAGCAGGGCGACAGCATCGTTGCCACTGTGCAGGAAATCGGCGACCGCGATGCGGCCGAAGCCCTGAAAGGCGTGCGCGTGTTTGTTTCCCGCGCCAGCTTTCCCACCCCCGAAGCCGACGAGTTCTACTGGGTCGACCTGATCGGGCTGGCGGTCGTCAACCGCAGTGGCCAGGCGTTGGGCACGGTGGTGGGCTTGCTCGAAACCGGCCCGCATTGCGTCTTGCGCATCCAGGCTGCTGCAACCGACGCGCCGGAGTGCCTGATCCCCTTCGTGTCGGTGTACGTGGACCAAGTGGACAAGGCCCAGCGTTGCATCACGGTCGACTGGGAACTGGACGACTAGGTGTGCGGGTGATGCAGGCCCATTGCGGTCTCGCGCCTTTCATCGCTGGCCGGCCAACACGCTGAATTGCCAACGGTGCCCCCATGCGTTTTGACGTCGTCACCCTTTTCCCGGATCTCTTCGCCCCGCACCTGAGCCAGGGCATCACCCGGCGCGCCTTTGAATCGGGCCAGGTCGACGTGCGGCTGTGGCCGCTGCGCGATTTCGCCACTGATGCCTACCGCCGTGTGGATGACCGCCCCTACGGCGGCGGCCCTGGCATGGTGATGCTGGCCGAACCCCTGCTGGCAGCCCTGGAGGCGGTGCGTGGCAGCCGCGCCGAGGCGCAGCCTGCCGTGATCCACTTCACGCCCACCGGGCAGCGCCTCGACCAAGCCTTGGTGCAGGCCTTGGCGCAAGGGCCCGGCGCCGTGCTGCTGTGCGGCCGCTATGAAGGTATCGACCAGCGCCTGCTGCAGACGCAGGTGACGATGGAAATCAGCCTGGGCGACTTTGTGCTGTCGGGTGGCGAATTGCCCGCACTCGCGCTGCTGGACGCAGTGGCGCGACTTCAGCCCGGCGTGTTGCATGCACCTTCACACGAGCAGGACAGCTTTTCCGACGGCCTGCTAGAGGGGCCGCACTACAGCCGGCCCGAAGTGCTGAACGTGGGTGAACAGGCGTTGCCGGTGCCTCCCGTGCTGCTGTCGGGCCACCACGGCCAGATTGCGCGCTGGCGGCATGAACAGGCGCTGGCCGTGACGGCGCGCCGCCGCCCCGACCTGCTGGCCAAGGCGCGCGCTGCCGGCAGGCTGACGGCAGCCGATGAAGCGTATCTTCGCGCCGCCGGGCTATAATCAAAGGCTTTTCGATCCTCTGCCGGGCACCTCTTATTCCAACCACGCCCGCGACACGATCGCTTTGGAGAAACCCTTGAATCTCATCGCTACCCTAGAACAGGAAGAGATGGCGCGCCTGAACCGCACCATCCCGGCCTTCGCCCCCGGCGACACCGTCATCGTCAGCGTCAACGTTGTTGAAGGCACCCGCAAGCGCGTGCAGGCCTACGAAGGCGTGGTCATTGCCAAGCGCAACCGCGGGCTGAACAGCAGCTTCATCGTGCGCAAGGTTTCCAACGGCGAAGGCGTGGAACGCACGTTCCAGAGCTACAGCCCGTTGATCGCCAGCATCGAAGTCAAGCGCCGTGGCGACGTGCGCCGCGCCAAGCTGTACTACCTGCGTGACCGCAGCGGCAAGTCGGCCCGTATCAAGGAAAAGCTGGCCTGACGGGCCCGAGGCCCGGCGCCGCATGGCCTTGCTGCTGCAGCGGGCCGCCGCTATCGCCAGCCTCACACACAAGGCCGCCTTCGGGCGGCCTTTGCGTTGCGCGTTCTGATGTCATCACCCCGCATCACCGACCCCCACGCCGTGCCCGTTGTCGGGCACGACGGGCACCTGCCGGCCGTGCCGGCGCCCTGGCTGCAAGCCGATTCACTGCGCCAACGCCTGGCCGGCGCACACCTGCTGACGCCCGAGATACCGGGTGACGGCGTGCGTTTCGGTGTCGACCGTGCCGCCACGCCAGCGGCCGTGCTGGTGGCCCTGGTGGCGCGGCCAGGCGGCTTGCAGGTGCTGCTGACACAGCGCACAGCCCACCTGCGTGACCACGCCGGGCAGATCAGTTTTCCCGGTGGTCGTGCAGAGCCCGAAGACACCAGTCTGGCAGCCACCGCGCTGCGCGAGGCGCAGGAAGAAGTGGGCCTGCAGCCCCAACTGGTGGAGGTGATTGGCCAGTTGCCCACCTACACCACCGTGACGCGCTACGTGGTGACGCCGGTGGTGGCCCTGGTGCAGCCGCATGCCCAGCTGGCACTGGACCCCTTCGAGGTGGCCGAGGCTTTTGAGGTGCCGCTGGACTTCCTGATGAACCCCGCCAACCACCGCCGGCACGCTTTTGACGCTGCGGGGGTGAGGCGCCAGTTCCTGTCGATGCCCTGGCGGCCCGAGGCGGCTGCTATTGGACCCTTGGCCGCGCCCGGTGCACGCGAATACTTCATCTGGGGTGCCACCGCGGCCATGCTGCGCAACCTGTACAGCGTGTTGTCCGCACAGGGCAGCCCTATCATCACACCCCCATGAGTTTTTTTGCCGTCCTCTTTGCCTTGTTGCTGGAGCAGCTGAAGCCGCTGCCGCGCGACAACTGGGTGCACGAGACCATGGCCCGCTGGGTGCGCTGGACCGACCGCAACTTTGACGCCGGCGAAAGCCACCACGTGAAGGTGGTGTGGGGGGTGTCGGTGCTGGTGCCCACGATGGTGGCGGGCGGCGTGTACCTGGCCCTGCACCACTACAGCCTGCTGCTGGCCTTTGCCTTTGACGTGCTGATGCTGTACCTGACGCTGGGTTTTCGCCAGTTTAGCCACTACTACACCGACATCCGCGAGGCGCTGGACCGTGGCGACGAAGCCGACGCGCGCCGCTTGCTGGGCGAGTGGCGCCACCTGGACACCAGCGAACTGCCGCGCACCGAGGTGCTGCGCCACGTGATCGAGCATTCGTTGCTGGCAGCGCACCGGCATGTGTTTGGCGTGTTTTTTTGGTTCGTGGTGCTGTCGGCTGTGGGGCTGGGGCCGATGGGCGCGGTGCTGTACCGCATGGCCGAGTTCTGCTCGCGCTACTGGGCTTATCGCAACAAGACCCTGGATGCGCCCATGAGTGAAGGCCTGATGGAACTGGCGCAGCGGGCTTTTGCGGTCATCGACCATTTGCCCGCACGGCTTACAGCGTTTGGCTTTGCCGTGGTGGGCAACTTCGAAGAGGCGGTGGCCAGCTGGCGCCGCGACGCCGGCCTGTGGCTGCGCCCCAACGAGGGCATCATCCTGGCGGCTGCCGCTGGTGCCGTGGGTGTGCAACTGGGCGGACCGGCGGCACCGGGCGTCACGCCTGACCGTTCCAAGACCTTCAGCACCGGCGGTGACGACAGCGCAGCAGGCGCGCAAGGCTCCACCGGCGGCATGCCGGCCCAAGGCGCACACCTGCACAGCGTGGTGGGCCTGGTGTGGCGTTCGGTGGTGCTGTGGATGCTGCTGGTGGCGCTGCTGGGCCTGGCCAACGTGCTGGGCTAGAGCCCGCAGGGGCGGTGGCTGGTGCCTTGTGGCGGAGCTACCAGCGTTTGGACGACAACTCGTCGAACAGTCTTTCGTAGATGCGCTGCCGCGACGGCGTGATGTCGCCGCGTTCGATGGCGGTGCGCACGCCGCACCCGGGTTCATGGCGGTGGCTGCAGTTGTGGAATTTGCAGTGGCCCAGTGCGGCCGCGTAGTCGGGCATCAGCGAAGCCAGCTGTTCAGGGGCGATCTGCCTTAGGCCGAATTCCTGAAAGCCGGGTGAGTCGATCAGCGCCGCCTGGCGCTGCGCGCCCAGCCAATACCAGGTGCTGCTGGTGGTGGTGTGGCGCCCGGTGTTCAATGCTTGCGAGATCTCGCCAACCACGGCCGCTGCCTCGGGCACCAGCAGGTTGATCAGCGTGCTCTTGCCCATGCCGCTGGGCCCCAGCACCAGCGTCACCCGGCCGGCCAGCGTGGCGTCCAGGCGGGCGCGGCTCTCGTCGGGCTGCGTTTTCAGTGCCAGCTCGATCACCGTGGCGCCCATGGCCCCGTACGGCGCCAGGCGTTGGCGCGCCACGGCCACACTGGGCAGGTCGGTCTTGTTCAGGCCGATCAAGGCGTCGATACCGGCGGCCCGGGCAGCGATCAAGGCCCGTGTCAGCTGCGATTCGCTGAACACCGGTTCTGCCGCCACCAGGATCAGTATCTGGTCCAGGTTGGCAGCAAAGGACTTGGAGCGCCATTCATCCTGCCTGAACAGCAGGTTGCGCCTTTCTTCGATGGCTTCGATGACGCCACCGTCGCCCGTGCGCTGCCAGCGCACGCGGTCGCCCACCACAATGTCACTCTTCTTGCCGCGCGTGTGGCAGAGCACGCGCTGCCCTTCGGGCGTTTCGATCATCACCTGTCGGCCGTGGGCGGCCACCACGCGGCCGATGTCCAGCTCAGCGTGCGCGGTCAAGGCACACCGGGCAGCAGCGCGTCAAGCTTGGCTGCGCAGATGAAGTCGTTGATCGAGATGCCGCCCACCGAATGGGTGTTGAAGCGCACGGTGCAGCAGTTGTAGGTGACGCGCAGCTCCGGGTGGTGGTCTTCGCTGTGTGCCACCCAGGCCAGCGCGTTCACGAAGGCCAGGGTCTGGTGGTAGTTGTCGAAGTGGAAGCTGCGCTCGATGGCGTCACCGCGCTGTGCCCACCCAGTGGTGGCGCGCAGGTGTTCGGCCACCACGGGCGGGCTCATGGCCGCCTGGCCTTCCAGGGGTTGGCAGCGTTGCTGGGCCAGCGGGTTCATGCGGACAGGGGCTCGCGGTGGATGCGCGGCACCGGCAGCGCGGCCAGCCGCTCGCTGGCGGGCGGGTGTGAATAGTAGAAGCGCACGTACAGCGGGTCGGGGGTGAGCGTGGACGCGTTGTCCTCGTGCAGCTTCAGCAGCGCCCGCGCCAGCGCTGCACCATCGGCCTGCTGGCAGGCATAGGCGTCGGCCTCGAATTCGTCACAACGCGAGAAGTGCGCCATCAGCGGGCCGATGAAGAACAGGAAGGGCGGCAACGCCATCGAAAACAGCAGCAGGGCCAGGGCGTCGTTGGGCGCCGCCAGGTTGGGCGCAACGCCCAGGCCCGTGTAGAAGCCGGCCTGGCCGGCCAGCCAACCCAGCAGCGCCAGCCCGGCCAGGCTGGTGGTGAATATCGCAACCATGCGCTTGAGCACGTGCTTGTGCTTGAAGTGCCCCAGCTCGTGGGCCAGCACGGCTTCCACCTCAGCGGCGTCCAGGCGCTGCAGCAGGGTGTCGAAAAACACCACCCGCTTGCTGGCGCCCAGGCCGGTGAAGTAGGCGTTGGCGTGCGCTGAGCGCTTGCTGCCGTCCATGACGAACAAGCCCTTGGCGGCAAAGCCGCAGCGGTGCATCAGCGCCTGCACACGCTGCTTCAGTGTTTCGTCCTGCAGCGGTTCGAACTTGTTGAACAGGGGCGCGATCAGCGTGGGGTAGATCACCAGCAGCAGCAGGTTGAAGGCCACCCACGCGCCCCAGGCCCACAGCCACCACAGGCCGCCGGAGTTCCCCATGATCCACAGCACCCCCGCCGCCAGCGGCAGCCCGATGACGGCGCTGACCAGCACGCCCTTCATGCCGTCTTGCAGCCACATCTTCAGCGTCATGCGGTTGAAGCCGAACTGCTGCTCGATGCGAAAGGTGCTGTAGGCCTGCCAGGGCAGGTCCAGCAGGCTGCCGATGACGGTGAAGGCCACCAGCAGCCCGAGCTGGTAGGCCATGGGCCCCCAGCTTTCAAGCAACAGGTCGCGCACAGTGGTGTTCAGCGCCTCCAGGCCGCCCAGCAGCGTCCAGGCCAGCAGCACCGCGGCGCTGAAGGCCATGCTCAGCAGGCCCACGCGGCCCTGCGCCAATGTGTAGTCGGCCGCCTTCTGGTGCGCGGGCAGGCTCACGGCGCTGGCAAAGGCAGCCGGCACCTGGCCGCGGTGTGCCGCCACGTGGCGCATCTGGCGCGAAGCGAGCCAGAATTTCACGGCCAGTGACAGCACGAGTGCGGCCGCAAAGGCCAGGGTCAAGGCTTGGTATGACATGGGCCAGGAGTGTAGGCTTGGGCGAGAATCCGCCGCTGAACGCCCCGCCATCAACCCCAGGCCCCGCCCCCATGACCACCCTTCTGACTGCAAGCGACGACAACCTGGTCTGGATCGACCTGGAAATGACCGGCCTGTTCCCGGACAAGGACCGCATCATCGAAATCGCCGTGGTGGTGACCGACCCGCAACTGACGGTACGCGTTGAAGGGCCTGTGCTGGCCATCCACCAGACCGATGCCGTGCTGGACGGCATGGACGCCTGGAACAAGGGCACCCACGGCAGAAGCGGCTTGATCGACCGCGTGCGTGCTTCCACCGTGAGCGAGGCCGACGCGCAGGCGCAGGTCATCGCTTTCCTGCGTGGCCACGTGGGCAAGGGCAAGAGCCCCATGTGCGGCAACAGCATCTGCCAGGACCGGCGCTTTCTGGCCAACACCATGCCCGAGCTGGAGTCGTTCTTCCACTACCGCAACGTGGACGTCAGCACCTTGAAGGAACTGGCCCGGCGCTGGAAGCCCGAGGTGCTGGCCGGCTTCAAGAAAGCGCAGGCGCACACGGCGCTGGCCGACATCCACGAGTCCATCGACGAACTGCTGCACTACCGCAAGCACCTGCTGGCTGCGTAGTCGGCCGCTGCCAGGTACGTCAGGTGCCCCGGCCGGCCTGTCACGGGCTTGTCGCAATGGGCGCCTAAACTGAGGTGATGAACGAACTGTCCGGCCCGCAGC
The DNA here is from genome assembly GCA_043717565.1 of Burkholderiales bacterium. GTDB lineage: Bacteria > Pseudomonadota > Gammaproteobacteria > Burkholderiales > Burkholderiaceae_C > Rubrivivax. The sequence continues at coordinate 40,930 of JAYSXE010000200.1, read as the reverse complement.
AGGGCCAGGAAGCCGTGGCGGCGGCTGGCCCCTTGCCACTGCTGAACCGTGAACGCGCCATCCTCAGCTTCAACGCCCGCGTGCTGGCGCAGGCGCAGCGTGCCGATGTGCCGCTGCTGGAGCGGCTGCGTTATGTGACCATCGTGTCGTCCAACCTCGACGAGTTTTTCGAGGTGCGCGTGGCCGACATCATCGAGAGCAGCGGCCGCGCGGGTTCTGGCGTCACGCGTGCCGACTGGGCGGCTGTGGCGCAGGCGGCGCATGAGTTGATCGACGACCAGTACGCGCTCTTCAACGACGAGGTGATGCCCGCGCTGGAAGCCGCAGGCATCGTGGTGCTGAACCACGCCCAGCGCAACCGCCGGCAGCGCGACTGGGTACGGCACTTCTTCGACACCCAGGTGCGGCCGCTGCTGGTGCCGCTGAGCCTGGACCCGAGCCACCCGTTTCCGCAGGTGGCCAACAAGTCGTTGAATTTCATCGTGCGCCTGGACGGGCGCGACGCCTTCGGGCGCGACAACCCGATTGCCATCGTCAAAGTGCCGCGCGCGCTGCCGCGAGTCATCAGGCTGCCGGCGGCGCTGTCGGGCGACAAGCAGGTGTTTGTGCTGCTCACCAGCGTCATCCGCGCGCACCTGGCCGAGCTGTTTTCGGGGCGGCAGGTCGAATCGTTTTCGCAGTTCCGGGTGACGCGCGATTCCGACCTTGAGGTAGACCCCGACGACATCACCAACCTGCGGCAAGCCTTGCGCCGTGGCTTGAGCACCCGGCACTTCGGGCGTGCCATCCGGCTCGAGGTGGTGAAAACCTGCCCGCCCGACCTCTACGACTTTCTGCTGCGCCATTTCGACCTGCCCGAGGTGGCGCTGTACCGCGTCAACGGCCCTGTCAACCTGGTGCGCCTGAACGAGCTGATCGACGCTGCCGACGGGCAGACGCTGCGCTTTGCGCCTTTTGAGCCGCGCTGGCCGGTGCAGCAGTTGCCGCGCGAGGCTTCGATGTTCGAGCAGCTGCGCCGCGGCGACGTGCTGCTGCACCACCCCTTCGAGAGTTTCGAGCCGGTGGTCCAGTTTCTGCGCGAAGCCGTGGAAGACCCGAAGGTGCTGGCCATCAAGCAGACCATCTACCGCACGGGCGCACAGAGCGTGTTGATGGACCTGCTGATCGAAGCCGCGCGCCGCGGCAAGGACGTGCTGGCGGTGGTGGAACTGAAGGCCCGCTTCGACGAGGAAGCAAACATCAACTGGGCCGAACGGCTGGAGGCCGTGGGTGCGCAGGTGGTGTACGGCGTGGTGGGCCTGAAGACGCACGCCAAGATGCTGCTGGTGACACGCCGTGAAAACGGCCAGCTGCAGCGCTTTTTGCACCTGTCCACTGGCAACTACAACCCGCGCACGGCGCGGCTGTACACCGACGTGGGCCTGCTCACGGCCGACGAGCAGCTGACGGCCGATGCCGACGCCCTGTTCCTGCAACTGGCCAGCCAGTTGCGGGCGCGCAAGGCGGGCCTGTTGCTGACGGCGCCGTTTTTTCTGCACAAGGCCATGCTGCAGTACATCGACACCGTGGCCCGCGCGGCCAGCAGCGGCCAGCCGGGGCGCATCGTGGTGAAGATCAATGCGCTGACCGACCCGGTGCTGATCAGGGCCCTGGAAAGGGCCAGCCAGGCCGGCGCGCGCATCGACCTGATCGTACGCGGCGCCTGCATGCTGGCGCCCGGCGTGCCCGGCCACACCAGCAACATCGCTGTGCGCTCGGTGGTGGGGCGGTTCCTGGAACACACCCGGGTGGCCTACTTCAGCTGGGGGCCAGGCCCGGAAAATGAGGTGCTGTACCTCAGCAGCGCGGACTGGATGAGCCGCAACATGTTCGGCCGCATCGAACTGGCCTGGCCGGTGCGCGACGCCGCGCAGCGCCAGCGCGTCATTGACGAATGCCTGGTGCCGTACCTGCACGACCGGCGCGACGCCTGGACCATGGACAGCAGCGGCAGCTACCGGCGCTTGCACAGCGACGGGGCCAGCGCACAGCATGCGTTGATGCTGCGCAGCCAGGCGACCTGAACCGCAGCCAGCAGGGCTTGCCAGCCCCGCTACCGCGTCAGTTGGTGCTGGAAGCTTCCACCGCCAGGGTCAGTTGCAGCGGACCGTTGCGTTCCCAGGCGGCGGCTTCTTCGGTCAGCAGGAACAGGGTGCGCGGGTTCGCCTCGGCCCAGCGCGTGCTGTAGCTCAACCGGGCTTCGCTGCCGTTGCGGGACAGCCGCAACGAGCGCGCGTTCACCTCGCCGCGTGAATGGCACTTGATGACGGCCAGCCGCAAGGCCATCACCTGCCAGGCGAAGGTGGGGTCGGCCAGCTGCGCTTCCACCTTGCGCAACCCCCCGCGCTGCGCCAGCACCAGGTCAGCCACGCGGCGCTGCTGGTTCTGTGAAAAGCCCGCCATGTCGGCGTGCGCCAGCAGGTAGGCGCTGTGGCGGTGGTGGTCGTGGTGCGACACCATCAGGCCGGCTTCGTGCAGCGCGCAGGCCCAGCGCAGCTCGCTGCGCGTCTGGTTGTCGTCATCAGATTCCACGGGCTCGAACAGCGAAAAGGCGATGCGGGTGACGCGCTGTGCCTGCTCGGGGTCGACAGAAAAACGGCGCTGCAGATCGGCCACCGTGGTGTCGCGCACGTCGCCGCCGCGGTGTTCCTGCACGGCCATCAGGCGGCGGTGCAGGTCCACCACCACCCCTTGCCGCAAGGCGCCCTTGGCGGGCTGCAACTGGTCGATGCCAAAGTGGGCGGCCAGCGTGTACAGGATCGCCAAACCACCGGGCAGCACAGCGCGCCGGTCGGCCTTCAGTCCGCCAAACTTCAACGCGTCAACATGGCCGGCTTCGATGCACCGCTTCATGCACCAGCGCAGCGCGTCGGGTGTGATGGTGCCGTCGGTCTGGCCCGCCGCCTGCAGCAGTTGCGACACCGCGCCGGCCGTGCCCGAAGATCCCAGCGCACGCTGCCAGCGGTCGGGCGCAAACACCTGCAGCGCTTCTTCCAGTTCGGCACCAGCGGCCACCTGCGCAGCGCGAAAGCCCTCGCGCGTGATCTGGCCGCCCGGAAAAAAGCGCATCGACAGGCTGACGCAGCCGATGGCAAACGACTCGGCCACCAGTGCCTTGCTGCCGCGGCCGAGGATCATCTCTGTTGAGCGCCCGCCAATGTCGACCACCAGCCGGGTTTGGCTGCTGGGTTGCAGCTGATCCACGCCGGCGTAGATGAGCCGCGCCTCTTCGCGCCCGGAGATCACCTCGATGGGGTAGCCCAGCGCCTCCTGCCCGCGCAGCAGGAAGGTGTTGCGGTTGGCGGCTTCGCGCAGCGTCTGCGTGGCCACGGCGCGAACCTGCGTCGCTGGCAGGCCGTTGAGCCGGGTGGAAAAGCGGCGCAGGCAGTCCATGCCGCGCACCATCGTTTCTTCGGTCAGCTGGCGTTGGGCGTCCAGGCCGGCCCCCAGGCGCACGGTTTCCTTGATGTAGTCCAGGCGTCGATACTGCCCTTGCTGAATCTGCCCGATTTCCAACCTGAAGCTGTTGGAACCCATGTCGATTGCGGCCAACGGGCCGCCAAGGTTCACGCTTTTTTCCATCCTGTCATCGTACCTGCGGCGCCCCTCTAGAATTTCTTCGTCACGCCAAGTTCCCTGCCCCTTTTTTGGAAAGCCATCCGCCCATGCAAACCGCTGATTTCGACCTTCTGGTTCCCCCTGGCAGCACCTTGGGAAGACGCGGCTTCGTGCGCGCGGCGGTGGGCACCGGTTTTGCCGCGGTGGCCTTGCCGGTGATGGCGCAAACGGTGGTGAAGACCGACGCACAGGGCCTTGTTGCCGGTGAGGTGACCATTCCGGTGGGCAGCTTCAAGATGCCGGCTTACCGGGCTGCGCCGGCAGGCCGCACCAATGCGCCAGTGGTGCTGGTCATCAGCGAAATCTTCGGTGTGCATGAATACATCGCCGACGTGGCGCGCCGCTTCGCCAAGGCAGGCTACTGCGCCATCGCGCCGGAACTGTTCGTGCGCCAGGGCGATGCCGGCAGCTACGGCGAGATTGCCAAGCTGATCGCCGAAGTCATCAACAAGGTGCCCGACGAGCAGGCGATGACGGATCTGGACGCCTGCCTGGCCTGGGCGCAGGGGCAGGGCGCCGACGCCAGCCGCGTGGGCGTGACCGGCTTTTGCTGGGGCGGGCGCATCACCTGGCTTTACAGCGCGCACCAAAGCGCGGTGAAGGCCGGCGTGGCCTGGTACGGCCGCCTGGTGGGCACCACTTCAGCGGTGTGGCCGCGCCACCCGGTGGACGTGGCCAGCGCGTTGAAAGCGCCAGTGCTGGGCCTGTACGGCGAGAAGGACACCGGCATCCCGCTGGACACGGTGGACCGCATGAAAGCCGCCCTGGCTGCCGGCAGCCCGGCCGCAAAGAAAAGCGAGTTCGTGGTCTACCCCGACGCGCCGCACGCTTTCCATGCCGACTACCGGCCCAGCTACCGCAAAGCCGCGGCCGACGACGGCTGGCAGCGTTGTCTGGCCTGGTTCAAGGCCGCCGGCCTGGCCTGAAGGCGTTCGGCGCGCGGGCGCCGAACGCCTGCAGTTCAGCGCACCACCAGCACCGGCAGCGTGCCGTGCGTCAGCACCTTTTGCGTTTCGCTGCCCAGCAGCAGCGCGCTGACGCCGCGGCGCCCGTGCGAGGCCATCACGATCAGATCGCAGCCGGTGGTCTTCGCCTGTTCGACGATGGCTTCCCAGGGGTGATAGGCCTCGACGGTGAAGGCCTTGCAGACAACGCCGGCTTTTTCTGCGGCGTCGATGACGCGTTGCACGCGGCCCTTGGCGATGCGTTCCTGCGCGTCGAAGAACTCCTGCGGGGGCACAGGCTGCATCTCTGACAGTGCGCTGTACGGGAACGGTTCCTTCACGGCCAGCACCTGCACCTCGGCGCCGGCCAGGTGGGCCAATGCCAGTGCCGTGCTGACCGCCTTGTCAGTGATGGCCGAACCGTCGGTGGGGATGAGGATGCGTTGGAACATGTGCGGGCTCCTGTGGGTTGTGGCCGGGCCAGCTGCCTGGCACCCGGCCTGTCACCAGTTTGCGTCGCGCGCCAGCGCTGCGGTTTGACGCCGGTCAAGGGAAGGCGTGGTGGCCCTCAGAGCACGCCACACCGCCCACACCCTGAAAGCAGTGCCGCTGTCAGGCGCCCCGGGCCACTGGCCGTGCCGGGTCGCTGCACCATTCACTCCATGAACCGGGGTACAGCGCGGTGTCGGGCCAACCGGCGTGGGCCATGGCCAGCAGGTTGTGGCAGGCGGTCACGCCCGACCCGCACTGGTGAACCACCTGCAGCGGGGCGGCGGCGTCGTTGGCACCCATCAGTGCTGCAAACTCAGACCGCAGGGCGGCGGCTGGCTTGAAGCAGCCGTCTGCCCCCAGGTTGTCCTTGAAGAAGCGCAGCCGGGCGCCCGGAATGTGGCCGGCCACCGGGTCCAGCGGTTCCACCTCGCCGCGGAAGCGCTCGCCTGCACGGGCGTCAAAAAGGCACAACCGGGGCTGGCCCAGCAGCGCCTGCAGCGCGCCTGCGTTGACGCTGGGCATGGCAGGCTCCAGCGCCAGCGGGTAGGGCGGCGCAGACGCGACCGTGGGCAGGCCCGTTTCCAGCTCGCCACCGATGCGGTGCCAGGCTGCCCGCCCGCCGTCCAGCACGGCCACCTGGGCGTGGCCCGCCCAGCGCAGCATCCACCACGCCCGCGCCGCGTAAGGCATGCCCTGGTGGTCATAGGCCACCACCTGCACACCGGGCTTCACGCCCCAGCGGCCCAGGGTCTGCGCAAACTGTTGTCGGCTGGGCAGCGGGTGGCGCCCATTGCTGCCGGTCTTGGCACCCGACAGGTCGTGCTCCAGATGGGCGTACTGCGCCTGCGGCAGGTGGCCTTGCACATAGGCGCGCTCGCCAGCACCCGGGTCGGCGAGATCAAAACCGCAGTCCAGCAGCACCAGCGGCTGCCCGGACTGCATCAGTCGTTTCAACTCGGTGGCGCTCAGCAAAGTCTGGTGGGGCAAGGTGAACTCCTGTCGGCGCGCAGTTGTGCCGGGCGGTAGAAAGGCGCCGAACTCAGGCGCCCATCTCGCGCCGGTACCACTCGTGGAAGTGCTGCATGCCGTCTTCCATCGGGCTTTGGTAGGGGCCGGCTTCGTCGTCGCCTCGCAGCATCAGCGCCTGCCGGCCGGCGTCCATGCGCAGCGCAATCTCGTCGTCTTCGACACAGGTTTCCATGTATGCGTCTTGCTGTGCCTGCACGAAGTCGGGTTCGAAGGCGGCGATCTCTTCCGGGTAGAAGAACTCCACCAGGTTCGTGGTCTTGCGCGGCCCTTGCGGAAAGAGCGTGGACACCACCAGCACCTGCGGATACCACTCCACCATCACCGTGGGGTAGCAGGTCAGCCAGATCGCACCGTGCTGCGGCTGTTGACCCCGGTTGAAGCGCAGCACCGCCTCGTGCCAGCGCTGGTAGACCGCGGAACCGGCTTTGGCCAGCGACTTGTTGACACCCACGGTCTGTACCGAGTGGTGCTGCCCAAAGTCCCAGCGCAGGTCTTCGCAAGCCACAAACTGCCCCAAGCCGGGGTGGAAAGGACCGACGTGGTAGTCCTCCAGATAGACCTCGATGAAGGTCTTCCAGTTGTAGTCGCACTGGTGCAAGTGGGCGCGCTGGAACACATAGCCGCTGAAGTCCAGCGCGGCCAGGTCGCCCAGCGATGCCAGGTCGGTGTGCACGTTTCGTCCGTTGCTCTCGAACAACAGGCCACGCCAGTTCTGCAGCGGGTAGTTGCGCAGGTTGAGGCACGGGTCCTGTTCGAAATGCGGGGCACCCACCAGCTTGCCGTGCAGGTCGTAGGTCCAGCGGTGCAGCGGGCAGACGATGTGTTCCCGGGTCTGTCCGCGGCCCTTCAGCATCACCGCCTGGCGGTGGCGGCACACGTTGGACACCAGTTCCACCCCATTGGCGGTGCGCACCAGAGCCCGGCCTTCACCTTCATGCAGCAGCGTCTGGTAGTCGCCCGACTGCGGCACTGCCAGCTCGTGCCCTGCATAGCGGGGAGCTTGGCGGAAGATGCGGTCCTGTTCGCGACGGAACACCTCCTCATCGAAGTAGCTGGAGACCGAAAGCTGGGTCTGGCTGCGGGCAAGCGATTCGAGGCTGATGCTCAGGTCCGACATGATCCGACCGGATCCTCCTGGGGTGATGGGTGGTGTGGGGGGGTGGAGAGGCGCGGCTGGTGCAGACCGCAGACCCTGTATGCGGTGTTCGTCGGCCTGCGGGGCGTGTCCTGGCAGACCGTCGCAACAAGCCGTTGCTACACCGGGGTGAATTCTAGCCTTCGGCAGCCGCTGCACGCCCCCAGGCCGAGGATGCCAGCGCCCTCAAACGGTCGGCCCGGACGGGGCGTTGACACCCGGTTTCGCAGCCGCCTGACGCCGTTCATCTGACTCGGCAGGCCGTCCGGGCTGGAACCAGGGGCTTGGCACTTCACGCCCTGTCTAGAATGGGCCATTGAATTTCACGTCTTGAGATGGCCCGAAACCCCACCGCCACCCACGCTGCGGCTGCTGCTGCAGTTGCCATCATCCCCGAGCCCGAAAGCTATGAACAGGCGCTTTTGGAGCTGGACACGCTGGTGCAGAAGATGGAAGGGGGGCAGCTGCCACTGGACCAGCTGCTGGCGGCCTATCGCCGCGGCGCCGACCTGCTGGGTTTTTGTCGGCAGCGTCTGCAGACCGTGGAAGACCAGGTCAAGGTGCTGGAAGACGGGCAGCTCAAGGCTTGGGGCGGCTCCTGATGGCCGTGCCTTTTGACGCCTGGGCGCGCCAGCAGTTGCAGCAGGTGGAAACCGCGCTGGAAAACTGGGTTCCGGCCGGCGCCCCCGCCGGCTTGGGCGAGGCCATGCGTTATGGCGTGCTCGATGGTGGCAAGCGCTTGCGCCCGCTGTTGGTGCTGGCCGCGTGCGAAGCGGTGGGTGGCCTGCCCGAAGCCGCCCTGCGGGCGGCCGTGGCGGTGGAGCTGATACACGCCTACTCGCTGGTGCACGACGACATGCCCTGTATGGACAACGACGTGATGCGCCGCGGCAAGCCCACGGTGCACGTGCGTTTCGGCGAAGCGCAGGCCATGCTGGCCGGCGACGCGATGCAGGCGCTGGCCTTCGAAGTGCTGACCCCTGACCAGGGCGTGCCCCCGGCCTTGCAGGCCCGGCTGGTGTCGTTGCTGGCGCGTTCTGCCGGCCATGCCGGCATGGCCGGCGGGCAGGCCATCGACCTGGCCAGCATCGGGCAGCCGCTGGACGAAGGTGCCCTGCGCAACATGCACCAGCGCAAGACCGGCGCGCTGCTGCAGGCCAGCGTGCTGATGGGCGCCGCCTGCGGCGACACCGACACCACGCAATGGCAGGGCCTGGCGGACTATGGCGCCGCGCTGGGCCTGGCCTTCCAGGTGGTGGACGACATCCTCGACGTCACCCAGGCGTCTGAAACCCTGGGCAAGACTGCCGGCAAGGACCGGGAACACAACAAGCCGACCTACGTTACGGCCCTGGGCCTGGGCGCCGCACGACGGCATGCCGACGACCTGTGCGCACAGGCCCATGCGGCTTTGCTGCGCTGTGGCCTGCAGTCCCGGGCGACGTTGCTGGCCACGCTGGCCGACAAGGTGGTGGAGCGCGAAAACTGATGAGCAAGAACCTTCTGAAGTCCATCAACTGCCCGTCCGACCTGCGGCGCTTGTCGCGGCCCGAGCTTCGCGCTGTGGCCAATGAGTTGCGCGATTTCGTGCTGAACACCGTCAGCCAGACCGGGGGCCACCTGGGCAGCAACCTGGGCACGGTGGAATTGACCGTGGCGCTGCACTACGTGTTCAACACGCCGCATGACCGGCTGGTGTGGGACGTGGGCCACCAGACCTACCCTCACAAGGTGCTGACCGGCCGGCGCGACCGCATGCACACGCTGCGGCAGCTGGGCGGCATCGGCGGCTTTCCGCGCCGCGACGAAAGTGAATACGACACCTTCGGCACCGCGCACAGCAGCACTTCCATCAGCGCTGCGCTGGGCATGGCGCTGGCTTCCAAGCACAAGGGCGAAGACCGCAAGGCAGTGGCCATCATCGGTGACGGCGCCATGAGCGCCGGCATGGCCTTTGAGGCGCTGAACAACGGCGGCGTCAGCCATGCCGGCGTCAACGCCGACCTGCTGGTGGTGCTGAACGACAACGACATGTCGATCAGCCCGCCCGTGGGGGCCCTGAACAAGTACCTGGCGCGGCTGATGAGCGGCAACTTCTACGAAGCCGCGCGGCAGGGCGCCAAGGCGGTGCTGAAGAACGCGCCGCCGCTTTTTGAACTGGCCCGGCGCTTCGAAGAACATGCCAAGGGCATGGTCGTGCCGGGCACCATTTTTGAAGAGTTCGGCTTCAACTACGTCGGGCCCATCGACGGCCACGACCTCGACGCCTTGATCCCGACGCTGGAAAATCTGCGCTCCAAGCGGGGACCGCAGTTTCTGCACGTCGTCACCAAGAAGGGCTACGGCTACGAGCCTGCGGAAGCCGACCCGGTGAAGTACCACGCGGCGTCGACCAAGTTCAACCCGGCTGAAGGCTTTCCGCCCAGCAAGCCGAGCAAGCCCACTTTCACGCAGGTCTTTGGTCAGTGGCTGTGTGACATGGCCGAGGCCGACAGCCGGCTGGTGGCCATCACGCCGGCCATGCGCGAAGGCTCGGGCATGGTGGAATTCCACAGGCGCTTTCCGTCGCGCTACTACGACGTGGGCATTGCCGAGCAGCACGCGGTGACCTTTGCCGCCGGTCTGGCCTGCGAGGGCCTGAAGCCTGTGGTGGCCATCTACAGCACCTTCCTGCAGCGGGGCTACGACCAGCTGATCCACGACGTGGCGCTGCAGAACCTGCCGGTGGTGTTTGCGCTGGACCGCGCCGGGCTGGTGGGTGCCGACGGCGCCACGCATGCCGGCGCGTACGACATCGCCTTCGTGCGCTGCGTGCCCAACTGCAGCCTGCTGACGCCCAGCGACGAGCGCGAATGCCGTCAGGCGCTGACCACCGCCTTCAAGCAAGACCACCCGGTGGCCGTGCGCTACCCGCGCGGTTCGGGTGCCGGCGTGGCCATTGAAAAGGAGTTGACGACCTGGGCCTGGGGCAAGGGCGTGGTGCGCCGCCAGAGCAGCCTGCGCGCCGGCCCACGGCCAGCAGGCCGCGACGAGACGCGACCGCTGCGCCTGGCCATCCTGGCCTTCGGCACGCTGCTGCACGCCGCCACCGGTGTGGCCGACAAGCTTGACACCACGCTGGTCGACATGCGATTCGTCAAGCCGCTGGACACCGAACTGGTGCTGGAGCTGGCGCGCACGCACGACGGGCTGGTGACACTGGAAGAAGGCTGCGTGATGGGCGGCGCGGGCAGCGCGGTGCTGGAATGCCTGGCTGCGGCTGCCGTCGTGTTGCCCGTGCTGCAACTGGGCTTGCCAGACACCTTTGTGGAACACGGTGAACCGGCCAAGCTGCTGCAGCTGTGCGGGCTGGACGGCGCGGGCATCGAGGCCTCGATCCTGCAGCGGTTTGGCAACCGCGCGCCTGCGGTACCGGTAGCGCCGTTGGCCGCAGCCAACGCCTGATTGCGGGCCTGTCAAGACGGGTGCCGCGGGCCGTGCCGGGCCCGGTGTCGCTGCTGAGACCCCGGGTGCCTTCAATCTGGCGTACAACCCTTTTGAACCCTGGGCCGCGGCGGGCTGTCATGCTCGCACTTCTGGCCGATGCTTTTTGCCATGAACCAACTGACCAATATCCCCCACATTCCAGACACGCAAAGCGAGCGTGACGAGCGCCGGCTGGTCATTCAGCGCGTGGGCGTGAAGGACGTTCGCTACCCGCTGCAACTGCGGGTGGCTGGTGCCGTGCAAACCACGGCCGCACTGTGGTCGCTGGACGTGGCGCTGCCGGCCGAGAAAAAAGGCACCCACATGTCGCGCTTCGTGGCGTGGCTGGACGCGCTGGACGAGCCGCTGGAGCTGTACACGCTGCGCCAGCGCCATGCAGTGATGCTAGACCGTCTGGAGGCCACCGAGGGCCGCCTGGAAGCTGCCTTCAGCTTCTTCCTGCGCAAGCGGGCCCCGGTGTCGGGCGTGCAGAGCCTGCTGGACTACCAGGGCCGCTGGATCGCAGAAACCCGAGACGGCGCCACGGCCATCTGGGCCGAGGTGGGCGTGCCCGTGAAGAGCCTGTGCCCCTGTTCCAAGGAAATCTCCGATTACGGCGCGCACAACCAGCGCTCGCTGGTGACGCTTCGGGTGGAACTGTTGCAGCCGCTGCCCTGGCACGAGCTGGTGCGTTTCGCCGAAGATTCGGCCTCGTGCGAGCTGTGGCCCATGCTCAAGCGCGCCGACGAGAAGTGGGTGACCGAGCGCGCCTATGAGAACCCCAAGTTCGTGGAAGACCTGGTGCGCGACGTGGCGCTGCGGCTGAATGCCGAGCCCCGCATCGGCCGCTACAAGGTCGAGGTGGAGAACTTCGAGTCCATCCACAACCACAGCGCCTACGCTTGTATCGAGCGGGCCTGAGCCAGGGCGGCGAAGCCTGACATGCCGCCGGCCTGCAGCGCCTTGAGCCGCTGCGCCGCGCCCGTGGCCACCACCGGGGCGCAGCCCTTCTGAAACGGCCCCTGCGGGCCCACCAGCAACATGCAAACGGGCCCTGGCGGATTTGAGCCAGGGCCCGTTTGCATGGGCGCGCCCGAATCCGGTTCCCGGGCCGTGACGGCCATCACGAACGGGGGCTCTTGTAGGAAGTTGCCTGACAAGCCGGTTGGAAGAACGGGGACTGCAGTGACGGAACTGGGCTGATGGGCCGGCCCAATTCCGCGCTTTACAGTTTGTTTCATCGACTCCCCCCTCACAGCAACCACTGCAGAAAGCGCCACCATGACCTCTGACCAAATCCTTGCCGAGATCCGCGAAGCCAACCTGTCGTACCTGATGCTGGCGCAGAGCTTGATCCGCACCGACCGTGACCAGGCGCTGTTCCGCCTGGGGGTGAGCGAGGACACAGCCAACCTCATCGGCGCGCTGACCCCCGCCCAGATGATGAAGATCGCTACCGGCAACACGCTGCTGTGCCGCTTCCGCATGGACGACGACACGGTGTGGAACCTGATCACCAGCCACGGCAAGGGTTCGGCCAACGATGGCATGTCGCGTCTGCATGCCTCCATCCTGCTGGCCGGCCGCCACCGCGAAGCGGCCTGATTCCACGCCGCCTGCAAGCCCGCCGCACCGCACAAGACCACACCGAGGAGTTTTCACATGGCACGAAGCAAGAGCATCCTGACCGAGGCCCGCCAGATCGAAAGGGCCGTGACCTTGATCAACCTCGGCGCCCGTCTGCAGGTGCTGGAAAGCGAGACCGATCTCAGCTACGAGCGTCTGCTGCGCCTGTACAAGGAAGTGGCGGGCAAGAGCCCCAGCAAGGGCCAGCTGCCTTTCTCGACCGACTGGTTCATGACCTGGCAGCCCAACATCCACGCCAGCCTGTTCCTGAACATGCACGAGTACCTGAACAAGGTGGCCGCGCTGGACGAGATCGACACCGTCATCAAGGCCTACCAGCTGTACCTGGAACAGATGCAATCGCAGGGCCTGGAGCCGCTGCTCAGCGTGACGCGCGCCTGGCGCCTGGTGAAGTTCGTCGACAACGGCATGCTGACCATGACGGCCTGCAGCAAGTGCGGCGGCCACTTCGTCACGCACCCGCACGAAATTGCACGCCACTACGTGTGCGGCCTGTGCAACCCGCCGGCGCGTGCCGGCAAGGGCAAGCTGGCCGGGGCGCTGCACCTGGGCTCCACCAAATTCGATCAGGCCCACGCGCTGCAGGCCCATTGACTGCACGCGTTGACCGAATGCATGACGCAACGCAAACAGCGCGCCTGGCCCGTGACGCAACGACAAGCCGCTGCACTGTGTTGAACAGTTCACGTTCCCATCCGGTCAGGGCCTGTGCTTCAGCCCGGCCGGTGCCGATGATGCGAGAGTAGTCCCTGTTCATTGTTCGTCTCCTCCTGGCACAGTTCTCTGTGCTTTCAAGCGGGCCCTTCGGGACCCGCTTTTTTTTTGCTGCGGCCCGCCAGCGCTGTTGCCAGGCCCGTGGCAGCGGGCACAGCGCGTGAAACACCCGGTCTGATCGCCCTTTCTTCAGCCGTTGGAAGCCATGCACTGGCCGCACAGTGCAGGCCTTGGCGTCGGCGCCGCCGTCCCGCAAAGTCCTGTGAGACTGACCATGAGCGCCAGCCACCCCGTTGAACAGCATCCGCCCCGGCCCCCGGCTGTGGGGCGGGGCGCCAGTACGCTGGCGCGTGCGCGTGCTGGCCTGTGGCGCGCCGGGGCCGCGCTGCCCTGGCCGCTGCCGGCCGTGCTGGTGTGGTGTTTCGGCTGGCTGGTCTGGCGCGCAGCGCTGTGGCTGGGCGCCGACCCGGTGCTGGCTTTGGGCGCAGGCTGCGCCACGGCCGGGGTTGCCGCGCTGGGCTGCAAGGGGCTGTGGCGCAGGGCCATCGCGGCGCTGGGCTTTCCGCTGGCCACGGGCTTGGCTGGTGCTGCACCGGGCATTTCTTCCGCCTGGTGGCTGCTGCCCTTGCTGCCGCTGTTGCTGGCCTACCCGCTGCGCGCCTGGCGGGACGCACCGTTTTTTCCGACACCCGCGCAGGGGCTGGACGGGCTGCCCGACATCGTGGGCCAGCCCACAGAAGTGCTGGACGCCGGCTGTGGCCTGGGCCACGGCCTGCGGGCGCTGGCGCGCCAGTGGCCGCACGCGCGGCTGCAGGGCGTGGAGTGGAGCCCGCTGCTGGTGGCCGGTGCCCGCCTGACGACCCCCGGCGCCCGCATCCGGCGGGGTGACATGTGGGCCGGGTCCTGGGCGGCCTTTGACCTGGTCTACCTCTTCCAGCGGCCAGAGACCATGGCCCGCGCCTGGGACAAGGCGCGGCGCGAACTCAGGCCCGGCAGCTGGCTGGTGAGCCTGGAATTCGAGGTGCCCGGCGTGGTGCCAGCGGCCCGCCTGGCGGACCCGAACCGCCGAACGGTGTGGATTTACCGCGTCTAGATCGTTCAGTTCCCATTCAACCGCCGCGCCGTGCGGTCGATAACACGGTCAACCCCTGTGGGGTGAGCGCATGGTCCGACCGGACCGTGCTGACCGGTTTGCCTTGGACACAAGCGACATGTTTGTCATCATCGGTTGGGGTGTGGCCTTGGGGGCCATCTTTGGCATCTTCATTGCCCACGGCGGAAACATGGGCCCGATCATCGCGGCGCTGCCGTGGGAAATGGGCATGATCGGCGGCGCCACGCTGGGCGCCTTTCTGGTGAACAACCAGATGTCGGTGATCAAGGCCACGCTGGCTGGCATGGGTTCCTGCTTCAAGGGCAGCAAGTACACCAAGGCCAGGTACATGGAGCTGCTGGCGCTGCTCTACGACATCCTTCAGAAGGCCCGCAAGGAAGGCCTGATGTCGATCGAAAAGGATGTGGAAGACCCGCACAGCTCGGCGTTGTTCCAGAAGTACCCGGCCGTCGGCAACGACCACCACGTCACCGAATTCGTCACCGACTACCTGCGCATGATGGTGTCGGGCAACCTGAACGCGCACGAGATCGAGTCGTTGATGGACGCCGAGATCGAGACCCACCACCAGGAAGCCCACGCGCCCATTGGCGCCATCCAGCGTGTGGCCGGCGGCTTGCCGGCTTTCGGCATCGTGGCCGCCGTGCTGGGCGTGATCAAGACCATGGGCTCGGTGGGCCAGCCCCCGGCCGTGCTGGGCGGCATGATCGGCTCGGCCCTGGTGGGAACCTTCCTGGGCATCTTGCTGGCCTACGCAGTGGCCGAACCCCTGGCCGGCCTGCTTGAGCAGAAGACCGAAGAAGCCAGCAAGGAACTGCTGTGCATCAAGACCACGCTGCTGGCCAGCATGCAGGGCTACGCGCCCCAGGTGGCCATCGAATTCGGCCGCAAGGTGCTGTTGTCGGGCGCCCGCCCCACGTTCAGCGAGCTTGAAGCGCACGTCAAGAAGAAGTGAAGTTGGCGCTGAATGCTCCACGGCTGGCGAAGCCAAGCCGACTTCCAGTGGACCCCGCGGAACCGGCTTCGCCGGGCCGCGAGGGGCCGCCCCCCTGGGAGGGAGACGGCGAAGCCTTTTCGGGGGGGGTAAGAAATGTCTGGTGATGCTAAAAAGCTTCAACCGATCATCATCAAGCGCATCAAGAAGAACGGCCATGCCGCTCACGGTGGTGCCTGGAAGATTGCCTATGCCGACTTCGTGACGGCCATGATGGCCTTCTTCCTGTTGATGTGGCTGCTGGGCAGCACCACCGACGGCGACAAGAAAGGCATTGCCGACTACTTCGCTTCACCGCTGAAGGTGGCAATGAGCGGTGGCTCGGGTTCTGGCGACTCTTCACACGTCGTCAAGGGCGGCGGTGAAGACCTGACGCGCAGCACCGGCCAGGTCAAGCGCGGCGACATCGACGCCAAGCGCAGCTCGGTCAACCTGCACCAGCTGAAAGACGAACAGAAGCGCGCCGAAGTGGCGCGGCTGGAAAACCTGCAGCGCAAGGTGCAGGAACGCCTGGACCAGAACAACAAGCTGGCCGGCCTGAGCGCACAGATTCGCCTGGACATGACGGTGGATGGCCTGCGCATCCAGATCATCGACCAGGAACAACGCCCGATGTTTGCCAGCGGCAGCGCGGTGGTGCAGCCCTACATGCGCGACCTGCTGCGCGAGGTGGGTTCGGTGCTGGCCGAGGTGCCCAACCGCCTGACGCTGGAAGGCCACACCGACGCGGTGCCGTTCCCGGGCACGGCCGAGGGCCGGGAGCGTGGCTACAGCAACTGGGAACTGAGTTCAGACCGCGCCAACGCGTCGCGCCGCGAAATGCTGGCCGGCGGCCTGCCTGAAGAGCAGGTGCTGCGCGTGCAAGGCCTGGCGGCCAGCAACCCCTTTGACCGCACCGACGCCACGGCGCCTACCAACCGGCGCATCAGCATCATCGTCATGACGCGCGAGGCCGAAGACAACGTCTTCCGCGCGGGTGCCAACCAGCCGCCTTCCGAGACCGAAGCCACGACCCCGGCGCCTGCGTCAGGCCCGCCGGCATCAAGTCGGCCCGCGCCGACCCGATAGCGGGTCTTCGTGGTCACGACGCCCCATTCCCATTCCCATTCCCGAGCCACCTGACAGAGGTCTGCACGCATGAACAGCTCCGACATGAAATTCCTCGTCGTCGACGACTTTTCCACCATGCGTCGCATCGTGCGGGGCCTGCTCAAGGAAATGGGCTGCACCAACGTCGAAGAGGCCGAAGACGGCGCCATTGCCCTGGCCACGCTGAAGGCGGGCAAGTTCGACTTCGTCGTGTCCGACATCAACATGCCCAACATGAATGGCTTTGACCTGCTCAAGGCCATCAAGGCCGACGAAGCCCTGAAACACCTGCCGGTGCTGATGGTCACGGCCGAGGCGCGCAAGGAAGACATCGTGCTGGCCGCGCAGTCGGGTGCCGCCGGCTACATCGTCAAGCCCTTCACCAAGGCCACCCTTGAAGAGAAGGTGCAGAAGATCATGCAGAAGCTGACGGCCGTCGCATGAAGCTCACCGCGGGCCCCAGGCGCGCCCTTCCGCCCCCCAACCATGACCGGACACAGCCATGAAGATGGACAGCGCAGCCACCTTGCAGCCGCCCGCCAGCGCTGCGCCCGACGAGGTGTTTCACCAGATTGGATCGCTCACCCGCATGTTGCACGACACGCTGACCCAACTGGGCGTGATGCCCAAGCTGCAGATGGCCACCGACGGCTTGCCCGACGCCCGCAGCCGGCTGAGCTACATCGCCGAGAAAACCGCGCAGGCCGCCAACAAGGTGCTGAACTCGGTGGACCAGGCCAAGGCCGACCACGCAGCCATCAGCGCCGCCGCCAAGGCCATTGCAGACGAGATCACCGCCGACCCCGCAAAGGCCGTGGCCAGCGGTGCGGTGCACCAGTTCGTGCAGGACGTGGAAGCGCGCACGCGCAGGATCGACGACCACCTCACCGACATCATGATGGCGCAGGACTTCCACGACCTCACCGGTCAGGTGGTGGCCAAGGTGCTGGTGCTGGCCAACGACCTGGAAGACAGCCTCTTGAAGCTGCTGGTGCAGGTGGTGCCCCCGGAACACCGTGACAAGGTCGACGCCAGCCTGCTCAGCGGCCCGGTGGTGAATGCCGAAGGGCGCACCGACGTCGTGTCTTCGCAGGGCGAGGTGGACGACCTGCTGGCCAGCCTGGGCTTCTAGGCGTTTCTGCCCTGCAGCGCCATGCTGTGAGAAAACGCGGGTCAAGCCGCCGCTAATTGCGCTCAAGTGCAGGCGCTGCTGGCGGCACCATCGCAGGGCTCCTTCCGAGGGGCCCTTTTTGTTCTTGCAATGGTTGTCGCCGCGCGCTGCGGCGCTTGCTTGAACGGGGCCCGGGCGGAACCGCAAGCCCATGGCCGACAGCGCACAAGACAAGAAACTACCCGCCAGTGAACGCCGCATACGCAAGGCGCGTGACGACGGCCAGGTCGCGCGTTCGCGCGACCTCAGCCACTTTGCGGTGCTGGTGCTCGGTTTCTCACTGATCGCCTTTGTCGCCGCCGACGTGCTGGCCGGTGTGGGTGGGCTGCTGAAGGCCGGTCTGCGGTTCGACGCCACGCTGCTGGCACGACCCACGGGCATGATGGGCCGGCTGGCCGAACTGGGTGGCCACATGCTGATGCTGCTGCTGCCGCTGGCGGCGCTGGTCTGGGTGCTGGCCGCGGCCAGCGGCGTGCTGGCGGGCGGCTGGAACTTCACGCTGCAGCCGCTGCAGCCCACGTTTTCGAAACTGAACCCCATCGCCGGCCTGGGCCGTGTGTTTTCCGGCCAGCAGCTGGGCGACACCCTGAAGGCTTGCCTCCTGGCGCTGCTGCTGGCCGGGCTGGGCGGCTGGGTGCTGCATTCACGCTGGGCCGAGTTTGCCAACCTGCTGGCCATGCCCCTGCCGGCGGCGCTGCCCAAGGCGGGCGACCTGGTGTTGAAAGGCATGGCGCCCGTGGCTGCCCTGCTGGCGCTGTTTGCGCTGGTGGATGTGCCGCTGCAGCGTTTCCGCCTGATGCAGCGCCTGCGCATGAGCGTGCAGGAATTCAAGCAGGAAACGAAGGACGTGGAAGGCAACGTGCAGGTGAAGCAGCAGATGCGCGCCCGCATGCGCGAGATGGCCACCCGCCGCATGATGACCAAGGTGCCCACCGCCGACCTGGTGGTGATGAACCCGAGCCACTATGCCGTGGCGCTGAAGTACGACGACGCCACCATGGCCGCCCCGCGCGTGGTGGCCAAGGGCGCCGACCTGGTGGCGCTGCGCATCCGCGACCTGGCACGCGAGCATGGCGTGCCGGTGTTGCAGGCGCCGCCGCTGGCGCGTGCCCTGTATGCACACACCGAACTGGACGCCGAGGTGCCCGCACGCCTGTTTGGCGCCGTGGCGCAGGTGCTGGCCTGGGTGTTCCAGCTGCGCGAAGCCATGGCTGCGGGCCGCCGGGTTTCCATGCCCGCCCCCACACCCGACGTGCCTCCCGACATGGACCCGGCGCAGGAAACCGCCGCCGCGGCCCGCAACCAGGGCCCTGAGCAATGAACCCGCTGCTGCAATGGGCCAACCGCGTCATGGGCCCGGCCGGCGGCCCGCGCGCCCAGGCCGTGAAGGCGCTGGTGCTGCCGACCTTCGTGGTCATGATGCTGGCGATGATGGTGCTGCCGCTGCCGCCCTTCATGCTGGACCTGCTGTTCACCTTCAACATCGCGCTGGCGCTGGTGGTGATGATGGTGTCGTCGCAAATGGTCAAGCCGCTGGACTTCGCGGCGCTGCCCACGGTGCTGCTGGTGACGACGCTGTTGCGCCTGTCGCTGAACGTGGCTTCCACGCGCGTGGTGCTGATGGACGGCCACAACGGGCCCGGTGCGGCCGGCCAGGTGATCGAGGCCTTCGGCCACTTCCTGATCGGCGGCAACTTCGGCGTCGGCCTGATCGTGTTCGCCATCCTGGTGGTCATCAATTTCGTCGTCGTCACCAAGGGTGCGGAGCGCATCGCCGAGGTGGGTGCCCGGTTTGCGCTGGACGCCATGCCGGGCAAGCAGATGGCCATCGACGCCGAGCTGAACGCCGGCCTGATCGACGAAAAGGTGGCGCGCCAGCGCCGCGCCGAAGTGGCGGAAGAAGCCGACTTCTTCGGCAGCATGGACGGTGCGAGCAAGTTCGTGCGCGGCGACGCCATGGCCGGCCTTTTGATCCTGTTCATCACCATGGTGGGCGGCTTTGCCATCGGCATGGCCAGCCACAACATGGCCGCGGGTGAAGCCGCCACCGCCTACGTCACGCTGGCGGTGGGTGATGCGCTGGTGGCGCAGATACCGGCGCTGCTGATTTCCGTGGCCGCGGCGATGGTGGTTTCTCGCGTGGGCAAGGAACAGGACATCGGCACGCAGATCCGCGGCCAGGTGTTTGACTCGCCGCAGGCGCTGGGCGTGGCCGCCGGCATCATCGGCATGCTCAGCGTGGTGCCGGGCATGCCGCACCTCGTGTTCATGCTGGTGGGTTCGGCGCTGGCCTTGATGGCGTGGCAGCTGCACAAGCGCAACCGCCTGCGCAGCCAGCAGCCCGAGTCCAGTGCGGCCGAGGTGGTGCCCGCCGTGAACCCCGAAGCGAGCTGGGACGACCTGACCCCGGTGGACACGCTGGGGCTGGAAGTGGGTTACCGCCTGATCGCGCTGGTGGACAAGACGCGGCAGGGCGACCTGCTGGCGCGCATCAAGGGCGTGCGCAAGAAGTTTGCACAGGACGTGGGCTTCCTGCCGCCGCCGGTGCACATCCGCGACAACCTGGTGGAACTCAAACCCAGCAACTACCGCGTCACGCTGCGCGGCGCCGTGGTGGGCGAGGGCGAGGCCATGCCGGGTCTGTTTCTGGCCATCAACCCGGGTGGCGTGAAGGCCTCGGTGCAGCAGCAACTGCCCGGCGCCAAGACCACCGACCCGGCCTTCGGCCTGCCTGCGGTGTGGATTGAAGAGCGCCACAAGGAGTTGGCCCAAATGAGTGGGTTTACGGTGGTTGATTGCGCCACCGTGGTGGCGACCCATCTTTCACACTTGATGCAGGTCAATGCCGCAAAACTGCTGGGCCGCGTGGAGACGCAAAGCCTGGTCGAGCATGTCACCAAGCTGGCACCCAAGTTGATTGAAGACGTCGTACCCAAGATGGTCGGAATCGCCTCTCTGCAACGCGTACTGCAACTGCTGCTGGAAGAGGGTGTGCACATCCGCGACATGCGCTCCATCGTTGAATGCCTTGCCGAGCACGCCTCGGTGGTGACCGAGCCGTTGGAACTGGCGCGGCGCATCCGCGTGCACCTGGCGCCGGCCATCGTGCAGCAGATCTACGGCGCGGTGAAGGAACTGGACGTGATTGCACTCGACCCCGACCTGGAACGGCTTGTTACGCAGGCACTGAATTCACCGCACGGTGCGGCGCTGGACCCTGGCGTGGCCGACACGCTGAGCAAGAGCGCCGCCGACACCGCGCGGCGCCAGGAAGACCTGGGGCTGCCGGCCTGCCTGCTGGTGCCCGACATGATTCGCGCCCCCCTGGCCCGGCTGCTGAAACGCGCGGCTCCGCGCCTGAAGGTGCTGGGCCACAGCGAGATACCTGAAACCCACTCGATCCGGATCGGTTCGATCATCGGAGGTACGCCATGAACGTCAAGCGATTCACTGCCCGCACATCACGCGAGGCGTTGGCTTTGGTGAAGCTGGAATTCGGCGACGACGCGGTGGTGATGTCCACCCGGCCCTGCCCCGAAGGCGTGGAAGTGGTGGCCATGGCCAGCGAAAGCGTGATGCAGCTGGAACGCGTGGGCGCCGCTGCACCCGTGGCACCGCCGCCCGTTGCGCGCGCACCGGCTGCCGACCGGCCCGCATCCGCGGCCGGCTGGACGTCGCCCGAGCGTCCGGCATCGGCCCGCATTGCGGCCGCCATCCGCCAGGCGCCGGCCTCGGTATTGCCGGCCTGGGCCGCCAGTGCGCTGCGCCAGCGCCGCGAGCCTTCGCTGGAGCCAGCGCCCGCGGCCCAGCCCGAATGGGCCACGGAAGATGAAGAACCACCGCGGCGCGCGGCGGCCAGACCTGCGCGGGCGCAGCCCCCGGAGCCCGCAATGGGCAGCGGCCGCGGCGCGCAGCCCGCGGGCCGGCAGCCGGCTTCGGTGCAGAGCGACGTGAAGGCGCTGGAGATGAGCACGCTGTCGTTCCAGGAATACGTGCGCCAGCGCATGCTGAAGCGGCGCGAGGCCGAGATGGCCGCCGAAGCCAGCGCCCAGGCCGTACGCCCGCCCAGCGCGGTGTCGCCCATCGAAACCGCGCGCAAGCGCCTGATTTCCAGCCACCGCCAGGCCCTGGCCATCGACGAGCGCAACCTGCCGGTGCTGCACGAAGAACTGTCGCTGCACGACCTGGCCGCGCGGCCCGCGACGATGGAGCCCGACGCCATTGCGCTGCCCGCCACCGTGGCCGCTGTGGCACCCCCCGCGGCGCCAACACGCGCCACGGCCGACAGTGCGCCGCAGCGCCAGCAGGTCGAGATGATGAGCGAACTGCGTTCGATGCGCGGGCTGATCGAACAGCGCTTCGGTGCGCTGGCCTTCATGGAAAAACTGCAACGCCAGCCGCGCCAGGCGCACCTGGCGCAGCGGCTGCTGGACGTCGGCTTTTCGCCCGGCCTGATTCGCCGTCTGGTCGACGGCCTGCCGGCCGACGTGGACGAGTTGGGCTGGGCCGCCAGCGTGCTGGAACGCAACCTGCAAACCGCCGAGCGCGACGCCACCCTGGAAGAGCAGGGCGGCATCTACGCGATGATCGGCACCACTGGCGTGGGCAAGACCACCAGCACGGCCAAACTGGCAGCGGCCTTTGCCGCCAGGCACGGCGCCAGCAACCTGGGCCTGGTGACGCTGGACGCCTACCGCGTGGGCGCGCAGGAACAGTTGCGCACCTACGGGCGCATCCTGGGTGTGCCGGTGCACACCGCGCACGACCGTGCTTCGCTGGAAGACCTGCTGGACCTGCTGTCGGGCAAGCGCATGGTGCTCATCGACACCGCCGGCATGGCGCAGCGCGACAGCCGCACCCGTGAACTGCTGGAAATGGTGTCGCACAGCGCCATCAAGCGGCTGCTGGTCATCAATGCATCGGCCCAGGGCGAGACCATCGAAGACCAGCTGGCGGCCTATGCGGCGCAAAGCTGCAGCGGCGTGGTGCTGTCCAAGCTGGACGAAGCCTTGAAGCTGGGGCCGGCGCTGGATTCCATGGTGCGCCACAAGCTGAAGGTGGTGGCCGTGGCCAATGGCCAGCGCGTTCCAGAAGACTGGCACCGCCTGTCGGCCAACGCCCTGGTGCAGCGCGCCTTCCGCGGTGGCGGCAGCCCGGCGTGGAAGGTCAGCGACAACGAAGTCAATCTCATCTTCGCCAGCATGCCCGTGACGGCGCCGGTGGTGCCCACGATCAGCGCACACGCCTGACGCCGCCCATGCCCGATTTCTACGCCTCGTCGCCCCACATGCCGCTGGACCAGGCCGACGGCCTGCGCCGCATGTTCGCGACGCGTGCACTGCGGCTGCTGCCGCTGGCGGCCAACCCGCACCTGGCCCACCCGGCTTCGCTGCTGGACCGTCTGGCCGAGGTGCTGTCCGGACTGGGCCGCCAGGTGCTGGTGGTGGACGCTGCTGCCAGCGCACCCCCGCCGCCGGAACTGGCCCGGGTGGACCTGGCGCCGTGCATCGAAATGATCTCGCCCACGGTGGCCTACCTGCCGGCGCGCCAACTGCCGCTGCAGTACGTGGACACCCGAGGCTGCGCGTCGTCTTTCATCGACGCGCTGCAGACCGCGTGGCCGCAGGCCGACGTCATCGTGCTGCATGCCGAATCACTGGACCTGGCGCGCGTGCTGAAGCGCCGCAGCGCCCGGCCTGTGCTGCTGGCGGCCGACGACCCCGAAAGCCTGAAGCACGCCTACGGCAGCTGCAAGATGCTGGTGCAGCGTTGCGGCCTGATGACCTACGACCTGTTGCTGGCAGCTTCAAGCCAGTCGCCCCGGCTTTCGTCCATCGCCAGCAGCCTGTCGGGCTGTGCCGACCAGTTCCTGGGCGCGGTGCTGCGCAACTGTGCGCTGGCCGACCCTGCGCTGCGGGCCGACGCGCCAGCTGAAGCGTCGCTGCTGCACCTGCTGCACGGGCAGCTGAGCTTCGAGACCGGCCCTGACGCCGACTTCCAGGCCCGCCGGCGCAGCGACAGCGCCGCACCCCGAACCCGCCCCCCGGCCAGCGCGAACCCTGCTTCGTTGCGTGGCATGCCGCAAGGCATGGCAGACCAGGCCTGGGCGCCTGCTGTTGCCGACCCGTTCCAGAACCACACCGCATACTGACAGAGGCAGACCACATGTACACCGCCAAAGGACAACTCGATGCCGGCGCGCTGCTCAAGCAATACAGCCCGCTCGTGCGGCGGCTGGCGCACCAGATGATTGCCAAGCTGCCGGCCAACGTGGAGGTGGACGACCTGATCCAGGTGGGCATGATCGGACTGAGCGACGCGCTGACGCGTTTCGACTCCAACCAGGGTGTGCAGTTCGAGACCTTCGCCACCCAGCGCATCCGCGGTGCCATGCTGGACGAACTGCGCGGCAACGACTGGATGAGCCGTGGCGACCGGCGCCACCAGCGCAGCATCGAAACAGCGGTGCACAAGCTGGAACAGCGCCTGGGCCGCGCACCGCATGAAGGCGAGATCGCCAAGGAGATGGGTTTGCCGCTGGCCGAATACCAGGAGCTGCTGGGCAAGGTGCGCGGCACGCAGCTCATCTACCTGGAAGACATGAGCGGCGACGACGGCGACGACGACTACCTGGACCGCCACGTGCTGGACGAAGACGCCAACCCCGTGGCGCGCCTGCAGGACCAGCGCATGCGCGAAGCCCTGGTGGAGGCCATCAAGAACTTGCCCGAACGCGAGCAGTACGTGATGAGCATGTACTACGAACACGACATGAACCTGAAGGAAATCGCAGCCGTGCTGGGTGTCACCGAAAGCCGCGTCTGCCAGTTGCACAGCCAGTCCATCGCCCGTCTGCGCACCCGCCTGCGCCAGTGGTAAACGGCGGGCGCTGCAGCAACCCGCACCGCCACTTTCCGTTGCACAAGAGAACCCCGCCATGTTTGCATCCCTGGCCCGTTTGCGCGGCGCACCCCCGTCGGCTCCGAAGCTGTTGAACGCCCAGCCCGCGCTGGCTGCAGCGCCCGGGGCCACGCAGGCCGGTGAAGCTTCGGCTGGCCTGGTGACGCAGCTGGCGCGCCAGGCCTCCACGCTGGGGCGCGAGGCGGCCGAAGTGCGGGGTGCGCTGGACGACACCCGCAACGCAGCCGGCGCCCAAGGCCAGGCCGTGCTGGCCTTGGGCGAGCAACTGCAGGAGGTGATGCGCTCGCAGAAGGCCATTGGTGTTGAAGCCGCCAACGGCCGCAAGTCGGCAGAGCTGGTGGGTGATGCGGTGGACGCGGCCGGCTCGGAAGTGGTGGCGGTGGTGAAGACCCTGCGCCAGGTGTCTGACGCGGCGCAGCAGATCACGCAGATCGCATTGCAGACGCGCCTGGTGGCCTTCAACGCCACCGTGGAGGCCAAGCGAGCTGGTGAGTCGGGCCGCGGCTTTGCCGTTGTGGCCGACGCGGTGAAGGACCTGGCCACGCGCGTGGAGTCGTCTTCCAAGTCGATCATGGACACGGTGATCAGCCTGGACGAACGCATCGCCGTGCTGGCACGCGAATTCACGCGCGAGCGTTCGCGCACCGCGCCGGGCGCTGCGGGCAGTCGCTTGCACCACACGCTGACCGAGGTGACCCAAGGCGTGCTGCGCATGCAAAAGGCCAGCGAAACCAGCAGTGGCCTGTGTGAAAGCCTGGCCGGCCGCATGGCCGACATCGAACGCGCCATGCGCCGCAGCAGCGACCTGATCGGCGTCACGCTGGCGCGCACCGACACCTTTCTCACCATCTCCGAGCAGCTCATCGAATCGGTGGCCGAGGCCGGCGTGCAGACCGACGACACGCCCTACATCGCCGCCGCGCAGGAAGCCGCGGTCGAGGTGGCGCAGTTGCTGCAGAACGCGCTGCAATCACGCGCCATTTCGGCGCAGGACCTGTTTGACGAGCAGTACATCGAGATCGCCGGCACCGCACCGCAGCAGCACATGACACGCTTCGTCGCGTTGGCAGAAAGACTGCTGCCCGAGGTGCAGGAACGCATGCTGACCTTCACCGACAAGGTGGTGTTCTGCATCGCGGCCGACCGCAACGGGTACATCCCCTGCCACAACCAGCGCTACAACCTGGCGCAGCGGCCGGGCGAGCTGGTGTGGAACACGGCCAACTGCCGCAACCGGCGCATCTTCAACGACCGCACGGGGCTGGCGTCGGCGCGCAACCAGCGCCGCTTTCTGCTGCAGACCTACCGGCGCGACATGGGCGGCGGCAACTTTGTCGTGCTGAAGGAAGCGGCCGCACCCATCGTGGTGGACGGTCGGCACTGGGGCGGCCTGCGGCTGGCCTTCAAGTTCTAGGGCCCGCGGGCCCCGGGACAGCGGCCCGCCGCCCACGCGCCGCCTGTTCGCCACCCACACCGCGCCGGCGCCAACACCCGCCGCAAACGACATGGGCCTCTTCGCAGAGGCCCTTTTCTTTGGGGTGGCGCCGCGCCGGTTGACCTGCGGGCGGTAGTCAGCGCCGGGCCGTCAGGCCAGCAGCCCGCCGCGGGAATTGCTGCGCGCGGTGTTGCCGCCCGCGCCGTACAGCGGGTTGTGCTCGGCTGCGGCGTCGGGAATCAGCACTTCGATGGCGCGGTCCAGCGAAGCCGTGGCGCGGGCCAGGGCTTCACGCTGCGCGGCCACCTGGCCGCCGGCCAGCGCCAGGCGGTGGCGCAGCACCGGCGGCACGCCACCGTGTTTGGCAGCATGTGCAAAGTGGTCTACGGCCGCCGCCAGTGCAGCATGCAACTCGCTGGCCACGCGGTCCACAGCAGAAGCATCGCGCTGCCGCAATGCCAGGCCCAAGTCCATCAGGCGCTCTTCAACCCGCAACAGCGGTTGTTCCAGCGTGGCCAACGGCGGAGCGGGGCGGCGGTCAATCGGGGCAGGGGGCATGTACGGCAATGCAGGCAGTGCAGAGGGAGGCGGCGGCTTTGCCGCCCGCGACTAACTGGGCTTGCGGCCCAGCAGTTCCTTGGCGTTTTCGATCAACTTGTCGGCGATGGCATCGGCATTGACTTCGAACTTGCCGTCGCGGATGGCCTGCGCAATGCGCTCCACCTTGGCGGTGTCAAACGCCGGGTCTGCGCTGAGTTTGGCCAGCACGGCTGCTGCTGGCGACAGCTTGACCGTGGTGCTGGCCTCGGTGCCGCCTGCCGCAGGCGGCGCCGCCGATTTGCGTTCGGGGGTCGTGGCCGAAACAGCGGGCTTGTTGTCAAGTGGGCCGATCTTCATTGTGGACTCCTGTCAGGTGCATCACTGCCTGGCTGAAACATCTTCATGAAGGCAGTATCGGAATGCCTCGAGCCTGACTTTAGAGCTGAATTGAGATTTTTTTCACGAGGGTCATACCCAGACGGTACGGTGGCAACAGTCAGGCCGTTCACAGCCGCACCTCCACCTGGCGTTCACCCGTGGCCTGGCCGGCAACCACGCGGCCGCCTTCGGTGCGCACACGCACCAGTTGGCCTTCCAGCCCGGGCGACAGCGCCTGGCCTTCGGCCACCACTGAAAACCCGTTGCCGACGGCCACCACGCTGACCACAGCGCCGGCGCCAAACCACTGGCGGGTCTGCAGGTCAGCGCTGCGCACCGGTGCACCGGGCTGCAGCGGCCGGGCCAGTTGACGCGCAGCCAGGTCTGCGGTGGCGTTGAACAACGCCACAGCGCCTGGTTGACGCTGGTTCGCTGATGGTGCCGCCGCGTGCGCGGCCCAGTCCACTTCGGCCATGGTCAGCAGATCGGCCGCCAGGGCGGTACCTGAAGCCAGCGCCATGCGCGCCACCACGGCCGGCGCGAAAACCTGCACCTTCACCGGCAGCTGGACGCTCCAGCTGGCACCCTGGGTGCAACGCAGGTTCACCCGCGAAGCGCCCCAGGCGGCCACGCCGGGCGCCAGGCTTGCCGTAGCGGCCGCACACGGCGCCAGCTTCAGCCGGCTGTCGGGCGCACCGGCGGTGACGACCACGCGCGCCTGCGGTGATGCCACCGCTTGTGCAGCCTGCTTGGAAAGGGCCAACGCCTGTTCCACCAGGCCTGGGGGCAGGGCGGCCAGGGCGGCCGGCTGGGCGGTGATGGCGGCTGCGGGGCTGGCCACTGGCTGGGCCCACGCCGCAGGCAGCGCAGCCGTGCCCGCGGCTGTAACAACAGCCAGCACGCCAGCGCGCGCAAGCCGCCGCCGCGTTGTTGTGCGCTGGGCGGGTTTGTCACCACGGCAGTTGCCATGGCCGGTGCGGTAGGCATGTTCCACCGTGCCAATGTATCGGCGCCTGCCTGTAACGGGGTTCGGAAATGGGCCCGAAGGCAGCCCTTTATCGGGCTCATTCGTGCTGACCTGCTGCCCAGAATGACGACTTCGCTGCCCATGGACACCCGGGTTCACCCGCCAGCAGCGGGCAGGCACCGCGACAGGAGCACCGCATGATTCCCCGACTCACCGCTGCGCTGGAGTTTCAAGGTCAGGCCCTGGCGCTCAGGGCCGAGCGGCAGCGGGTGATCGCCGGCAACATCGCCAACGCCGACACGCCGGGCTTCAAGGCGCGCGACTTCGACTTCGCCACTGCATTGCGCAATGCCACCTCTGGCAGCGCGGGCGCAGACAGCAGCGGCGCAGGCCTGGGCGAGGCCCTGGGCACGGGCATTGCCCGCGACGTGATGACACCCAGCGGCCGCGCCCAGCCCGCGCTGAACTATGCACAACCGCACCAGACGCAACTGGACAACAACACGGTGGACATGAACCGCGAGCGCGGTGCCTTCGTGGACAACGCCGTGAAGTACGAGGCCACGCTGCGGTTCATCAATGGCAGCGTGCGCACGCTGCAAGACGCGATGAAGAGCGCCAACCAGAGCTGACAGCGGAGAACCCCATGAGCATGTTCCGCATCTTCGACGTCGCCGGCAGCGCCATCAGCGCGCAGAGCCAGCGCCTGAACGTGGTGGCTTCGAATCTGGCCAATGCCGACACCGTGGCCGGGCCCGATGGCAGCGCCTACAAGGCGCGGCAGGTGGTGTTCCAGACCACCGCGCTGGGAACCACCGGCCAGCGCGACGCAACGGCGGGCGTGAAGGTGGCCACGGTCACCGAAGACGCCAGCCCTGGCCGACGTGTGCACGACCCCAAGCACCCCAGCGCCGACGCCGAGGGCTACGTCACCTACAGCAACGTCAACGCCGTCGAGGAGATGGTCAACATGATGGCGGCCTCGCGTTCGTACCAGAACAACATCGAAGTCATGAGCACGGCGCGCAGCCTGCTGCTGAAGACGCTGCAAATCGGTCAGAACTGAAACCCGGGAACCGCATGGCCACCAATTCCATAGGCAGTGCCGCCACTGCGGCCGGCATCACCAACGACACGCGCTTCCTGGCGCTGAACGGCAAGGCGGCCACTCCCACCACCGCCAACGACACGGCCAGCGCCGACCGGTTCCTGAAGCTGCTGGTCACGCAGTTGCAGAACCAGGACCCGCTGAACCCGCTGGACAACGCGCAGATCACCAGCCAGATGGCGCAGATCAACACGGTCAACGGCATCCAGCAGCTGAACACCACCGTGCAGGGCCTGAACAGCCAGTTCGTGCAGTTGCAGGCGCTGACCGGGGCTTCGCTGGTCGGGCACGACGTCACCGTCAAGGGCAACCGCATCACGCTGGCCGACGGCAAGGGCGCGGCCGGCTTCGAGCTGGAGTCCACCGCCGACGGCGTGAAGGTGGAAGTGGTGAACGCCGCCGGCCGCGTGGTGGACACGCTGAACCTGGGCGTGAAGGGCCCCGGCAACCACAGCTTCAACTGGAACCCCAGCGGCCAGCCCGACGGTGATGGCTACCGCTTCCGCGTGCAGGCTACCAAGGGCATTGAGACCGTGCAGAGCACGCCGCTGATGCGCGACCGTGTACAGGCCGTTCACCCCAGCAGCACCGGGCTGATGCTGGAAACCACACACAGCGGCCAGGTCGCTTACGGCGACGTCAAGGGCTTCAACTGATTTCCCCACTGAAGGACTTTCCATGAGCTTCCAGCAAGGTGTTTCCGGTCTCAATGCCACCAGCAAGAACCTCGACATCATCGGCAACAACATTGCCAACGCCAACACCTTCGGTACGAAGATCGCGCGGGCCGAATTTGCCGACGTGTACGCCAACGCGCTGGGCGGTGGCGGCAACACCGCGGTGGGTATTGGCGTGAACGTGGCCGCCGTGGCGCAGCAGTTCTCGCAAGGCAACATATCGACCACCGAGAACCCGATGGACGTGGCCATCAACGGCGCGGGCTTCTTCCAGATGCAGGAAAGCGCCAACCGCGTCGTCTACACCCGCAACGGCCAGTTCAAGGTCAACCGCGACGGTTTCATCGTCAACAACGCACAGGGGCGCCTGATGGGCTACATGGCTGACAACAACGGCGCCATCCAGCCTGGCGTGGCTGTACCGCTGAAGCTGCCCACAGCGGGTGTCAGCCCACAGGCCACCGCCAAGCTGGACCTGGAACTGAACCTGGACGCGCGGGCCGAGGCCACCGCGCCTGTGGGCTCACCGATGATCAACTTCGCCGACATCGAGACCTTCAACAACGCCACCGGGCTGACGATCTACGACGCCAAGGGTCAGGAAATTTCCATGACCTACTACTTCCAGAAGTCTGCTGAAGACACGTGGAAGGTCTTTGCCACAGCCAATGGCGTCACGGTGGGCGGTACACCCACCGACCCGCAGCCCATCGTCACCGTGGTTTTCTCGTCAGACGGCGGCACGGTCACGTCGCCTGCGGGCGTGGTGTCGCTCGACGTGCCCGCCACCACGACCGTGGACGGCACCAACACGCTGCCCGTGCTGGGCGTGGAGTTGAATTTCGGCGGTGCCACGCAGTACGGCGTGCCCTTTGGCCCTACCAACATCTCTCAGGACGGTTTCACCGCAGGCCTGCTGGTGGGCATTGGCGTGGAACGCAACGGCGTGATCATGGCGCGTTACTCCAACGGCCAGTCCAAGCCCGCTGGGCAGGTGGAGCTGGCCACCTTCCGCAACCCGCAGGGCATGCAGCCCAGCGGCAACAACGGCTGGCTGCGCACCTACGAAAGCGGCGACCCGGTGGTGGGCGAACCCGGCGGTGGCAGCCGCGGCGTGCTGCAGTCCGGGGCTCTGGAAGAGTCCAACATCGACCTGACCAAGCAGTTGGTCGACATGATCACCGCGCAGCGCAGCTACCAGGCCAATGCGCAGACCATCAAGACGCTGGACCAGGTGCTGCAGACGCTGGTCAGCCTGCGCTAAGCGGCGCACTGAAGCGCAGGGCACACGGTCATGGACCGGCTTGTCTACTTGTCAATGGCCGGAGCCAAGGCCTCGTTGCAGCGCCAGGATTCGCTGGCCAACAACCTGGCCAATGTGTCGACCACCGGCTTTCGCGCCGAGATGCAGGCTTTCCGCGCCGTGCCGGTGCGGGGCGATGGCGCCAGCACGCGCGTGTACGCGCTGGAATCGACGATTGGCCACGACAGCCGGCCGGGCCCGGTGCAGACCACCGGCCGGCCGCTGGACGTGGCCATGCAGGGCAACGCATGGCTGGCGGTGCAGGGCGCCGACGGCGCCGAGGCCTACACGCGGTCGGGTGCGATGCAGGTCAACGCCGAAGGCCAGCTGGTCACGCTGTCGGGCCTGCCCGTGCTGGGTGACGGCGGGCCCATCACGCTGCCCGCCAACGCCACGGTCGAGATCGCCAGCGACGGCAGCATCAGCACCACCGTGGGTTCGGCGCGGCCCCAGCAGGCCGGGCGCCTGAAGCTGGTGGTGCCGGAAACGCCGCTGGACCGCGGCACCGACGGTTTGTTCAGGGCCACCAGCGGCGACCTGCAGGCCGAGCCTTCGGCCCGGCTGGCCAGTGGCGCGCTGGAAGGTTCCAACGTCAGCGCCATCGAGACCATGGTGGCCATGATTTCAGCAGCGCGCCAGTTCGAGCACCAGATGAAGATGCTGAAGGACGTTGAGCAGCGCGAACAGGGCGCCGCCAAGCTGCTGGGAACGGGCTGACGGCTGACCCGTCACAGGCGCTGCGCACCCCCCGCGCGCCATGCCCCGATAAGCGCCTGTGCCGCCCGGCTTTTCCGCTGCTGCACACCCTTCAGTTCCGCAGAAGATCGGTCTCAGCACTGAAGGTTGAAGGGACGCGACTGCCATGATCCGATCGTTGTGGATTGCCAAGACGGGTATGGAAGGCCAGCAGGCCAAGCTGGACTCCATCTCGCACAACCTGGCCAACGTGGGCACCAACGGCTTCAAGCGCGGCGGCGTGCTGTTTGAAGACCTGATGTACCAGAACTTGCGCCCAGCTGGCGCAGCCACGTCGGAGCAGTCGCAACTGCCCACGGGCTTGCAGGTCGGGCTGGGGGTGAAGGTTGCGGCCTCGGTGCGCAATTTCTCGCAGGGTTCTATGCAGCAGACGGGCGGCAACCTGGACGTGGCCATCAAGGGCAACGGCTTTTTCCAGGTGCAGATGCCCGACGGCTCCACCGCCTACACCCGCGACGGCGCCTTCCAGCTCGACAACACCGGCGCCATCGTCACCAGCTCGGGCTACACCATCCTGCCCGGCATCACGGTGCCGGCCAACGCCACCGCGGTGAACATTTCTGAAGACGGCACGGTTGCGGTCAGCATTGGCGGCCAGACCGGGCTGCAGACGGTGGGGCAGTTGCAACTGGCGTCGTTCGTCAACCCAGCGGGTCTTGAATCCAAGGGCGGCAACCTCTACGGCGAGACCACCGCGTCGGGCACGGCCAACACCGGTGCCCCCGGCACCGCGGGCTGGGGTGCTCTGCAGCGCGGTTTTGTTGAAGGCAGCAACGTCAACATCGTCGAAGAGCTGGTGTCGATGATCGCCACGCAGCGGGCTTACGAGCTCAACAGCAAGGCCATCCAGACGTCGGACCAGATGCTGCAAAGGTTGGGCCAACTGTGATGCATAACGACGAAAAGCCGTGCCGTGGCTGGATCTGGGACTGGGCGGTGCTGCTGGCCATTGCCTTGCCCGGCTGCGCGCTTTATGACCCGCGCCTGGTCATGCAGACACCCGCGCCCGTGCTGCCACCCCCGGTGGCTGCCACGCCGGCCACGCCCGGCGCCATCTACAACGCCAGCACCTACCGGCCGCTGTTCGAAGACCACCGCGCACGCCTGGTGGGCGACACGCTGACGGTGGCCATCATCGAAAAGGTGACGGCCACGCAGAAGAGCACCAGTTCACTGGACAAGAGCGGCACGCTCACCGGTGCGGTGTCGGCCGTGCCCGGTGTCAGCCCGGCGGCTTTCGCGCGCGCCACGGCCGACGCCAAGTCCAGCAACGCCTTTGCCGGCAAGGGCAGCACCGAAAACAGCAACGACTTCAGCGGCACCATCACGGTGGTGGTGCGCGACGTGCTGCCCAACGGGCACCTGTTGATTGCCGGCGAAAAGCAGATCGGCGTGAACCAGAACGTGGACGTGCTGCGCTTTTCGGGCCAGGTGGACCCGCGCGCCATCCAGACCGGCAACACTGTGCAGAGCGCCCAGATTGCCAACGTCAGGCTGGAACAGCGCGGCCGCGGGCAGCAGGCCGAAGCCCAGGCTGTGGGCTGGCTGGCGCGTGTCTTCCTCAACCTCATGCCGATCTAGACCTGACCATGGCCCTGTTCCTGCGCGTCCCCGTCGGTGCCTTGTTGCGCGTGACTCTCGATTCCAGCCTCTGGACCGCCGTCATGGCCGTGGCCGCCTGCGCCTTGCTGGCCCTGGCAGCCCCGACCCAGGCCGCGGTGCGCACCCCCGCCGCGGTGCCGTTACCGGCCGTAGCGCCCGTGGGTGCCACCGTCCGCATCAAGGAGCTGGCGGCCGTGCAGGGCGTGCGCAGCAACGCGCTGGTGGGCTACGGCCTGGTCGTGGGCCTGGACGGCACCGGCGACCAGACCACCCAGACCCCCTTCACCAGCCAGAGCATGAACGCGGTGCTGCAACAGATGGGCGTGACCATGCCGCCCGGCGCCAGCATGCAGCTGCGCAACGTGGCCGCGGTGATGGTGACCACCCAGCTGCCAGCATTCGCCCAGCCTGGGCAGACACTGGATGTGGTGGTGTCGTCCATTGGCAATTCAAAAAGCCTGCGCGGCGGCACGCTGATCACCACGCCCCTGAAGGGCGCTGACGGCCAGGTGTACGCGCTGGCGCAAGGCAACCTGATCGTGGGCGGCGCGGGCGCTTCGGCCAACGGCAGCAAGGTGCAGATCAACCACCTGGCGGCCGGCCGCGTGCCCGACGGCGCCAGCGTCGAGCGCGCCGTTCCGAATGCGGCCTTGCAGGGCAACTCGCTGCAGCTGGGCCTGCAGGCGGCCGACTACGCCACCGCACGCGCTGTGGTCGACGCCATCAACAAGTCCAAAGGTGCAGAAACGGCCGCCGCGCTGGACGGGCGCACCATCAACGTGCGGCTGCCCCAGGCCGCGCGCGACCGCGTGGCCTTCCTGGCCGACATTGAAAACCTGCCGGTGCAACTGGCCACGCCGGCAGCGCGCGTGGTCATCAACGCCCGCACCGGGTCGGTGGTGGTCAACGAGTCGGTCACCCTGGGGCCGTGTGCAGTGGCCCACGGCAGCCTGACCGTGACCATCAGCACCACGCCCATGGTCAGCCAGCCCAATGCGCTGGGCCAGGGCCAGACGGTGCAGTCGGAGAAGAGCGACATCGCCATCAACCAGCAGCCCGGCGCGCTGATCCAGATGCCCGCTGGCGTGCGGCTGACCGACGTGGTCAAAGCCCTGAACACGCTGGGCGCCACGCCGATGGACCTGCTGGCCATCCTGCAAGCCATGAAGAGCGCTGGCGCGCTGCGCGCCGAGATCGAGGTTCTCTAAATGCCCCCCTTCTCCAATTCCAACAATTCCGTCGTCAGCGTCAACCCGTCGCTGATCAAACCGACTTCGGTCAATGCGCTGGGTGCGGACGCGCG
The DNA here is from genome assembly GCA_043717565.1 of Burkholderiales bacterium. Lineage (GTDB taxonomy): Bacteria > Pseudomonadota > Gammaproteobacteria > Burkholderiales > Burkholderiaceae_C > Rubrivivax. The sequence continues at coordinate 6,489 of JAYSXE010000200.1, read as the reverse complement.
TTCGCTCAACGGGCTAAAGACCCAGGCCACCACCGACCCGCAGGGTGCTGCGCGTGAAGCCGCCAAGCAGTTCGAAGCGCTGTTCATGGGTGAACTGGTCAAGTCCATGCGCCTGTCGACGCAGCAGACTGGCATGCTGGACAACGCCGGCACGCAGCTGGGCACCGAGCTGCTGGACCAGCAGCTGTCCACGCAGATCAGCGGCCGGCCGGGCGGGCTTTCAGAAGCCATCCTGAAACAGCTGGAACGGCAAATGGGCATGGCCCCGGGCCCGATCCCGGCCACGGGGTCGGCCAACAACACGCCAGCACCGCTGCAGTCGGCCAAGCTTCAAGGCCCGCCCCCGGCCACGCGCATCCCGCAGACCGGCGCCGCCGGCTTTGTGCAGCAGCACATGGGTGCAGCGCGCGAAGCTGAAGCCTCCACCGGCATACCGGCCAGTTTCATGGTGTCCCAGGCGGCGCTGGAAACCGGCTGGGGCCGCAAGGAAATCAAGCACACCGATGGCGCGCCCAGCTACAACCTCTTCGGCATCAAGGCGGGCGCAGCGTGGAAGGGGCCGGTGGCCGAGGTGCCCACCACCGAATTCATCAATGGCAAGGCCACCCGTGTGATGGCCAAGTTCCGCGCCTATGGCAGCTACGCCGAGTCGTTCTCTGACTACGCCCAGCTGATGAGCAAAAGCCCGCGCTACCAAGCCGTGCTCAAGGGTGTGCAGCAAGCGCCGACCGCCAGTGTCAGCACCCGCGACGGTGGCGTGAAGTTCGCGCAGAACATGCAGCGCGCCGGTTACGCCACCGACCCCGAATACGCCGACAAGCTGTCCCGGGTGATCAACACCACCTTGCGGCTTCAACGCTCCCTCGTCGCCTGATGCCGGCGCGCGTGCCGACCTGAACCGGAGCACGGCAGATGACCAACAGTTTGATGGGCCTGGGCGCACGCGGCATGTCGGCCAGCTACGCTGCGCTGCAGACCGCCAGCCACAACATCGCCAACGCCAGCGTGCAGGGGTATTCGCGCCAGAAGGTCGAACTGCGTACGTCCGACGGGCTGCCCACCGCGCGCGGCTACTTCGGCACCGGTGTACAGGTGGAAGCTGTGACGCGGCAGCACGACGAGTTCCTGACCCGCGAGGCGGCGGCCACCAAGTCGGTGGCGGCCATGGACGCGTCAAGGTTGCAACATTTGCTGGACCTGGAAAACGTGTTCAAGCCCGGCGAAATGGGCCTGGGCCACGCCAGCAGCGAATTGATGTCGGCGCTGTCCGACCTGTCCAGCAACCCGTCAGACCTGGCCACGCGGCAGGTGGTGCTGGCGCGTGCGGGCGACCTTGCCGGCCGCTTTGACGAAGCTTCGGGCAGCATGGACAACTCTCAGGCGCGCGTCACCGCCGAGTTGAATTCGATGGTGGCGCATGTCAACGGCTTGCTCAGCGGGGTGGCGCAGTCCAATCTGAAGATCGCCATGACGCAGGGCAGCGGGCAGGTGCCCAACGACCTGCTGGACGAGCGCGAGCGCATGATTTCCGACCTGGCGCAGTTGATGAAAGTCACGCGCATCGAAGCCAGCGACGGCTCGCTCGGGCTGTTCACGGCCGTCGGTCAACGGCTGGTGCTGGGTTCTGACAGCGTGACGCTGCAGGTGCTGCGGCACGAAGCCGACCCGCTGCGGTCGAGCGTCGGCTTCATGGACTTCGGCATCAAGCGCACGCTGGACGAAAACACGCTGGGTGGCGGCAAGGTGGCCGGCCTGCTGCAGTACCAGAACCAGGACCTGGTGGTGGGCCGCAACATGGTGGGCCGCATGGCTGCCGCACTGGCCGGCGCCATCAATGAACAGCAGACCTTCGGCCTGAACCTGCAGGTCCCGGTGGGCACGGTGCCTTCGAGACCGCTGTTTTCCACCGGCCAGGCGCAGGCCCTGTCCTACGAGACGAACGTGCGCAACCCGGGGGGTAATTTCGTGGCCAGCGTAGCGCTGACCATCATCGACCCCGCGGCACTTGAAGCCTCTGACTATGAACTGCGCGAGGTGGATGGCGCGCCCGGCACCTGGCAGGTCACGCGGCTTGCAGATGGCAAGGTCACTGGCGTGGTCGACGGTGACACGGTGGACGGCTTTCGCATCGATTTCGGCATTCCCGGCCCGCAGACCGACGACCAGTTCCTGCTGCAGCCGGTGACGCGCGCTGCCAGCGGCATGCAGCGGCTGTTGAACGACCCGCGCGACTTGGCGGCGGCCCTGCCGCTGGTAGCCACCAAGGGCCCCGCCAATACGGGCACGGTGAACGTGGCTTCGTTGCAGATGACGGCCACGCCGCTGCCCACGCCGAATGCCACCGCGCTGATCAGCTTCACGAACGGCACCGGCGACTACAACTGGGAATTGCGCGACGCAGGCAACGCGCTGCTGTCCAGCGGCAGCGGCACCTGGACGCCCGGCCAGCCCGTGCCCACGTTGCCCACCGACATCAACGGTTTTTCCCTGACGCTGGAAGGTGTGCCGCGCACCGGCGACACCTTGCGCATAGGGCCCACGCCGGCCTCTGCGGTGGCCACCAACAACGGCAATGCGTTGCTGATGATGGCGCTGCGCGACGGGAACATCGTTGGCGGCCGTTCGCCCACCGACGCGTGGGCGCTGGCACTGTCTGAAGTGGGCGTGCGCACGCAGGGGGGCAAGACCTCGGCCGACATCTCTTCGGCGGTGGCGACCAATGCCGAGTCCATCCGCAGTTCAGCCGCCGGTGTGAACCTGGACGAAGAAGCCGCGTCGCTGATCCACTACCAGCAAAGCTTCCAGGCCGCTGCGAAGGTGCTGCAGGTGGCGCAGTCGCTGTTCGACGCGCTGCTCGACGCGGCGCGCTGATGGCGCATTTGGCCCGTTCGTGCTGGCTCCTTTGGCCCAGCACAGCCTCGCCCCGCCTACACCCCCTTCACTGATCTGAAGCCCCCGGAGCACTCCCATGCGCATCGCCACGGCATTCGCCTACGACAACTCGGTAGCCACCTTGCAGCGCCGGCAATCGTCGCTGGTGGAAGGCCAGGAGCAGTTGACCAGCGGCAAGCGCGTGCGCAAGCCCAGCGACGACCCGGCCGCCGCCGCACAGGCCGAACGCTCGCTGGCGCAGGTGACGCGCAGCGAATCGCTGCAGCGTGCGCTGGAAGCCAGCCGCCAGGCGATGCAGCTCAACGAAGCGGCCCTGGGTGCGGCGGGCGAGGTGCTGCAGCAGGTGCGCGAACAGGTGGTGGCCGCCGGCAACGGCACCTATGGCGACAGCGAGCGCCGCTCGCTGTCCCGCGTGTTGCAGGGCATGCGCAACGAGCTATTCTCCATCGCCAACCGCAGCGACGGCGTGGGCCACTACTTGTTTGGCGGCCAGGGGGCCGACCAGCCCCCGTTTCTGGACGCACCGGGCGGCGTGGTCTACACCGCTGCCACCGGCCAGGCGCGAGCAGCGCCGGGCGAAGTCTCGCCGCTCACCATCGACGGTGAACAGGCCTGGCTGCAGGCCGCAGACCCGGCCAACCCGGGCGGCACCTTGTCGGTCTTTGACGTGCTGGACCGTCTGGTCGGCGAACTGAACACACCTGGTCTGACCAAGGTGCAGGTGGGCGCCGCGGTCAGCGCGGGCTTGCGCGACATCGACGCCAGCAGCGAAAACCTGGGCGCCTGGCGCTCGCGCGCCGGCGAGTCGCTGAACCGCATCGAAAGCATGTCCGAGCGGCTCAGCCAGACCAAGCTGGACGCGCAGCGTGCCCGTTCCGACGCCGAAGACCTGGACATGCTGGCCGCGATATCGGAATTCCAGAGCCGCCAGACCGGCTACGATGCCGCATTGAAGACCTATTCGATCGTGCAGAAGATGTCGATGTTTGACCATATCCGCTGACCGATCCGAACCCGTCTTCAACCTGTCCCGCGCGGGCAAAGCCCTTCATGCAAAACCATCCCGTACTCAGCAACCTCACCCTGGGCTACAGCCCTTTCATTGACAAGAAGCGGCAGGTGGTGGCCACACGCCTGTCGGTGGCGCCAGCGCAGCCGGGCGCCGCACCCGACGCCGCCGCACTGCTGCAGGCGCTGCTGGACGTGTGGCCCGCGCCGGCGGGCAGTGAAGGCCCCTTGGTGATGGGTGGATCGCGTGCCGGCGGCAGTGAGCCCCCGTTGCAGCTGACGCTGCGGTCGGTGGGCGGCGGCGCGGCCGCTCGGCCCGTGCCCAAGCCCCCGGTGGCGGCGGCTGGCGGCTTGGCCGAATTGGCGTCGGTGTCGCTGAACATCGCCGACGAAGCCTGGCTGCGCGCCATGATGGCGCTGCGCATTCCGCCCAACTTCATGCTCGAGGTGCCGGCCTTCATGGCTGCCGACCCGGCCTGTGGCACAGCCCTGCGCACGCTGAACGACAGTGGCACGCTGATGCTGCTGAAGGGCCGGCCTTTGAAGCCGCTGACGCCCGAGGTGCTGGCCTGCTTCAGCCACGCCGTGGTGGAAACCGACGAAGAACGCCGCGCGTTGCCGGCGGCACTGCCGGGCACGCGCCGGCTGGGCCTGGTGCAGGCGGGTGTGCGCACCAGCGTTGCGGCGGGCCAGGCCTTTGAGCGCGACGCCATCGCCGTGCTGGGCTGGCCGCTGGACGACCCGCTGCCCGCCAACAGCACGCGCAACAGCACGCGCAACAGCGTACCGCCCGACGTGCAGGTGGTGTTGGAACTCATCAACGGTGTGGACCAGGAACTGCCGGCCGCGCGGCTTGAAACGCTGCTCAAGCGCGAACCCACGCTGGCCTACCGCCTGATGCGCTACCTGAATTCGCCGGCCTTCGGCCTGTCGGTGGAAATCACGTCTTTCGGCCATGCGCTGATGCTGCTGGGCAGCCAGCGGCTGAAACGCTGGTTGGCGTTGCTGCTGGCTTCGGCGTCGAAAGGCAACAACGCGCAGCCGCTGATGCATGCGGCCGTGCGCCGCGGTCTGATGATGGAAGAGCTGGCCCGTGGCCACGGTGACGCCGAGGTGCGTGGACAGATGTTCATCTGCGGCGTGTTCTCGCTGCTCGACCGCCTGCTCAACCAGCCCTTTGCCAGCATGATGAGCACGCTGCCCGTGCCGGAGAGCGTGCAAAAAGCGCTGCTCGGCGAAGGCGGGCCCTTTGCCCCCTACCTGGCCCTGGTGACCGCGGTTGAACAAGAAGCGGCCTACGACACCCGCGAAGCCGCCGACCAGCTGTTGCTGGGCATGGCCGAAGTCAACCGGGCCCTGCTGGGCGCGCTGCTCGCAGGGCGGCAACTCGACGGATGACAGCCAGCGGCGTGCGCAACGGTGTGCTGGGGCGGCCGGGCCGCGCCGCCCCAGCTGCCGCTGTGGGCCCACTGGACCCGCAGGCCGGCGCGCTGATGCGCACGCTGTGGGCTTCGGGCCAGGCGGTGGCGCTGCAGGGTGCCGACTTCAAGATCATCGACTGCAATGGGGCCTACGCCACGCTGGTGGGCCGGCCGCTGGCGCAGCTGGCGGGCAGCGACCCCATCGACTGGCACCACCCCGACGACCAGGCCTTGAACCGCGCCCAGCGCACGCAGGTCTGCAGTGCTGCGTTGCACGGGCACGCCGCGCCGCCCATGCGGCACCGCTTTCTGGACCCGCAAGGCCACGAGCAGTGGATGTCGGTGCTGGTCAGCAATGTGGCGCCCAAGGGCGCGCTGCCGCGCTGGCTGAGCCTGGTGCAGGACCACAGCGGCGAGCAACGCGCCAACCAGGTGGCCCAGCGCGCCGAGCAGGAACTGGCGCAGTGGTTCGAACTCAGCAGCAACGGCATGCTGGTCTACGACGACAGCGGCCTCATCGTGCGCTTCAACCGCGCCTTTGAAAGCCTGGTCGGCCCGGTGCCGCAGGACCTGCAGCGGGCTGGCGCGGAACTGCAAACCCTGCTCGGCTGGCGCAAAGGCGCGCTGGACCCGGCCTTGACGCCCGGCGCGCAGCCGCTGGAAACGCAGGCCGTGCTGAAGCCCGCCATCGCCGGGGGCCGCGTGCGCCACCTGTGGGCGCGGCTGGGCTGCCACGCGCAGCCAGCGACCGGTGCGCAGGCGCGCCGCGTGCTGGCGGTGGTGCAGGACCGCAGCGCAGAAGACGAGCGCGACCTGGCCCAGCTTGAAATGGGCATGTTGATGGACACCGCCAGCATTGGCGTGGCCACCTTCGACCCGGGCCGCGGTTGGCTGGGCCCCGGCACCGTGCCGCCCCGCAGCACCAGCGACGCCGCGTCGCCCGCGGTGGCGCGCGCCGCCCCGGCCAGCGGCGCCTTGCTGGGCATCGGCCGCGAGCTGGTGGAAGCCGAGTCGCTGCCCGAATTCGAACGCCTGCAGCAAGCCCTGCGCCGCGGTGAACGCACCGAGGTGCGCTACGCCGTGCGCCACCCTGAAATGGGGCGGCGCTGGTTGCTCACCCGGGTGGAACCGGCGGCGCTCGCGGGCGGGCGCAACACCACGTCGATCG
>JAYSXE010000199.1:0-6749 GCA_043717565.1 Burkholderiales bacterium | reverse complement strand
TGGGTTGAAAATTCCTGCTGGATATCTTGATACATGACGCGTTGCGTCGCGCGCCCCTCACGGGGCGCGCGCGTCAAGCGCGGCGACCGGCGCAATTGGTCGCTCAAGGTGAGCGTCGCGAGCTTCGCTGAGCACACCGTTGAATCAACCCTTGCGCCGCGCCTTCACGGCCTGGGCCAGCCCGTCCAGCAGGCCCACGGTGTCGTTCCAGTCAATGCACGCGTCGGTGATGCTCTTGCCGTGTTCCAGCTTCGTGGGGTCGTCCTTGCCGGGGGTGAACTTCTGCGCGCCGCCCTGCAGGTTGCTTTCCACCATCACGCCGAAGATGCAGCGGTTGCCGGCGGCCATCTGCGCGCCCACGTCTTTCATCACGTCGATCTGGCGCTGGTGCTGTTTGCTGCTGTTGGCATGGCTGGCGTCGATCATCAACCGGCAAGGCAGCTTGTTGGCTTCGATCTCTTCGCACGCGGCTTTCACGCTGGCAGCGTCGTAGTTCGGCATCTTGCCGCCGCGCAGGATGACGTGGCAGTCCTTGTTGCCCTTGGTTTCGACAATCGCCACCTGGCCGTTCTTGTGCACCGACAGGAAGTGGTGCGGCCGCGCGGCGGCCTGGATGGCGTCGGTGGCGATTTTGATGTTGCCGTCGGTGCCGTTCTTGAAGCCCACGGGCGCTGAAAGCCCGCTGGCCAGTTCGCGGTGCACCTGGCTTTCGGTGGTGCGCGCGCCGATGGCGCCCCAGGCGATCAGGTCGCCGATGTACTGCGGGCTGATGACGTCCAGGAATTCACTGCCCGCAGGCACGCCCAGGCGGTTGATGTCCACCAGCAACTGCCGCGCGATGCGCAGGCCTTCATGGATGCGATAGCTCTCGTCGAGGTAGGGGTCGTTGATCAGGCCCTTCCAGCCCACGGTGGTGCGCGGCTTTTCGAAGTACACGCGCATCACCACTTCCAGTTCGCCGGCGTGTTTGTCGCGTTCGGCTTTCAGCTTGCGCGCGTATTCGATGGCGGCCGAGGGGTCGTGGATGGAACAGGGGCCGATGATGACCAGCAGCCGGTCGTCCTGCCCGGCCATGATGTGGCGGATGGCGCCCCGCGTGTTGCCGACCAGCGTTTCCACCGGCGTGCCGGCGATGGGGAAGAACCGGATCAGGTGCTCCGGCGGCGGCAGCGGCGTCACGTCGCGGATGCGCTGGTCGTCGGTCTGGCTCGTCTTTTCGCTGAGCGCATACCAACCCTCTGCGGTCGTGGTGGCTTTGGCGTTCATGGCTCGGCTCCTTCGTGTTGCGGGGTGTGCAGAAAACAAAAAACCGCCGGGGTTGCCGGCGGTTTGCTTGGGGTGCGGTGCGTTCGTTTGCTTGACTTACGCGCTTGCCTCTCCAGCCGCCGTGCGGTGCGAGAACCAAAAATACGTAAAGTAAAACGACGATGCGGTGCGCATGGGTGGAAATGTAGCACGGGCCCCACGGCGCGCAGACAGCGCGCAGACAGCATGCTTGGCAGGACCGGCAGGCCCGCTGGTGGTGCCGTGGTCTGGCCGGCTGCCGGTTTCACGCCGGCAGGCGCCGCTCGCAGCCCGGCGGCGGCGGCGTCTGCGCGCCGTTCATCACCATCGACAGCAGCGTGTAGTAGCCCACGATGCCGGTCAGGTCCACCAGGCCTTGGTCACCCAGCAGCGCGTGGGCGGTGGCCCAGGTGCTGTCGTCAACCCGCTTGTTCTGCAGCAACTGGTTGGCCACCGCGTGCACCAGGCGTTCGTCTTCGTGGCTGAAGCTGGGCATCCGGTGTTGCTCGATGGCCTGTACGGTGGCTGGTGCGATGCCCTCGCGCTCGGCAATGGGGGCGTGGATGGCCCATTCCACCGGCTGGTTCCAGAAGCGGGCCGTCACCAGAATGGCCAGCTCCGAAAGCCGCTGGCCGATGGCGCTGCGGTAGCGCAGGTACTCGCCCATGCGCTGGGCGTGTGTGCACAGCTCGGGGCTGCGCAGCAGCGGCACAAAGGGGGATACCAGCGCTCCGCGCGGGCCCTGGATGATCTCTTGCGCGCAGGTGCGCTGCGCGGGCGACCAGGTGGCGGGGTCCAGCGGGGGCAGTCGGTCGGTGGTGTGCACGGCGGGTCTCGGTGGGTGGGCTGTGGGGCCGGCGCGATGCGCTGGCGCGGCGATGGTCGAAAATGCAGCGGTCGGGGGCCATGGTGCCGCACTTCACGGCGCGGGGCCCGGCCGCCCTGTCTTTTTAGCAAACAACCAGGACCATTCGGTATGACCACCCTCTTTCCGCCGCCAGCCGCTGTCATGGTGCCCATCGTGGGCCGGGCCGAACGTTTCCCGGTGAATCGCGTGTATTGCGTGGGCCGCAACTATGAAGAACACGCCAAGGAGATGGGCTTCACCGGCCGCGAGCCGCCGTTTTTCTTCTTGAAGCCGGCCAATGCGGTGCTGGTGGTGAACGCCGGCGAAACCGGCCGCATGCCCTACCCCACGCAGACCAAGAACCTGCATTACGAAATTGAACTGGTGGCCTGCATCGGCACCGGGGGCCGCGATATCAAGGCGGCCGACGCCATGCGCCATGTCTACGGCTTCGCCGTGGGCCTGGACATGACCCGCCGCGACCTGCAGGGCGACATGAAAAAGCAGGGCCGCCCGTGGTGCATCGGCAAGGCCTTCGACTTCAGCGCGCCCATCGGCCCCATCACGCCCGCCGCGCAGGCCGGCGACGTGGCGAAGGCCGAGATCGCATTGCAGGTCAACGGCGCCGACCGCCAGCGCAGCAACGTCGGCAAGCTGATCTGGAACATGGCCGAGACCATCGAACACCTGTCAGCCGCCTGGGAATTGCAGCCCGGTGATCTGATCTACACCGGCACGCCCGAAGGCGTGGGCCCGGTGGTGGTGGGCGACCTGATGGTCGGCAGCGTGGCCGGGCTGCCCGACCTGCGCGTGCTGGTGGTCTGACGGCGGCCCTTCACCGCGGCTGCCGCGGCGGCCGACGTTTCAGCGCTTCTAGCCGCTGATCTGGCGCGCAGGGGTGGCCGGCTTGCGCTTGGTGCCCGAAGGGGTTGATGCCGGCGCTGCCGGCGGTGTCGACCCCGACCCCGCAGCCCCGCCCGCCAGCCCGGCCTCGCGCTCGAAGTCGTCCATCAGCCGGTTCATGCGCGCCATCAGCGCCTGGTAAGGCGCGGGCTGTGCCAGGTCCACGCCGGCGGCCACATACAGCGGGTAGGGCGAGCGTGAACCGCCGGCCTTCAGCAGCGTCAAGAAGCGTTCCCGCGCGGGCGCGCCATCGCGCTGCAGCGCCTGCGTAAATTCGGCAGCACCCACCATCGACGTGGCGTATTGCCACACGTAGTAGCCCTTGTAGAAGTGGTCGATGTAGGCCCATTCGATGCAGTAAGCCGGGTCGATGCGCATCACGCCGGCCGCTTCGCCGTAGTACTGCTTGGCCAAGCCGCAGTACAGCTCTGAAAGCCGCGCGCCCGACAGCGGCCGGCCCTGTTCCACCTCTTCGTGCATCTTCAGCTGGAACTCGGCGAACATCACCTGGCGGAAGAAGGTGGTGCGGATGCTTTCCAGCGCGTGCGACAGGTAGAACAGCTTTTCCTGCTTGCTCTGCGCCTGCGCCACCATGTGGTCTGACAGCAGCATCTCGTTGGCAATGCTGGCCGACTCGGCGATGAAGGTGCTGTAGTCGGCTTTCTCGAAAGGCTGGCTGGCGTTGGTCAGCAGCGTGTGCACCGCGTGGCCGGCCTCGTGGGCCAGCGTGGACAGCGACTCGAAGTCGTCGTTGTGGTTCAGCAGCAGGTAGGGGTGCACGTCGTAGGCAGCGCCAAACATGTAGGCGCCCGAGGTCTTGCCCGGGCGCGGGTGGCTGTCCACCCAGGGCGAGCCCAGCACCTTCTGCAGCAGGCCGGTGTAGGTCTCGCCCAGCGGCGCCAGCGCCTGCATCGTGGTGGTGGTGGACCGCTGCAGAGTCCAGTTCTGGCCAGCCGGGGGTTTCACCAGCGGGGGGTAGTTGTCGTAGTAGGCCAGCTGGTCGGTGACGCCCAGCATCTGCTGGCGCAGCCGCAGGTAGCGGTGCAGCGTGGGCAGCCCGGCATGGGCCTGCTGCACCAGCGTGCGGTACACGGCCGGTGGCATGTTGTCGGCAAACAGCGCTGCGCTCAGCGAGTCGCTGTGCTTGCGCGACCGTGCTGAAAACACGTCGCCCAGCACCTGCGCCGTCATGTTGGCGCCGAAGCTGCCTTCCACGCGCTTGTAGGCACCGAAGAAAGCATCAAACACGCGCTTGCGGTCGGCGCGCACGGCGCTGGTGCGGTGGCGTTCGTATTCGCTGGGCGTCAGCTTGACCTGCTGGCCGGTGCTGAGGCGTGCCACGCCGTGCGCCAGTTCGGCGTCGCCCATCTGCTGCTGCACCACCTGCGGTTGTGACAGCAGCGGGCCGGCGGCGGCCAGCAGGGCTTCGCTTTCAGGGCTGAGCGTGTGCGGCGCACCGCGCAGGGTTTCGCTCAAGTACTGGTCGAAACGCGCCTTCAGCGCCGGCTCGGCGGCCATGAACTGCTGCACCTTTTCGGCGCCCAGGGCCACCAGCGCCGGCGCCACCCACGCGGTGGACTCGCCGATATGCGCGAAGAGGCGGCTGGTCTGCTGGCGGCGTTCCTGGTCGCGGGCGTTGTTCAGGTCTTCGTCGGCGCGCAGCACCGCATAGACGGTGAGGCGCAGGGCTTCACGGTTGGCGTCGCTGATGGCCACCAGCGTGGCCAGCATGCCGGCGGCGTCTTGCGTCAGGCGCGGCTTCAGCTGGGCCAGTGCAGGCGCCTGTTCGCTGGCCTTCTTCAGGCTGGCGGCCCAGGCCTCGGGCGTGGGGTACAGGTCGGCCAGCTTCCAGCGCACAGCGCCCGGGCGCTCAGCCTGCGCCTTGGCGGGTGCTTTGGGGGCCGTTGCGGCAAGCAACGGGCCTGCTGTCAGCAGTGCGGCCAGCGCCAGGCCCACGCCACGTTGGATGGGGACGGGCAAAAACGGTTTGCTGGTCAACATGGGGGCAACTTTCAACAGACTCACGGGCGCCCGTGGCCGGGGATCAACAGGGCCGGACCTTCAAACCTCGGCGGCCGCAAAGCCCGCTGCCTGCAGCGCTGCCACCACCGCCTGCACGTGCTGGCGGTTGCGGGTCTGCAGCACCAGTTCCACTTCCACATTCTGTGCTGACAAGTTGGAAAATGCCCTCTGGTGGTGCACTTCGTCGATGTTTGCGCCCGCTTCGCCCACCACGGCGGTGATGCGCGCCAGCACACCCGGGTTGTCGCGCGCGTGCACCTTGATGCGCGCCAGACGGCCGGCGCGCACCATGCCGCGTTCGATGATGGACGACAGCAGCAGCGGGTCGATGTTGCCGCCGCACAGCACCAGGCCCACGCGCTGCCCGGCATAACGCGCGGGCTCCTTCAGCAGTGCTGCCAGGCCGGCGGCGCCAGCGCCTTCAACCAGCGTTTTTTCGATTTCCAGCAGCATCACGATGGCCTGCTCGATGTCGCCCTCGTCCACCAGCACCAGGTCGTCGACCAGCTGCTTGACGATGCCGCGCGTGATGAGCCCCGGCTGGCCCACCGCGATGCCTTCGGCGATGGTGCTGGCGCCCTGTTCATGCGCCGTGCCCTTGATGGCGTTGACCATGGCCGGGAAGCGCGCCGTCTGCACGCCCACGATCTGCAGGCCGGGCTTCAGGGCCCGGGCCGCGGTGGCGATGCCGCTGATCAGGCCGCCGCCACCAACGGCGATGACCAGCGTGTCGATGTCGGGCTGCTGGCGCAGCATCTCCAGCGCAATGGTGCCCTGGCCGGCGATGACGTCGGCGTCGTCGAAAGGGTGCACAAACTGCAGGCCCTGCGCGGCGGCCAGCGCCAGCGCGTGGTCGCGTGCGGCGTCAAAACCTTCGCCGTGCAGCACCACCTCGGCGCCGAAGCCGCGCGTGCGTTCCACTTTCACCATGGGCGTGTTCACCGGCATCACGATCACGGCGCGCAAGCCCAGGCGCTGCGCGTGGTGTGCCACGCCCTGCGCGTGGTTGCCGGCGCTGGCGGCAACCACGCCGCTGGGCCGGGGGCCGGTTTCCAGCAGCCGTGCCAGCTTGTTCAGCGCGCCGCGTTCCTTGAACGAGGCCGTGAACTGCAGATTCTCGAATTTCAGGAAAACCTGCGCGCCGGTGATCTGCGACAGCGTCTTGCTTTCCACACAGGGTGTTTCCAGCACATGGCCGGCCAGGCGCCCGGCGGCGGCCTGGATGTGCGCGAGCGAAACGCTCGCGACGGCTGGGGTCAAGCGGTGCCCCCGACCGTGATCTTGTCGATGCGCAGCGTGGGCTGGCCCACGCCCACGGGCACGCTCTGGCCTTCCTTGCCGCACACACCCACGCCGGTGTCCAGTTCCAGGTCATTGCCGATCATGCTGACGCGGTTCATCGCATCGGGGCCGTTGCCGATCAGCGTGGCGCCTTTCACCGGGTACAGGATCTTGCCGTTTTCAACCCAGTAGGCTTCGCTGGCGGAGAACACAAACTTGCCGCTGGTGATGTCGACCTGCCCGCCGCCGAAGTTGGTGGCGTACAGGCCGCGCTTGATGCTGGCGATGATCTCTTCCTTCGTGCGCTTGCCGGCCAGCATGTAGGTGTTGGTCATGCGCGGCATGGGCACGTGGGCGTAACTTTCGCGGCGGCCGTTGCCGGTGGGCTTCACGCCCATCAGGCGCGCGTTCA
>JAYSXE010000198.1:0-16912 GCA_043717565.1 Burkholderiales bacterium | reverse complement strand
AGCATCACCACCCAGCTGTAGGCCGGACCCACCTTGTTGGCGGGCACCACCCAGGTCAGCGTCTGCCAGCCCGCCACCACGGCCTGCGTGGCCTGGATATCGCCAGTGTTGATGTTGGGGTCGGTGGCGTTTTCCAGCTTTAGCACCATGGGCACGCCCGCGGTGGGCGAATGCACCCGGGCCGAGATGGTGCGGTTGGTGGACGTCAACGGGATGACGCCCACGTTGGCCTTGGCGCCGGCCCACACCTCGCCGCCCAGGCGGATGATCTTGGCCGAGTTGCCACTGCCACCCGTGGGGCCCGCAGCGATGGCCGACGTCTCGGCGCCGTTGAAGCCTTCAAACACCGGCAGCGACGCGCCGTCAAATGAGGCCAGCACCACGTCACCACTCACCGTGGGTGGCACCACGGGCATGGTGTCGTAGTCCTGCGTGCGTGTGGTGGCACGCGCGTTGGCAATGCCCCCCAGGTCGGCAAAGGCGCCTGCGGCCACGCTGACGCTGATCGTTCCCGTGCTCCGCTCTGGCGGCTTCACCTCGAGCAGGTACTTCATCTCGTTGACCTTGATCAGCCCGACCGGCGTGCCGCCCGTCACGGTGATGTCGCCGGCCGTGAAGGTGGTGCCCACCGATTCACTGAACGTGAAGATGAACGTGGTGCTGCCTTCGCCGGTGGCCTTGGCTGCGGTGATGTCGTCTTCGATCACCAGCGTGGGTGCCACGCCGTCGGGCGCGGTGGCAGCGCTGTCGACGCCGCCGCCCCCGCCGCAGGCCGCCACCAGCAGGGACACCGCCAGCGCACTGGTTGACAGGGCAAACTTCTTCGAGCGCTGCTTCATCGTGATTTTCCTGGCAAGCATCAAGACCAACGGGACGTCTGAGCGGGTAGACGTCGAGACCCCACCCCGGCTCGGCGCCACGCGGGTGCAAAGACCCGTCATCGAACGCGCGCCGCCAAGGTATGAAAGCGGTTTCATGAAAGCATAAGCAAGGGCCCAGCAACTGGCAAGTGGGGCGGCCTAGCGGATTTCCCTTGTACCGACCCGGCCTTGCAGGCCAGGCACTAGCGGCCAGCGGCGGCAGCGGGTGCGCGGCCCAGGTAGCGCTGCACGTAAGCCTGGTGCGCCGGCATCTGCGCCACCGCCCGGTCCACCGACGAGCGGATGCCCGACAGGAAGCGCGACAGTTCGGCGTCGCTCATCAGATTGGCCACCGCATGGTGCTGCTGGGGCACCAGGCCCTGCCCCAGCATCACCTGCACCCACGAGTTTTCAGAGAACAACTCGCCCGCCGCACGAAACACGCGGCCGGTGTCGCGGAACAGCTCGATACGGTGTTGCAGCGTGGCCGGAACGACCAGGCTGCTGCTGGCCTGCCAGTAGGGTGCATCGCGCCGATTCGTGACGTGGAAGTGCAACACGATGAAGTCGCGGATGTGCTCGATGTCGGCCCGCGTCTGCTGGTTGAATTCGTCCACGTCGGCCGCGGCAATGCCGGCGCCGGGAAACAGCTGCACCAGGCGGATGACGGCGCGCTGGATGAGGTAGATGCTGGTCGACTCCAGCGGCTCCAGAAAACCACCGGCCAGGCCGACGGCCACACAGTTGTTGCGCCAGGCCTGCTGGCGCTGGCCTGGGCGGAAGCGGATGACGCGCGGCGTGGTGAGCGGCGGGCCCTCAACCTGCGCCAGCAGCGCCTGCTGCGCCTGTTCATCACCGACATGGCGGCTGCTGTAGACCAGGCCGTTGCCCACCCGGTGCTGCAGCGGAATGCGCCATTGCCAGCCGAAAGGGTGCGCGATGGAACGGGTGTAGGGCAAAGCGTCGCCCACCAGGGCCGTCTGCACCGCCACCGCGCTGTCGTTGAAGAGCAGGTGCGACCAGTCGTCAAAGCCCACCTTCAGCGTGTCGCCGATCAACAGGCCGCGAAATCCGGTGCAGTCGATGAACAGTTCGCCCTCGATCCGGGCCCCCGAGTCCAGCTGCAGCGCCGTGATGTCACCGGTTGCCCTGTCGGTGTGCACGTTGACGATCTTGCCCTCGATGCGCTGCACGCCCAAAGCCTCGCTGAAGCTGCGCAGAAAGCGTGCGTACAGCGTAGCGTCCAGGTGGTAGGCGTAGTGCAGGCCATCGTCGGGCAGGTGGGCAAAGCGGCCGTGCAGCGCCGCCTGCACTTCCAGCGCATAGGCGCCGTAGTCGGCGGCCCGCTGCTGTTGGTGGCCCTTCAGCCAGAAGTGCTGGAAGCCTGCGGTCCAGTGGTCTTTGCCGGTGAGGCCAAAGCCATGGAAGTAGTCCTGGCCCACATCGCGCCAGCCCTCGAAGCGGATGCCCAGCTTGAAGGTGGCCTGCGTGGCCGCCATGAAGGCACGTTCGTCAATGCCCAGCAGCTGGTGGAAGGTTTGCAGCGAAGGAATGGTGGCTTCACCCACACCCACGGTACCGATCTCGTCGGACTCGATCAACCGGATGTCCAGCAGCGCCCCTAGCGACTTTGACAGCCCCGCGGCCACCATCCAGCCCGCGGTACCGCCGCCGGCAATGACGACGCGCCGCACCGGCGTGCGAGGCCCATCACCTGGGCTGCGCTGCGGTTGATCGGCAGAGTGGCTGGTGTTCATCGGTTCAGACTCTTCAACAGGCGCGCGCGCAGCACCCGCGCCGCGTCGGGGTCCAGCGGCCGCAGGCTGCCTTGAGCGCGGCCCGGAATGTGCGCCAGGTGCCCGCTGTCGGCGGCGAATACGTAATGTTCAAACAACTGCTGCCAGGCCTGGCGTTGTTCCGGCGGCAGGTCGCGCACGCTCAGCAGGGCCATCAGCAGCGCGTTCATCGGCGAGTCCATGTGCGCGGGCGACTGGCGCCACCAGTGGTTCACCAGCACGTTGAAGCGGTCCAGCGCTTCAACGTGGTGCCACCACATGCTGGGAATGAAGATCGCGTCGCCGGCGGCCAGTTCCACCACTTGCGCGCGCTGCAGCGCCTGCGCAAACTTCGGAAAGCGGCTCAGGTCGGGCTGCGCAAAGTCGACCAGGCTGATGGCCTGCCCGGCGGGCGTGAAGTCCAGCGGGCCGATGTACAGGTTGGCCAGTTCATCGGGCGCAAACAGCGTGAAGCGGCGGCGTCCCGCCACCACGCAGGCCAGGTTGTCTGGCAGGTCGTGGTGCGCGGCGATGCGCGTGCGGTTGCCCACCCAGATGCTGGCCAGTGCCTGCTGCGCGCCCAGTGCCACGTCGTTGGCGCTGCGAAAGCCCGGCAGGCAGGTGTCGACGGTGGTGGAACCCACATACAGCGCGGGCGGCCGGTCTTCGCCTTGCAGCGCCAGCAGTTCGTCAAGCACGGCGCTGAACTTCAGCCGCTGCGGCTGGAAATTGAAGCCGCTCATGTCGTGGTTGTAGAAGAAGCGGCCGTCGATATCGGCCGGTCCGCGCCACGCGCCCACGGTGGACTCGCCACAAAAGCCGCGCAGGTAGGCACACGCCGCCGCCGCCGATTCAAGGCCCGCAGCCACCGCCGGCCACTGCGCCACCAGGCCGCGCAGCAGCACGGGCTCTGTCGACTTCAGCACCGCGTCAGGCAAGGCCTGCGGGTCCACACCTGCGAGTTCGCGCATGGGTTCAGGCCGCAGCGCTGTCAAGCCGATCCCGCCGCTCGATCAGCGCGCGGAATTGCGACAGCGAGGCCAGCGCCATGTAGGCCGCCTGCAGGTGCCCGGCGCGGCTGAGCTGCTGCAGCGCGTCGCCCGCCAGGGCCTGCAAGCGCTCTTCGTGCACGGTGTAAAACTGGTCCAGGCGGGTGTGCGTGCCGTCAGCCCGTTCGACGTCGAACACGAAGGGTTCCAGCAGCTCGTGCTGCAGCAACGCGCCCACAAAAGCGGGCGTGGACTGCACGCCCTGGTGGATGGCCAGCAGCACCGAATTCATGCGCTCCAGAAATTCCGTGCTGCCACCGTGCGGCAGGAACAAGGCCTCGCCGTCTTGCTTGCTGACGCGCGGGCTGTCCATGTCGATGTGGACCACCGTTTCGTCACCGTCCAGGCCAATGTAGAAAGGCAGACGCTCGATGGCAAGCGGCACACAGGGTGCCGCCCAGCCCTGCGCATCCAGAAACAGGTTCTGCCCGTGTTCAAACCCGAAAAGGGCCACCGGCTCGAAGCCGGTGCCGTCGGCCGTTTTGCGAAACACGATGGGGTAGTGGGCCTGCAGGTTGCGGAATTCGGCGGGAAAGGTCACGGCGCTCATCACCGCGTCGCCCCACGCGCTGCCCCGTTGCGTGATGATGCGCAGGGCCTGGTGGTCAACGTTGTTCAGCAAGACGGTGTGGGTCATGGAGCGGGGCGTGTGGCGCGTGAATGGGGGGCGGTGTGGTCCAGCAGAAAAGGAGACTGCGGACCTTCAGACCCGCAGCATGCCATGGCGCTGGATGTGGTCGATCAGCGCCCGGTTGCTGGGCAGTGCCGGCAGCATCTTGCGCGTCAGCGCAGCGGCTTCGCGGAAGAAGCCGTCGGCCGCATCATCACGGTTTGACGGCCGCGCATACGCGCCCGGCTCGGGCCGGAAACCCATGCCGTACAGCACGTACTGGTAGCTGGCCGATGGGAACAGTTCCTCCAGGCGGTCGAAGTCGCGGCGCGATGGTGGCCGGTGGCGCCACAGCGTCAGCAGGTCGCGCAAGCGGGCGGGCAGGTGCGCGGGCTCCACATGGTCGCGCCAGTACGCGGTGTCGCGCCGGCGGGTCAGCGCGTAGTGCAGTTTCAGGAAGTCGATCACACGTTCCCAGCGGTAGCTGAAGGTGTCGTTGAAGCGCTGCGCCACGATGTCCATGGCCGTGCGGGTGGCTGGCATCTCTTCGCTGATAAGCGCGGCTGACAGTTCCACCAGGGCCAGCGCCGAGGCTTCCAGCGGTTCGACAAAACCTGCCGACAAACCGACGGCCACGCAGTTGTGGTGCCAGAACTCCCGGCGGTAGCCCGGCTGGAACGACAGCTTGCGCGGCGATGCGATGTTCCTGGAGCCGCCGGTGCTTTCAATGTACCGGCGCAGGGCCTGCTCGGCCGCTTCGTCCGATGTGTGGGCGCTGGAATAGACATGGCCCACCCCGCGGCGCGTGGGCAACCCGATGTCCCACACCCAGCCGTCGGCCTGCGCCGTGGCGATGGTCTGCGACGCGATGGCACCGTCGGGTTCGGCGTACGGCACCTGCACCGCCAACGCGGTGTCGTTGAACAACACGTGGCGCTGCGACAGGAATTCCACCCCGTAGTGCTGGCCCAGCAGCAGCGCAGCCATGCCCGTGCAGTCCACGAACAGGTCGCCCGCCACTGCGCCCTGGGCCTGGGTCTGCAGTGAAGCGATGTCGCCGTTGTCGTGGCTGTTGATGCCCACCACATGGTCCAGCACATGGCGCACACCCAGCCGTTCGGTGGCGTGCCGCTTCAGCAGCAGGCCGAACTTGCCGGCGTCGAAGTGGTAGCCGTAGTTGGCCACTGCCGCGTACTCGGGCGTGGTGGGCTGCTTGGGCGCCCTGCCCTGCGCGCACAGGTGCGGCTGGAAGCTCACCAGGTCGGCAAAGGGCACACCCGCGTGGCGCTGCAGCCAGGCCGCGGCCAGGTTCGCTTCGGTGTAGCCCTGCGGCAGCACGAAGGGGTGGAAGTAGTGGTCGGCCGGCGTGCCGTCCACCCAGCCGTTGAAGCGCGAGCCCTGCTTGAACGCGGCGTCGCATTCCCGGAACAGCGCGGTCTCTGACAAGCCCACGCCCCGCAAGGTGTCGCGCATGGTGGGCCAGGTGCCTTCGCCCACGCCGATGGGCCCGATGTCGGGCGACTCCAGCAGCGTCACCTGCAGCCCGCTGCCGCTGCCGGGGCCGTGCGCCGCAGCCAGCACGGCGGCCGTCAGCCAACCGGCCGAACCGCCACCGACGATCACCACCTGTCTCACCGCTTCACTCAACGCTGCACCCACCGGTTGTGCCCGCCGGCACGGGCCGGCGCAGGGGACCTGGACTGCGCCTGCAAACAAAACAGCCGCTGGTTGACAGCGGCTGCTCGGGGCCCAGCACCGACGGGTGCTGCAACCGGGTTGCGGCGCTCAGAACTTGTAGTTTGCTCCGAACATGTAGCGCGGCCCGGTCTGCGTCACGTACAAGACCTGTTCCTTGGCGCGGCCGTGCAGACGTTGCACACCGTCGGTGGCGTTGATCACCTCGGCGTGCACGCTGAACTTGTCGCTCAGCTTGAAAGTCGCGTTGATGTCCAACTGGCCATAGGCCTCGGTGTACACCGGGTTGGGGCCCTTGCCATCAAAACGGCCCGACAGGAACTTGTCGCGCCAGTTATAGGCTGCGCGAACCTGGAACTTGCTGTTCTCGTAGAACACCACCAGGTTCGCCGAATCGCTCAAGCCTTCCAGCGCAAACTGCTCGCCGATGGAGTTGTCGTCGTACTTCAGCCCGGAGTTCACCTTCGTGTAATTGGCCGAGATGCCGAAGCCACTGTTGCCCAGGATGTGCTGCACGTTGACTTCCAGGCCGTTCAACGACGCGTTCTTCTGGTTGGCCGGCGCCGTGATGCGGAAGTTGGCGATGGGGTCGCCAGGCTGCCCGGGAATCACACCCGCGGTCTTGTTGACGCCGAACCGGCCGTCGTAGGTGGCAAAGATGTAGTCGCGTATGCAGACCGGGTCCTTGTCGGCGCAGCGCGCAGCCACAGCCTCGTTCCAGAACCTGCCGTTCACCGGCGTGTTCAGGTTGAAGGGCGTGGCGTCGATCTGTGTGGTTCCGATGTAATTCGAGATCTGCTTCTGGAAGAAGCCCAGCGCCGCGTAGCTGTCCTTGGCGTAATAGAACTCCAGCGACAGGTCGACGTTTTTCGACTTCAGCGGTTTCAGCGCCGGGTTGCCCTGCTGCCCGGTGCCGCCGTCCACGCGGGCCAGCGCGTTCAGCGTCTGCCCGCCCTGGATGTCACCCCAGCCGGGGCGGCCGATGGTCTCGCCATAGCTGGCGCGGGCCTTCAACCGGTTGGTCAGCTCGATGTCGAAGTCCAGGCTGGGCAGGAAATACTTGTAGCGGCCGGTCAGCGTGGTGAAGCCCGGTGCACCCGCGAACTGGATCGGGTATTCGTTCGCCGCCGTCCAGTTGATACCAGTGGCCACCGGCACCAGGGCCGACGAGACGACCTTGGTGTCTTCGTAGCGCACGCCGATGGACGAACGCGCAGGCATGACCCAGTTCCAATCCTTCTGAAATTCGACATACACGCTTTGCGACTCTTCCTTCACGCGGCGGTCGGTGGTGAAGGTGCTGCTGGGCAGGAACAGGGCCTGGTCGCCGCGCGCTGCAGCCGCCAGGTCGCGCACGGTCTTGAAGTCCCAGGTGAAGAACTGGTTGAAAAGGGCCGGGTTGCTGCTGCCGCTGATCTGCCCGAAGTAGGGGCGGATCTGGTCGGCGCGCCAGATGTTGTCTGGGAAGTTCGCTTCGGTGGTCAGCAGACCACCCCAGTCGTCCTGCTGCACGTTGGAAAACGCGCTGCGGTTCTTCACCTTGTTCAGGCTCAGGCCGAAGTCCAGCTTCGAGTCGTCGGTGGGCTTGAACTGCCCCTTGGTCTGCACCTGGTCGACGCCTGACTTCATGTAGCTGTTGCGGAACGACGAACCGGTGACCCGCATCAGCGCCGGGTTGATGGCCGAGTCGTACAGGCTCAGCACCGGAAAATCGTTGGTGAAGTCGACGCGCGTGGTGCCGCGGTTGAAAGCCGCCGTGCCCAGCGCGTTGTTGCTGCCGTAGGGGCTGTCAGCGCCCGACTCTGCGGTGGACGAGTGCGCATCCAGCTCGAACCTCAGGCGGTCAGAGACCTTCCAGGTCAGGTTCAGGCCGGTCGACTTGTTTTCGTTCTTGGTCGCGTAGTTGGCCCCGGCCATGGCCACGTCAGACAGACCCCGACGCAGCGGCGACGTGCCCGGGCCCAGGGTTTCTGAATAGAACTTGGGGCTGGCGATGGGACCGTCGGTCCATGAACTGGAAGAAGGCCCGAAGTTGAACCACGCCGACAGTTCGTTGCGCTTGTTCTGCAGCTTCAGCTCGGAATAGGTGAAGTCCAGCGTGGCACGCACGTTGCTCGCAGCTTGGTACTGCAACGTCAGCTGCCCATTGGTGCGCTGGCGCTGCACGCCATTGACGCTGTAGATCAGGTTCTGCGGCAGCGAATACAGGTCGTCAGCGCGCGGCTTGTTGGTGATGTCGGCCGGTGGCGCGCTGCTGGCGCTGGCCAGCGAGCCGGCGTTGCCGCGGCTGACGATCCAGCCACCGCCCACGGCCGCCTGGTTGTAGCCCAGGTCGCGTTCCTGGTAGCTGGCGCTCAGCGCCACGCCGAACTTGCCGCCGTCAATGGTGTTGCTGTAGATGCCCGACACCTCGGGCGAAATTTCCTTGCCGGCCATGGTGCTGGGCAGGCGGCTGTTGGACGTGTCGACCACGCCCTTGACGCCGAAGCTGCCGCGTTCACCCGGGTTATCCAGCGGGCGCGCCGTCAGGATGTTGATGGTGGCACCCATGCCGCCGGTGGGTGTACTGGCGCGGCTGGTCTTGTAGACCACGATGCCGGACACCGCTTCTGAAGCCAGGTTGCCGAAGTCGAAGGCCCGTGAATTCGATGGGCCGGTGTCAACGATGCTGGAAGCCGGCATCTGCCGGCCGTTCAGCAGCACCAGGTTGAAGTCAGGGCCGACACCGCGCACGGTGACGCGCGAGCCTTCGCCGATGGAACGGTCGATGGACACACCGCTGATGCGCTGCAGCGACTCAGCCAGGTTGGTGTCGGGGAACTTGCCGATGTCTTCGGCCGAGATGCCGTCCACCACGCCCTGCCCGTCGCGCTTGAGTGCCAGCGACGATGCCATGCTGGACCGGATGCCCTTGACCACGATGACCTGCGCGGCCGGCGCTGCGTCGGCCGTAGGGGCTTGCTGCGCCAGGGCACTGCTGGCCCCTGCAACCGCCAACGCGCAGGCGGTGGCCAGCTCCGTGACGCGGAAGGTCGGGCGCTTGGCCGGCGTGCGGCAGTTCGGAAGGGGTGCTTGTCTCACGGCGTCTCCAGGGTGGTCTCGTTCGAATGGGGCTTCGCGATCGGCCGGCGACCGGCCACACACAGCGGTTGGCGCGCGCTGGAAAGGCACGCGCCATGCGCTGTGGATGAAAGCGCTTTCACCAGCTTACTGGCGACGGCCAGGGTTGTGTCCTAGTAAATCTACGGGGGTCGTGCCGCTGCCGCTGAAAAACATCGAACGTCGGCAGCCGCCGGTGCACGCCGGCCTGCACCCGGCCGCGCCTACGGCGCGGCCTGCCAAACGCGCACGTGGTCGATTTCCATCGTCACCGGGAAGATGCCGTCGTCCACCGTGCCGCCCAGCACACCGCCGATGGCGATGTTCAGGATCAGGTATTGCGGCAAGTCAAAGGGCCAAAGGCGGCGGCCGCTGCGCGGGTTCGGGTAGCGGAAGTAGACGACGCCGTCGACACCGATGGCCAGTTCGTCAGGCGTCCAGTGCAGCTGGTAGTCGTGAAAGGCGGTGCAGGCGTCGTTGATCTGCGTGGCCGCGCCGCGCCCCGCACCACCGCTGCCGCCCTGCGTGTGCACGGTGCCGAATACCCGGCTGGGGTTGCTGCCCACCTGCTCCATGATGTCGATTTCACCGTCGTCGGGCCACACGCCGCCGGTGCCCAGCGTCCAGATGGCAGGCCAGGTGCCGCGGCCGCAAGGCAGCTTGGCGCGGATCTCGAAGAAGCCATAGGTCCAGCTGGCCTTGCCGCGCGTGATCAGGCGCGTGGAGGTGTAGCGCTGTCCGCCCCAGTCGGGTGCCGAGCTCAGGCTTTCGCGCCGCGCGGTGATCTGCAGCGTGCCGGCGCTGACGCGTGCGTTGTCCAGCCGCGGGCCGCTGTAGTACTGCAGCTCGTTGTTGTACCAACCGGCGCGGTTGCGTTCGGTGTCGTAATTCCAGCGGGTGGCATCGGGCAGGCCGTCGACGCTGAATTCGTCAACCCAGACCAGGCGGTAGCTGGCGGGCACATAAGGCGGGTTGTTGGACGGTGCCGGCACGGGTGGTGTCACAGGCAGCGTCACAGGAACAGTCACCGGTGCGGGGGCCGCTGCAGCAGGCGCCGGCGCTGCAGTGGCTGCACCGCCCCCACCACCGCCACAGGCCTGCAGCAGCGCCAGGGTGGCCATCAGCAGCACGCAGCGCCGCCCGCATTCGGTTTTCAGCATCACAGCTCTTCCTTCAACTGCGGTGGCCGGCGCTGGCTTGCTGGTCGGCACCGCGCGGCGGTTCAAAACAGAATCTCGGCCTCAACGGCCTGCACGCCGCGGGCCTCGAAGCAGGCTTGCGGGCAGTCTTCCCACGCGCCGTTGCGCCGCACGCGCAGCCGCGTCGCCGGCCCGCGGCGGTAGGTGTGGGGCACGCCGTTGCGCGTGAAGTGCAGCGCGCCGCCGGCCGGAATTTCGGCGGCGTCCAGCAGCACCGGGCGGAACAGCACCTGGCCCGCGTGCATGCACAGGCCCAGTTCACCCCAGCGGGCGAGGATCTCTTCCTTCACCTGCCCGGTCATGCCCGGCTGCTGGGCACCGCCTTCACCGGCCGTGTGGCTGTAGGGGTCGGCCGGGAACGCACCGTATTCGGCGGCGCTCTTGCGGTAGCCCAGGCCGTCACGCACGCGGCGGTAGAACTGCTGCAGCGCCGGCAACTCGGACGCTTGCACTTCAGCGGCTTCGAACACGCGTTCCTGCACCGCCAGCAGCAGCTTGGCCACCATGTGCCAGTAGATGCAGCCCAGGCCCTCGTAGCCGAACATGGTGCCCGAGCGGCCGGTGAAGGCGTGGTGGTGAAGCAGGCGTTCGTAAGCCTCTGCCAACGGCTGCAGCGCAGCACCCAGGTCGGCGCCCGCCGCTTCCAGGTCGCCGCGGTTGGCCAGCGCTGGCGCAAAACGCACGGTGCCGTCACTTTGCTGGTGCAGCAGGTCGCTGCGCCCAGCGGCCAGCAGTGCCTGCACCACCGGCAGGGCCTGCGCTTCGGCGTCCAGGCGGTTGCGGTCGAAAAAGCCCGGCAGCTGACGGTCGGGGTAGAGCAGGAATGACTTTCGGCCCGGCGTGTACAGCGCGCTGTCAAACAGCGCCTGCAGCAGCGCGACCGCTTCGGCCAGCGACAGGTAGCCGCTGGACAGCAGCGCCACCTGGCCTTCGAGCATGGGATACAGGCGTGAGATCTCGGCCACACCGGGCTTGAAGGCGACCAGCTTGTAGCTGTCGAACAGGCCGTCGTCGCGGCGGCAGCGCGCCAGCGTGGCGTCCACCAGCACCAGCAGATCGCGCGCCACGTCCACCAGCGCGCCCGCGGGCGCCTGCACCAGGTGGCGCGACGGTGCGCCCTGGTAGGCAGCGGCGCGCCAGGGATCGAGGATGGCGCCGGCCCCGTCCAGGAATGCGCGGCGCTCGGTGTCACAGTCCACCGCCGACAGCGGCGAGGCGCGCACCAGGGCGCCGAACTGCTGCAGCGCCTGCAGCGTGGGCGCGGGCAACGCGAACGGGCGCTGCGCGGCCGGCCACGCCAGCAGGAAGGCGATGAAGCGCCGCAGCTGCGCCAGGCTGACCACCGACACGCCGTTGCCCACCAGCGCGTTGTTGGCGTCGTTCCATTCCGGCCGCTGCGTGTGAAGCCACAGGCCGGCACCAGGCAGCAGCGACCCGGCCTTGGCCAGCAGGATGATGGCCAGCTTCTCGCCCAGCGTGGCCAGCACCGGCGCGCCGCTGGCGTCGCATACGCGCAGACCGTCGGCGCCCAGCGCATGCTGGCGTTGCAGCGCGCGCTGGTGCGCGACGGCGTCGAAGTCGATCGTGTGTTTGGGGTTGGCCGTCTGCTGGCTGTGCGGCTTCAGCCGGTAGGGAATGTCGGCAAAGCTGAAGAGGGCCCGGTCCCACAGGCCGGCCAGCAGCGCGGGTTCGTGGGCCTGCGCGGCCTCCATCAACTTCAGCAGGTAGATGACCTGGTGGTCGCCCCAGTAGCCGATGTGGCTCCAGGGATTGTCGGGCTCGATGACTTCCCAGTCGATGCCGTCGCGGCCGATGCGGTAGGGGTTGTAGCCATCGGGCGACATGGCTCCCAGGAAGACGGTGATCATCGAACCGACGAAGGCCGGTTCGCTGGGTACCAACGCTTCCCAGTTCTGGAAGATGTCGCGCCAGTTGCCCTGGTGGCTGAGCACCCGCTGGCCGGCAGCGTCGCGCACGCGGATGGAGAACTTGTTCCAGGGCCGGCTGGGGTCGCCATGGCGGCGGCTGAAGCTGAGCGGCAGGTATTCCATCACCAGCCGTTCGGCCTGCGCGCCACCGGCTTCTCGGGCGGCCTGCAGCGCCCAGTCGCGCGGCACGCGCGCCGGCCAGGTACCGGCCGCTGCAACCAGTGTGGCGCCCACGGCATGGTGGCGCTGCTGCACGAAGGCCAGCAAGTCGTCGCGCGGCAACAGGGCGCCGTCGACGAAGACACCACCGCGCATGATGTTGAACAGCACATTGGCGCGGTGGTGCGCCGCGGCCATGGTGTCGCCCGACTGTTGGAAGGCGTCGGCCCGCGCCAGCAGTTCGTCAAGCCCTGCGGTGTTGGCCGTGCGTGCCTGCACGATCTGCTGCGCCGTGCCGCCGCCCTGTTGCAGGTGCCGGGCCAGCTCGAAAGCCTGCACCTGCGACGCCGGGCCGTCGATGACCAGGTGCCATTCCAGCGGCTGCGCGCCCACCAGGGCGTCGAAGCTGACGAGAAAGGCGCCGCGGCGGCCCCGCGTCACGGTTTCGTTCTCGACCGTGCCGGTGCGGCAGAAGCGTTCCACCTGCTGCGCCGACAGCAGCGTTCTGGCACCCGCCGGCACACCCGCGTGCCAGGCCGTCAGGGCCTGGAACGATTCCTTGGGTTCGGCACGGTCCCAGATCTGTGCGTACAGCGTGAACAGGCCCAGGCGGCCGCCGGCTGCCGACTCGTTCCACTTGTAGGCGTCGGTCAGGCTGCTCATGGTGGCCGAGGTCTTCACGCCCACGCCGGGTGGCAGCAGGTTCAGCACGCCGTCCAGCACCTTCACGCGGCGCGCCGGGTCGCTGCCCAGCGTCAGCAGGCGCGACGTGCGCACCAGCCCCAGCGCGGCGGCGGTGAACCATTCCATCTCGAAGGCCAGGCCGGCGCCCGCATGCTCTTCACGCAGGCGGATGCGCGTGGACGACAGGTTCTTCCACACCGAACGGCGCGGCGGCCTGCCCGCCAGCTGGGGTGCGAAGGGCTGCCACAGCTCGGTGCCGTCGGCGCCGTCAACCAGCAGCCAGGTGCGTGGGCCCGTGTGTTCCCAGCGCGTGTGGATCTTGTCCACGGTTTCATAAGGCCAGAAGGCGCCCTCTTCGTCGCGCCGCCCGGCGGCCAGCGAGCCGCTGCTGGACACAAAAGCCCAGAGGTCGCTGTCACCGGCCAGCACCATGAAAAACGGCGGCTGGCGGTCGTGGCCTTCGATGCGGTACCAGGTCTCGCCACCGTCGTCGACGAAACCACCGACCGGCCCTGTTTCGGGTGCCGCGGCGCCATGGGGTTCCAGGGCTGGAGCGGCCGGGCCGCGAAGGACTGAAAGCGCTTTCATAGGGCAGCAATGATACCGATGCGGGAAACGCTCAACGCCCGGAAATGCCGTACTTGGCCCTCTCGTCCTTGTCCCACAGACCCCACTGCGTGCCCACTTCACCTTCCTGTTGGTGCTTCCACGGCTCGTCGAATGACGAGAAGTAGAACAGCTTGACGCCTTCGCGGCGGCCCCACTGCTGCACGTCGATGAAGTACTTCATCGCGTGCTCGGGCGAGGGCACGGCCGCACCCACCGGCTTGCCCCGGCTGGGCCAACCGGTCTCGGCCACGAGAACGGGCTTGTCGCCGCCAGCGGCCTTCACCAGGCCCACCATGCGGCGCAGGTACTGCGCGGCCAGGTCGATGTCGGCACCTTCCCAGAACGGGTAGCAGTTGGGCAGCAGCACGTCGCAAGCGGCCACCAGCGCGGGCCGCTGCAGGAATTCGTAATAGGCGTCCACGCAGCCCACTTCCACGGCCTCGGGCACCGCGGCCTTCACGCGCTGGATGTAGGCCAGCAGTTCAGCCTCGGGCAGTTCACCGCGCAGCAGCACCTCGTTGCCCACCACCGCCAGGTCGACCATGCCTTCCTGCGCCAGCGTGATCAACGCCTGCACCTCGCGTTCGTTGCGCTCGCGGTCGTGGCTGACCCAGGCGCCCACCATGGTCTTCAGGCCCTTGGTGCGGGCCAACCGGGGAATGGCCTCGTGCCCTTCGGTGCAGGCAAAAGAACGCACCCAGCGCGTGTGCGGTGCGATGAGGTCGATGCGGCGGCTGACATTGGAAGCCAGCAGCTGGTCGCCCGCGCGCTGGCCGTCGGCGTAGGCGCTGAAGCACAGGCCATACAGGCCGCGGTCGAACTGTTCGGCATACAGCGCGCTGATCTCGGCAGCGGTCTTGCCCGAAAGTGCCGAGGGTTCGGCGCCCGGCAGCAGCAGGCCATGCTCAGCCAGCCAGGGCCGCGCGCCCGAGCCTTGTGAAGACGACGACGCTGGCTTGGCCAGCGACCGGCGACGCTCGAGTTCAGCGTTGACTTCCATCGCGCGCTTCTCGTCCAGGTCGTAGTTGCGCATGATCCACATGGCCAGCAGCGTGCCGAGAATGGGCACGCCGGAATAGAAGAGGCGCAGCCCGTCCACGGCGCCCGCAGGCTGCGCGGCGGCACCGGGCGTGAAGGCCACGAAGGCCATGATGGCGCCGCTGAGCAGGCCCGCCACGGCAAAACCCAGCTTCACCATCCACCAGTAGATGGCGCCGAAGATGCCTTCGCGCCGCTTGCCGGTGGCCAGCTCGTCCAGGTCGCACACGTCGGCCGTCATCGACATCATGATCGTGAACAGGCCCCCGATGCCGAACGAGAAGAAGGGCAACGCGAGCATGAACATCCAGGGCTTGCCGGGCACCATGAGAAACCACAACAGCACGTAGCCAATGAGGGAGATGCCCTGCGACACCATGAAGGCAAGCTTTTTGCCCATCTTGCGCGACATCCAGGCCACCGTGGGGATGACCGCGAAGGTGGTGACCAGCGCGCCGATGCTGCCGAACAGTGTGGGCCAGATGCCCGCAGCTGCGGTGTCGCCCTTGAACAGGTGGTAGACGACGATGAAGAAGGAAAACGCCGCCACGGTGTTGAAGGCGTTGAATATCAGGAAGGTCGCGCCGCACAGCTTGCGGAAGGGCACGCAAGCGAAGGCTTCCTTGAAACCGGCCAGCAGTTCCTTGAAGCCCATGCCGATATTCGCGATGGTCAGCGGGACGAGGTGCGTGTCGTCCTTGGTCGAGCGGCTGGGCAGGAAGATGGCCGGCACCATGGCCAACAACATGCACGCAACGCCCACCCACACCGACAGCGTGCGCGCGGCCGTGTCGGCGTTGGGGAACCACTTCGGGTCGTACATCACCACCCAGAACCACGGCGCAATCACCCAGGCCCACTGGCCGATCCACTGCGCCACGGCCATGATGCTGGTGCGCTCGTGGAAGTCGTCGCTCATTTCGTAGCCCATGGCCACGTAGGGAATGCTGAAGACCGTGAGCCCGGTGAAGAACACCAGCGACCAGAACAGGAAGTAGGCGAAGTTGTAGGTCAGCCCGTCTTCACGGTGCAGCTGCCACATCGCGATGAAGCCGACCCCCAGCATGATGGCGCCGATGAACACGTACTGCCGGCGCCGGCCCCACTTCGACCGGGTGTTGTCGGAGATGAAACCCATGATCGGGTCGAGGACGGCGTCGTAGGCCCGCGGCAGGAAAAACAGGATGCCCCACATCCACGTGGGAAAGCCCATGTCCTGCACCAGCACGACCATGAAGATGCCCAGGGCGGCCGGGAACATCTGGTTGGCCAGCATGCCCAGCCCGAAGGCGACCTTCTGGCCGAACGGAACCTTGTGGGCGGCGGCAGAGGTGGTGGAAGCGGGTGCGGTCATCGGATGCTTTCTGGAAGGTGGCTGGCGCTGGCGGGCCGGTCAGTCGCCCAGGCGACCGAGCAGCACCAGCAGCCACATGGCGCCAAATACAAAGGGCATGGCCTTGGCCGCCCAGCGGCCGCGGTTGGCCAGGTGGTTGGGTGGTGCCAGCGGGCACAGGTCGGCCAGCCCTGCTTCGTCGAACTGCTGCCGGATGCTGTCGGTGGCGGCCATCGCGGTGTAGATGGCCACACCCACCAGCACCGCCACCAGGATGCCGAAGAACGGGAAGCCCAGCATCAGCCAGGTGGCGCCCTCGCGCGTGTGGGCGCCGAAGGCGGTGAACATCAGGCCTTCAGACCAGATGAGCCAGCCCATGCGCTGCGCCACGAGGTGGTCTTCGTGGGTCCACTGTTCGCGCAGCGCGCGGTGGTGTTCCCACAGCGCGATGTCGGGGGTGCGGTGGGTGTGCATGGGTGGTGCTTGCGGGTTCAGGCCGCCGAGGGCTGCGGCATCAATTCAGGGTACAGCGCCTGCATCACCAGCTTGGGCCGGCGGTCCACCGTGAACAGGCCCCAGTGCTTCTCGGGCTCCAGTGGGTCGGTTGAACCCTTCCAGGTTTCGTCGAAGGCCTCGAAGACAAAACACAGCAGGCCTTCGGCGCGTGTCCAATCCATCAGGTCCTGGTAGTAGATGGCCTGCAGCTCCTGCACCGCGTGTTCGGCGTGCATGCCGCGGCCGTTGCTGTTGGTGCACCAGCCGGCTTCTGTGATGACGATGGGCTTGTTCGGGTACAGCCGCGCCACGCTGGCCACGTTGTCCTTGGTGTAGTCCAGCGCCTCGTGGATGTGCTTGTATTCCCACACCGGGTAGG
>JAYSXE010000197.1:0-6785 GCA_043717565.1 Burkholderiales bacterium | reverse complement strand
GGTGGCGAAGCGCAGCGCATCAAGCTCGTCACCGAACTCAGCAAGGTGCGCGACGACGTCACCCGCCGCGGCCAGCGTGCCCCGCGCACGCTGTACGTGCTGGACGAGCCCACCGTGGGCCTGCACATGGCTGACGTGGAAAAACTCATCCGCGTGCTGCACCGCCTGGTGGCGGGTGGCCACAGCGTGATCGTGATCGAACACGACCTGGACGTCATCGCCGAAGCCGACTGGGTTCTGGACCTGGGCCCAGAAGGCGGCAACGCCGGCGGCCGCGTGGTGGTGCAGGGCACGCCCGAAGCGGTGGTGGCCAGCGGTTCACACACGGGGGTGGCGTTGAAGCCGGTTCTGAGCAGGGACCGAGCCGGTGCTTGAGCACCGGCGAGTGCTCTGCGAAGGCACGAATCCTGTGCGGTTCGGGCTGGCGCGGGTGGGGTAGGCGGGTTTGTGTGCTGCCGGCGGCAGGGTCGCCGCGCAGCACCATCACCGGGCGTGGAGCCTTCCCGCCGCTACCCGTCAGCCAACCGCCCCAGCCCCGCCACCAGGTTCGGGTTGAAGTGCTGCGGCATGCCGTCGATGCTGCGGCCCATCAGCTGAAGTGCTCGGTTTTGCAGGTGCATGGCGTCGTCGCGGTCGCCGAACTGGTCCAGAACGTCTGACAGGTGCAGCAGCACCTTGGCTTCCCAGGCCGTGTCAGCCAAATGCGCGGCCAGCATGCTGGCCTCGAAGATGTGCTGGCGTGCTGTGTTTCGCGTGGGGCGGCCGCTGCCAGTGGTCTGGCCTTCTAACGCGCTGGACTGCTGGGCCAATACGTTGATGATTTCGCAGTGCAGCTCCACACGCTGGTCCAGGCCGGGTGCGGTGGCGAGGCCTGCTTCCAGCAGCGACAAAGCGAAGTCCAGCTCGCCACGGTCGCGGTACCAGCGCGCCAGACCCAGTTCGGCTTCAGCGATGGCCCAGCCCTGGCCGCTCTGGCGTGCCATCTCCAATGCCTCAAGCGACTGCTGCAGCAGGCCACGGCAGTCGGTGTGCAGGTTCATCGGGGCGGGCAGCATGGGGGAGGGGTGGCGGGGTTGCAGCGTTTGCGGTGCGCCCATGCTAGGTGGCCCGCGCTGTTCTGGCTTCCCGCAAGCGCGGGGGGCAGGGGCGCAGGAAGTCACGCGCCGCGTGGTCTTCGGTGGGCCCTGGCGCCGGTTCAGCCGGCTGCCCGACGGCGCCACCGCTTCCACACCCGCCAGCCCAGCAACAGGGCCAGCACGGCTGCATACACGGCCACCTCGGCGAAGTTGTTCTTGGCGCTGCGCATCCAGAAGAAGTGCAGCAGCCCCAGCAGCGCGGTACCGTACACCAGCCGGTGCAGCGCCTGCCAGCGCTGGGCACCCAGCGCCTTGACGGCGCGGTTGAACGACGTGGCCGCCAGCGGCAGCATCAGCAGCAGCGCCGCACTGCCCACCAGGATGAAAGGCCGCTTGGCGATGTCGCGCACGATGGCCGTCACGTCAAAGCCCATGTCCAGCCAGGCGAAGCTGAGGAAGTGCAACACGCCGTACAGAAAGCTGAACAGGCCCAGCATGCGCCGAAAACGCGCCAGCGAGTGCCAGCCCGTGGTCTGCCGCAGCGGGGTGACGGCCAGCGTCAGGCAGACAAAACGCAGGGTCCAGTCGCCGGTGCCGCGTATCAAAGCCTCGGCCGGGTTGGCGCCCAGGGTGTTGGCCACAGCGCCCCACAGCAGGCTGGCCAGCGGCAGCAGTGCCAAGGCAAACAGCAGCGGTTTGGCCAGCGGTGACGCCAGTGCGCGCGGCACGCCGCCGCGCGCGGCCGGGGGCCGTGGCCGCCCCACGGGCTTGGCGGGTTCGGCCGTGGGCGCAACAGGGGGCATCAGAACAGGCGCTTCAGGTCCATGCCCGCGTACAGCGGGCCCACCTGTGACTCGTAGCCGTTGAACATCAGCGTGGCGCGCTTCTTCGCAAACAGGCCGTCTTCGCCAATGCGGCGCTCGGTGGCCTGGCTCCAGCGCGGGTGGTCCACGTTCGGGTTGACGTTGGAATAGAAGCCGTACTCTTCACTGGCAGCGGCTTCCCAGCTGGTCTTGGGTTGCTTTTCCACAAAGCGGATCTTCACGATGCTCTTGCCGCTCTTGAAGCCGTATTTCCAGGGCACCACCAGGCGCAGCGGCGCGCCGTTCTGGTTGGGCAGCACCTCGCCGTACAGGCCAAAGGCCAGCAGCGTCAGCGGGTGCATGGCTTCGTCCAACCGCAGGGCTTCCACATAGGGCCAGCTGAGCACCGAAGATGTCAGCCCCGGCATCTGGGCGCGGTCGGCCAGCGTGACGAACTGCACGAACTTGGCATTGCCGGTGGGTTCCACGCGCTTGACCAGTTCAGCCAGCGACCAGCCCACCCACGGGATCACCATCGACCAGCCTTCGACGCAGCGCATGCGGTAGATGCGCTCTTCCATGGGCGCCAGTTTCAGCAGCGTGTCGATGTCGAAGGTGCCGGGCTTTTTCACCTCGCCTTCCACCGTCACCGTCCACGGCCGGGTTTTCAGCGAACCGGCGTTCTTGGCCGGGTCGGACTTTTCGGTGCCGAACTCATAGAAGTTGTTGTAGGTGCTGACATCGGCGTAGGGCGTGGGTTTGTCCATCACCACCGCGCCGGCCACGCTGCTGCGGGCACCCGGCAGTGCCGCGCCTTTGCCGGGGCGCGTCGTTTGTGCCTGCAGTTGCGGCCAAGCCGTGGCCAGCCCGGCGCCAGCGGCCAGGCCCTGCAGCCATTGGCGGCGGTTGCGCCACACCGGTTCGGGCGTGATCTCTGACGGCACGCCATGGTCAAAACCGCGGTCGGGATGAAAGTTCATGGTGCCTCTTGAAGCAGCAGCAATGGCAACCCAGGTGTCGCCCAGGCCCACAGTTTCTTACAGCAACGGTGCGGCCGCAGGCGGCTGCGTGCGCAGGCACAAAAAAGGCCGGTGAAGCACCGGCCTGGGGTTGCAGCCAACAGCTCTGCAGGCGCCTTGCGGGCCGCGCTGTGCTTCAGCGCAGGCCTGCCGCGTAGTCGGCAACCGCCTTCATCTCGCGGTCGTTCATCTTGGCGGCGATGGTGGTCATCTGCGCGTTGTTGCCCCGCTGGCCCAGGCTGAAGGCCGTCAACTGCGCAGCGGTGTAGTCGCCATGCTGGCCAGCGATGCGCGGGTACTGGGCCGGCACGCCGGCGCCGTTGGGGCTGTGGCAGCCCGCGCAGGCCGGCACCTGCTTGGCGGTGATGCCACCGCGCCAGATCTGTTCGCCCAGGCTCACGGTGTCCTTGCTCTTGGCAAAGCCTTCCTTGGCTTTCTTGGACGCGTAGAAGGCGGCGATGTGCTTCATGTCGTCTTCAGACAGCGCAGCGGCCATGCCGGCCATGATGGCGTTCTTGCGCTTGCCAGACTTGAATTCGACCAACTGCTTGACCAGGTATTCCGGGTGCTGGCCCTGCAGGATGGGGTTGGCTGGCGAACCGCGTGAACCGTCGGCCGTGTGGCAGGCCAGGCAAGACGCCGCGAGCTGGCCACCCTTGGCAGCGTCAGCCTTGAACGCCGGCTTGGCTTCGCTGGCGAAAACACCGTGGGCGCTGGCCAGGCCCAGCAGGGCGACGGCCAGGGTCTTGGTCAGAAACGGAGTGGCGGTGCGGGGTGCGGGCGACTTCATTCGGGGGTGCCTTCAAGAGGGGTGCGCGGGCCGGGCCAGCCGGCAAGCCTGAGGGTAAACCGCAGAATTTTACAATGCACCATGAGCCCACCCCGCACCAGTGCCAAACCCGCCGGCAAAGCCGCTGCCAAATCGGACCCGATTGGGCCGTCTTCGGCGGCCCCAGCCCCGAAAACCGGGCCTGCCGCTCCGCGGCCACGGCCGGCCACCAAGCCCAGCGCGGCGGCCCTGCCAGCCCCGGCAGCCCGCGCCGGGCTGGCCTGGCTGCATGGCGCCCGCTTTCTCACCACCGCCAGCCAGCTGAGCCAGTTGCCCGGCGGCGAGCTGCCGGAAATCGCCTTCGTGGGCCGCAGCAACGCGGGCAAGTCCACCGCCATCAACACGCTGGCGCAGCAGCGGCGGCTGGCTTTTGCCTCGCGCACGCCGGGGCGCACGCAGCACATCAACCTGTTTGAGGTGGGTCCGAAAGACGCGCCCAATGCGCTGCTGGCCGACCTGCCCGGTTACGGCTACGCGGCCGTGGAGCGTGCTGCCAAGCTGCGCTGGCAAGAGGTGATGTCGGACTACCTGCAACTGCGCCGCAACCTGCACGGCGTGGTGCTGATGGTGGACTCGCGCCTGGGTTTCACCGACCTGGACCGCCGGCTGCTGGCCCTGCTGTCCCCCCGCCTGGCCAACGGGCAGGTGCGGCTGTTGGCGCTTCTGACCAAGGTTGACAAGCTCAACCGCAGCGAAGGCCAGCGTGCGCTGCAAACGGCGCAAGAGGTGCTGGCCGAGTTCAGCACCGACAACGCCGACATCGCGATCACACCCTTTTCAGCGCTGTCCAAGCAGGGCGTGGAAGACGTGGCCGAAGTGCTGCACGGCTGGGTGCCGGCGGGGGGCGCAGCCGCGGCCGGTGAAGCGGCGGGCGGCGGGGCCGTGGACCCTGCAGCTGATGAAGCCGGTGACGAGACCGACGACCCCACTGCGGAGCAAACGAAATGACCACGTTGCAGGACATCACGCTGCCGCACGGCATCACCCTGGCCTGCCGCAGCCAGCCCGGGCCGGGGCCTGGCGCGCCGCGGGTGATGTACCTGCACGGCTTTCCCGAAGCCGCCTTCATCTGGGACGACCTGATGCAGATGCTGGCGCCCGACGCGCAGGGCCTGGCGCCCAACCTGCGCGGCTTTGCGGGCAGCAGCGCGCCTTCCGAAGTGGCGGCCTACCGGCCCAAGCACCTGGTGGCCGACATGGTGGCACTGATCGAAGCCTGGGGCGGCCCGTTGGACCTGCTGGTGGCGCACGACTGGGGCGGCGCTGTGGCCTGGAACCTGTCGGCGCAGCACCCGCAGCTGATGAAGAAGCTGCTGATCATCAATTCACCGCACCCGGCCACCTTTCTGCGCGAGCTGCGGCACAGCCCGGCGCAGCAGGCCGCCAGTGCGTACATGAACTTCCTGTGCCGGCCCGACGCTGCGGCGCTGCTGGCGGCCGACGACTTCAAGCGCCTGTGGCGCCTGTTCGGCGACATGGCCTGGTTGACGCCAGAACTGCGCGACCAGTACCGCGCCGTATGGGCGCATCCGAATGGCGGGCTGGAAGGTTCGCTGAACTACTACCGCGCATCGCCGCTGCGCCCGGCCCTGAAGGCCGACGACCTGATCAACACCCTGGTCATGCCCGACGAGAGCGTCACCATCCGCGTGCCCACCACGGTGCTGTGGGGCGACGGTGACATCGCGTTGCTGCCCAGCCTGCTGGAGGGCCTGGAACGCTGGGTGCCGCAGCTGCAGGTGCAGCGCGTGCCGCAGGCTTCGCACTGGGTCGTGCACGAGCAGCCCGCGCTGGTGGCCGGCGTGGTGCGGCAGTTGCTGGGCTGATTCCGCCCCAGCGCCCGCCGGCGCTGGCGACAAGCGGTGCCCCGCTCAGCGCGCTGGCGGCGGTGCGTTGGTCACCGGCAGGTCACACACAAAACCATAGCTGGCACGCGCCGCGCCCTTGCGCCCGTGGCGGGCGCTGACCAGCCCCACCAGCTGCCAGGGTGAGGCCACCCGCAGGCCCATCGGGCCATCGCCCGCCGGGGCTTGTGTGCTGCCGCTGCGGGCCACGCTGAAGGGCGCGCCGTTGTGCACCTGCACCGTGTGGTCGGCGATGTCCCGGCCGCTGACGCCGGCGTCGGGAAGGCGGGTGCGCTTCACCAGCCACAGCTCTGTCTGCAGTGGCCTGGGCATCACCCACGTGGTGGGTGCGAATCGGGCCACATCGGGAACCTGCAGGTCGAATTGCACGCTGCGCTGGCCGGCGCTGCTGGCGGGGCCGAATGCCAGCGCACCGCCAGTGACCCCGCCGCCCACCGGCCCCCGCTTCTGCAACATGCCCGGTGTGGTGCCCGCTTGGCACGAGTGGCCGGGCGGGCAGGGCGTGGGCAGCACCACCAGTGCCGCGCGCTGGCACGTCAACGGCGCACTGGCGTTCTGCGCGCTGCCCGCGGCAGCCGGCATGGCTGGGCTTGATGCAGCTGCATCGGGCGCGGTGGGCTGGGCCAGGGCCGGCGCAGCGGCCGCGAGGCCCAGGCAGCAGGCGAGCGCGTGGCGAAACCCGCCGCCTGCAACGCGGGCTGCGTGGCCCTTGCGCAGCGCCAGGGCCGCGGGCAGCAACCGGAACGGTGATGGCGCCATGTCACTGCAGAACCAGAGTCAGGTTCGACACCGGCAGCGCGCAACTGAACCCGTACTGCACGTACTGCAGGGAGCCCTTGATGTAGGCCCGCGCCATCACCTGGCCCACCAGCATCCACTGGCCGCTGCTGTTCGAGCCGGCCAGCGTGGTCTGCCCTGTATGGCTGGTGCTCACCTGGCCGCCAAAGAAGTCCACAGCCAGGTCGCCCGCGATGGTGCCGGGCACGGCGTTGTTCTTGATCACCCAGGTCTGCACGCTCAAAGGCGTCAGCAGCATGGTGGCGGTGTCGGGCGCAAAGACGCGGACGTCGGGCACCGTGTACTGGTAGTAAACGGGTTTGCTGCCCGCCGGGCTGCCCAGGGCATAGCGGTCGTAGAAGGCGCCACCGGTGACACCCGCTGCGGGCTGCGGTGAGGTTTTCTGCAACATGCCC
>JAYSXE010000196.1:0-17165 GCA_043717565.1 Burkholderiales bacterium | reverse complement strand
TGCAGTCCCAGCGCCAGCGCATGTGTGGAGTCCACCATGGCCACCACAGAGCGCCCACCCAGGCGCGCCGACAGTTCGTGCTCCAGTTCGATTACGCCCGGACCAGCGGCCAATTGCCCCGAGGCGCACACGTTGGCCACAACGGACAGGGCCGATGCGTCGAGCCTGCAATCAAATAAGGGCAGCGGCGCGTTCAAAGAGACCTCAACACGTCCACGATGCGTGCACGGTCATCAGGCGTAACCCACCAGCCACACGGAATGTGCACCAGTTGCCGATAAAACGACTCCAGAGCGGGCTGCGGCCGGCGGTAGGGCGCAAACACGCTGTGCAGGTGGTTGGGCCGGTGCAGCTTGGCCGCTCCAACACCCACGGCCGCCAGTGCCTTTTCAACCCGGTCAGAGTCGTCAGCCAGCAAGGTGTAGATCCAGTAAGTCGGGCTGGAAAGCGGGGGCACACGTGCTGGTCGCACGGTGCGCACTGACTGCAGGGCCAAATCGTAGTAGCGACCATTGTCGACATGCGCTTGCAAGTGCTTCGCAATGCTGTCAAGCTGGTGCAGGCCAATGACGGCAGCCACGTTGTGCATGTTGTACTTGTAGCCGCTTGTCTGTATATCAACCTCGGTGCGGGGCACGCCCTTGGTCATACCGAACCAACGGAGTCGCCGCGCCTCGGCCAGATGTCGAGGATCGCGCATGGCCAGCACGCCCCCGTCAATGGTGGTCATCTGCTTGACCGCCTGCAGCGAAAAGATGGCGAAGTCCCCCCATGTGCCCACGCCGTTGCCGGCCCAGGCCGCACCCAGCGCATGTGCGCAGTCTTCTATCAGTGCAATACCGTGTTTGTCAGCCAGCAGGCGCAATGCGCCCAGGTCGGCGGGATACCCGGCGTAGTGCACAGCAATGATGGCCCGCGTGCGCGGCCCGATCAAGTTGCTGACGTCGGCCGCAGCGATATTTCCTGTGTCGGGCTCGACATCGGCAAAAACCGGTACCGCCCCCACTTGCAGCACCGTGGTGTTGGTCGGTTCGGCCGTCATTGAGGTGGTGATGACTTCATCACCGGGCTTCACGCCAGCCAACAACAACGCCACGTGCAAGGCGCCTGTGCCGCTGTTCATGGCCAGCATGTGGGGCAGTTTGAAGTGCTCGGCGAATCGACGCTCGAACTCGTAAACGTATTCCCCTTCGCCCACCATGCCGCTGTAAAGCACACTCTCAAGGGCGGGCATGAGTCGCTCGCGCGCAGGCATTGCAACCTTGACGACCGGAACCGTGATGGGCGTGCTCATGCAAAGCCCCCATGGGCAACGGTGTTCGATCTGAAACGGGCGCGGTTGCTGGCCAGTGCCTTCAGCACCTTCTGTTCCAGTGCCGTCAGTTGTTTGGTGTAGGTCTTTGTTTCAACACAACACACGGTATCTTGGGGATGACGTGCTGCCCATGACGAAGCTGTTGCGGCGGCGCCCACAAAGGTTACGCGGCTGCTCTCATCGTCACGCAGGGTCAACGCGTCAGCAGTTTGTTCATGTCCCAGATTGAACTTGATGGCTATTTCGTCCACCCAGCGCTTCAACAGTTGCCACTGCTCGTCCCGGTTGATGTCACGATAAAAGCTCAACCCAGGTTTGACGGTTGCAGGCGAGCCTGCCAGCACCGAGAAAGGCGGACAAGACTTGGTGATGTTGGATGAAATGAGGGCCACCGTGCGGCGACCCAGGGTGATGCCCGAAGCCACAATGCAAGACCCGACCAGCCAGACGTCGTCCTCCAGCACCACGGGTCGCATGCCGTACAGCGTGCACCCCTCGATCTGTTCGCCAGCCGCTACGTGCGACCAGATCTGTGAATACATCCCCACCCGGACACCATGGCCAATCTGCAGGCCACCGGTGCCGTCGAGCACGCACTGCTGGCCGAACCAGCCGTGTTCGCCAATGCTCAGGCCCGCAGTGGACATCACCAAACAGCGGTCATGAAGTGTTGTCCAATCGCCAATCGAGATGTTCCCGCCATCGCAGACGAACCGGGTGCCAGCGGCTATGGAGCAATAGTCACCAATGCTCAGCACCGCTGGCCGCAAGAACACCACCTGCACGCCCGGTCCAATGGCGGTGCGTTTGCCGATGTGAACCTCGCCCTGGCCGGTTGTTTCTATCGCGTTGCTGCTCATTTCAAGCTCCGTTTTGGCGCAGTCAGCTGTGCGCCGGGGCTGTCGCGATGGATGCCTGGCGATGCTGCCTGACCAAAAAGAACAAAAAGAGCAGCACAAAAACCGCGGTGGTCGAGGTCACTGCGGTGGCCGCGCGCTTGGGCTTGCTCTTTCTCTCGGGCACTGTGGCCGCGTCAAGCACTTGCACCAACGAGCCCTCCCGGCCCTCGTCAAGCCGCGCCATTTCCAGTTGGCGTGCGTAGAGTTCAAAGAGAGTCTCGTGGTATTTGAATTCGCGGTACTTGTTGACGTATTCAGAGCCGCCGCGTTCACGTGGTGCTTCGGCTCGCGCCAGTTGCGAACGCAACGCCGCCAGCAATGACAGCTGAGATTGCAGCTCCGGTGCCGTGTCGACCAGCATGGAACGCATGGCCTGAACTTTGACTTCAGCGGCCGAGACCTCTGCTTGCAAGCGTGCATAACGTTCTGCAGATGCTTTGGGTTCAACCGAAAGCGAACCTGCCGTGAAGCCGCTGGACTGCAAGGCGTCTTGCGCCGCCGCCAGGCTTCCCCGACTCTTGGCAAGCTGCGCTTCGAAGAACACGCGGCGTTGCTGAGCTTCTGTCAGGGTGAGTTTGGAGGTCATCTGTCGCAGTTCTTCAACATAGCGGTTGGCGATGGCGGCCGCGCGTTGAGGCTCCGTGTCGTCCACTTCCACTGTGATCACACCGTCTTTGCGACCGGCCGCGATGCGAACATTGCGCTGCAAGCCGTCGCGAGCCTCAATCCGCAAATTTGCTTTGTAGACACGCATCAGCTCAAACGCGTCCACGATACGGTCTGAAACCGTGGCTGTCTGCAGCAGGGTCACGTACTGGTCGATGGGGCTGCGCAGCCCAGCTGCGGTACCTGCGATTCCACCCAGACTGCCCAGGTTTGCCAACATGTTGGCGGTTGCACTTTGCGCCTGTTGCGGTGGCAGAAAACTGGTCCGCGCTGTGAACACGGGCTGCATCAAGTAGGTGGCTGCCAGCGCCAATGCGCCCGCAATCAACGGCACAACCGCAAGGGCCCATGCATGCCGGGCTAGCGTGTTGTAGACCGTCACCGGTTGCAGGCCCTGCACGGGCATCGGACTCGCTGTAGCTCCAGGGGAGTTGGCAATCATCATTAGCGCAGCGCGTTGGTGATGCCAGCAATGCCGATACCAAACTGGTAGAGGACCTGCGTCCAGTCCTTTGCTGCCTGCAAGAACGTCGTCTTGTCCATTTCTTCGGGCACGAAAACCGTGTCACCGGGCTCTGCCCGCACGGCATAGAGTGAAGCATTGCTGCTGCTGAACCAAGAATTGCCTCGGGTCTGGCGGCCGCTGATCACCTGACCATTGGACCGGATGACAAAAATGCTGCTTTCGTCCGCACCGTTGGTGGGGCCCCCTGCGAGGCGCAGATAGTCGCCCACTTGACGCCCGTCGGCATACAGGTAGCTGCCCGTGTTGAACACACTGCCAAACACGCCAACGGTGGTGGGGCGAGGGGGTATATAGAGCCGGTCTTCATCTTCAAGAGCCAGATCAGGCAGGTCCTGGCTTTGCGGTGACAACTGCAGCACCACCCGACCACTGGGCTTGAGTGCGCGCAGTCGTTCTACCAAGCGTGAGGTTGCCATGCTGCGCGCCTGTACCTGAACCGTCTGGTCGCCACTGGTGAAACGTTGAGTGCCCGCCGCGCGTGCGAAATCGGTTTCCATGTCGCGCAAGGCCCGGTCGTAATTTTCTTGTTGAGAGGCTTGCACACTCCTGCGTGCGAATTGTGTCCCGTAGACAAATGCATTGGTGGTCAAACCACCAGATGCGCGGATGGCATCTTGAAGCGTGCTGTTGGGCGGTAATACGTACTCGCCAGGCCGCAACACTTCTCCGTCCACGCGGATCCGCTTGTTTTGCTGCACCGTGGACACAACCGCCTGTGCTGCGCTCAACACCCGTACCACGTCGCCGTTTTCCAGTGTCAAACTGCCGCCCGCAGGCAGGTCCACCTGCACCACGCGTTTGGTGGTGCGTTCGCGCAGACGCTCAATGGTTACCCTGTCGCGGTCGGCCAGTGCCGAAAAGCCAGCGGCAAATTTGATGGCAGTTAGCAAGTCTTCGCCGTCTCTGAGTTCAACCACAGCTGCGCGATTGACGCTGCCGATCACGCCAATTTGTTTACCCACCGCCTCTACATGCACCACATCCCCAGCCTGCAGCAGGCGGTCCATCGTGTCGTCGCCTTTGAGCAGCAAGTCGTACAGGTCCAGTCGGGCAATGATCGTCCCTGCCCGCTTGAGTTCAAGCCGCCGAAAACTGCCGGATTGCGAAGGCCCGCCAGCCTGCATCACCGCGCCCACCATCGTTGACAAGGGGCTGACGCTGTAGGTGCCGGGCTTGTGCACATAGCCAGTGACCAACACGCGTATGCCCCGAAGCTTGCCCAGCGTTGCGCTGACCTGAAAATTGCGAAAGACTTGCGCAAATCGTCGCTCAACTACTTGACTCAACTGGTCGTAGCGCACGCCACCGATTTGGACAGCACCGACGCGGGGAACATTGATGTTGCCGCCGCGATCAATGGTCAATCGCAGGTCGGCATCAACACTGCCCCAGGCCAGCACCAGTACCTCATCACCAGGAGCCAACCTGTAGTCAGGGGGCACGGCGGCGCCGGTCTCGGCTGCGCGTCCGCCTGTTGCAGAAAGTACCAGCTCAGAACCTAGACGGCGGACTTCCTGGCCGGCCATGGCTCTGACAAAACGCTCGAACTCATTCGGTTGGTAGCGTACGGGCTCAACGACAGCATCACTGCCCGCAGATTCCAGGGCTTCCTTGGGTTGGTTGCGGCCGTCGTTCGTGGTCTCGGCATCTTGCGGCTGCGGCCTCAATCGTATGGGCCCGCTGTCAATTGCTGCTGTGCTGCGCTGCGATGGCACCGCACCTGGGCTGTCCAAGCCTTGTGCCAAAGCACTGCCTGCTGTTCCGCAAAAGAGCCCGATCAGGGCCAGCGCCATGAAGGCGATTCTGCGCCGCGGGTTGATGATGTTGGTTTCTGAGAGTCTCATCAAGAAGGTGCAGGAAGTTGCGTGCCATCGAGATGGCTGGCAGCACTCAATGCTTGTCCAGAAGATCAATCGACTATTCTAGGTTGACTGACTGGGGCGACTTGGTTGGCACGTTGCGCTACCTACAATACCGCATGCTCGTTTTGCTCATCGCGCTGGGGACGTCAGGTGCGCTGACATTGTTGGTGATCCACGCTGCGAGGCGATATGGTCGCCACTTACTGGATCACGACACCTCCGGTCCCCAGAAATTCCATGCCTACGCGGTGCCACGTGTGGGTGGAATCGGCATCTTCGTTGCGATGGTGGCTTCGGTGCCTCTCTTGTGGCTTCAGCTTCCTCAGGCCGGGCTCTTGGGAATGGGTATCCTGCTCTGTGGGTTGCCTGCGTTCACCGCCGGCTTGGTGGAAGACTTCACCAAGGCTGTCAGCCCTCGCATGCGATTGCTTGCGACCGCAGTCTCTGCGGGACTGGCAGGCCTGTTTTTGAATGCCTTGATTCCAAGAACCGACATTCCGGGTCTCGACTGGTTGGTTGGTTGTGTTGCCGGTTCCGCCGTGGTGACTGTTTTTGCGGTCGCCGGTATCGCCAATTCAATCAACATCATTGACGGCTTCAACGGCCTGGCATCGATGTGTGTAGTCATCATGTTGGCGGCCATCTGTCATGTGGCCTTCCAAGTCGGCGACACCGCGGTGGCTCTTTTGGCGCTTGCTGGCATCGGTGCCGTGCTGGGTTTCTTCTTTTGGAACTTCCCGGCGGGACTCATCTTTTTGGGCGATGGCGGCGCGTACTTTTTAGGTTATCTCGTCGCAGAGCTGTC
Organism: Burkholderiales bacterium; assembly: GCA_043717565.1. Taxonomy (GTDB): domain Bacteria; phylum Pseudomonadota; class Gammaproteobacteria; order Burkholderiales; family Burkholderiaceae_C; genus Rubrivivax. The sequence goes on along the minus strand of JAYSXE010000196.1, from coordinate 11,092 downwards.
CATACTGCTGCTGGTGCGCAACCCCACCGTATCCCCGTTGTTTCCGTTGCTGGTCTGTGTCTACCCGGTCTTCGAGACCGTGTTTTCGATCTATCGCAGGCGGGTACTTCGATCGACTCCGCCCAGCATGCCCGACGGCATTCATCTGCATTCGCTGATATACCGTCGCGTGTTGCGCTGGGCCGTCGGTGACCGCAGCGCCAAAGCCCTGACCCGGCGCAACTCAATGACCTCACCCTATTTGTGGGTGTTGTGCATGCTTTCCGTCATACCCGCTACGTTGTTCTGGAACAACAGCGCGTTGCTGGGTTCATTTTTGGGTGTCTTCGTTTTGAGCTATGTAGCCCTGTACTGGCGGATCGTCCGCTTTCGTGCTCCCCGCGTGATGCACATGTTCAAGTCCAGTGCTCAGTTGCCCGACGAGCGCGATAATCGGCATTCATGACAGAAATTGACTCCGAAGCCGCCGTTGCGGCTGTCGAGCCGGCCCCGCCGCTCTTCAACACCCTTCCCCTCGACCCCAAGCTCCTGCGCGCCGTGGCCGATTCAGGCTACATCGCCATGACCCCCATCCAGGCCAAAGCGATCCCCATCGTGCTGGACGGCCGGGATGTGATGGGCGCCGCGCAAACCGGTACCGGCAAGACGGCGGCCTTCACCATCCCGCTGCTGCAGAAGATGCTGCGGCACGAAAACGCCAGCATGTCGCCGGCACGCCATCCGGTGCGTGCACTGGTCTTGGCGCCCACGCGCGAACTGGCCGACCAGGTGGCCGAGAACGTCAAGAAGTACGCCAAGCATTCGCAGTTGCGCTCGGCCGTGGTGTTTGGCGGCATCGACATGAAGCCGCAGACGCTGCAGCTGAAGGCTGGTGTTGAGGTGCTGATCGCCACGCCTGGGCGCCTGCTCGACCATATCGAAGCCAAGAACGCGGTGCTCAACCAAGTCGAGTACGTGGTGCTGGACGAAGCCGACCGCATGCTCGACATCGGCTTTCTGCCCGACCTGCAGCGCATCCTGGCCTACCTGCCCAAGCAGCGCCAGACATTGCTGTTTTCTGCCACGTTTTCACCTGAAATCAGGAAGCTGGCCAACAGCTACCTGCAGGACCCGGTGCTGGTTGAAGTGGCGCGGCCCAATGCCACAGCCACCAACGTGGAGCAGCGTTTCTACAGCGTCACCGACGACGACAAGCGCGCCGTGGTGCGGCAGTTGCTGAAGCAGCGCGCGCTGTCGCAGGCCATCATCTTCGTCAACAGCAAGCTCGGTGCTGCGCGGCTGGCGCGTTCGTTCGAACGAGACGGCCTTCGGACGCAGGCGCTGCACGGTGACAAGAGCCAGGACGAACGCCTGAAGGCGCTGGCTGCCTTCAAGGCCGGCGAAGTGGACCTGCTGGTCGCAACTGACGTGGCGGCTCGCGGCCTGGACATTGCCGACCTGCCGGCGGTGTTCAATTTCGACGTGCCCTTCAACGCTGAAGACTATGTGCACCGCATTGGCCGTACCGGCCGCGCCGGTGCCTCGGGCCTGGCCGTGACGTTGGTGACGCGTGATGACACGCGCCTCGTGTCCGACATTGAAAAGCTCATCAAGAAGAAGCTCGACATCGAGCCCTTCGAGCTGGAAGACGACCGCCCGCGGCGTGCACCGCGTCGTGAAAACGACGGCTTGGGTGAACGCGCCGACCGCGGCGAACGGGTGGAGCGTGAGCTTCCGCGCGCTCCAGCGGATACCGTTGCGGCCAGCCCGGCGCCTGTGGCCCCCCGGCCCCCGGTGCGCAGGCCTTCTGCCGACCCTTTCTTCGACAAGCCTTATGAGCCAAGTGGCCCCGGTGGCGCTTCGTGGGAGCGCAGCGTGAAAGCGGGCCCCGTGACGGCTGCAGCGCCCGCAACCGGCGCCCCTGGTGGCCTGTCTGCCAGCATCAAGTCGAAGAAAAAAGTCGGGTCGCTGCTCGGCGGCTGAAGCCACAGCCCGGCTGCGAGTGGACGTCGTCGGTCGCAGTTGTCAAGCGTTCGACTTTGTGGGCGCGCCCTTCGGCCCGAACCGGGCCTACCGTCTGGGTCAGAGTGCCAACCAGCTGAACACGGCCGGCACCTTGTCGCTCAAGGCCAGCCGCTGTTCCGGCTTCAAGGTTCGCCAACGGGCCACCGTGTCGGTATGCGTGTGGGCATCCTTCAGCGTCAGGCCCAGGCTGACACTGAGCCGGGTGGTGGGTGACAGCGTGTCCACCAGCGCCGCCAACAGGGCGGCATTGCGGTAGGGTGTTTCGATACAGAGTTGCGTCTGGCCCCAACGGCGTGACAGGGCTTCCGTCTCGCGCAGGCGCGCGGCCCGGGCCACTGCGTCTTGCGGCAGGTAACCCAGGAACGCAAAACTCTGGCCATTCAGCCCGCTGGCGGCCAGCGCCATCAGCAGTGAACTGGGGCCTGCCAACACCTGCACCGTCAATCCGGCTGCGTGTGCGGCGGCCACCAGTTCGGCGCCCGGGTCGGCCACCGCTGGAAGGCCGGCTTCAGATAACAGGCCGACATCGGCACCGGCGTGCAGCGGGGCCAGCAACGCGGCCCATTGGGCGGCGGTGATGCTCTCGCCACTGCCTTTGCGCGCACGCGGCAGTTCCTGGATGCCGATGGACTGCAGCGGCGCGGCCAGCGAATGCAGAGCCTGCACCCGTTTCAGGAAGGCGCGGGCGCTGCGGGCGTCTTCCACCACCCAGTGCAGCAAGCCCGCGGCCTGCTTGATCACGCCCGCAGGCAGCACGTCGTCCAAGGGCACGGTCTCGCTGCCCAGGTCCAGCGCGTTGGGAACCAGCAGCAACCGTCCGGGTGCGCTCATGCCGGCAAGGGGCTCAAGCCCGCTGCCCGCAGCAGGTTGCAGGTGCGGATCAGCGGCAGGCCCACCAGCGCCGTGGGGTCGTCGCTGTGGATGTGGGTCAGCAGTGCAATACCCAGGGTTTCGCACTTGGCGCTGCCGGCGCAGTCATAGGGCTGTTCCAACCGCAGGTAGTGCTCGATTTCCGCTTCGCTGAGCTGGCGAAAACCCACCGTCACCGAAGCCAGTTCGACTTGCGCAAAGCCGGTGTCGCGCCGCACCACGGCCACCGCGGTCTGGAACACGGCCTGCCGGCCGCTCAGCAAGCGCAACTGCTGCACCGCCCGTTCATGGTCACCCGGTTTGCCCAGGGCCTGGCCGTTCAGGTCGGCCACCTGGTCCGACCCGATGACCACCGCGTGGGGGTGCATCTGGGCCACGGCCTGTGCCTTGGCCAGCGCCAGGCGCAAGGCCAGCGTGGCAGGGGTTTCGCCGGGCAGGGCGGTCTCGTCGGTGTGCGGCGCCACCGCTTCGAATGGCAGGTGCAGCCGCGCCAGCAGTTCACGCCGATAGCGCGAGGTTGAGGCCAGTATCAGTGCGGGGGCTTCGGTGGGCATTTCCGTGGGCGGTGGCGGGCGCTGCGCGCCATGAAGCCGGCGATTGTGCAAGCTTTGCGGGCGCTGGATCTGGCGTCGATCCGCCAGGCCGTCGCTCTCGGTCGGGCCTGCGGTCCTGGCCGTGCCCGGCGCGGACGCTGGGGCCAGCGCCCGCGGCCTGCTGGCTACACTGCGGTAGATGAAAGACCATCAACCCAACCCCCGGGCCTTGCGGCTGCCCCCGCTGTGCAAGGACGGCGCGCAGTTGCAGGGCAGCGTGCCCTTGTCGGCCCTGGTGCGCTTGTCCGAAGGGTTTTCTGCGGCGGCCGATGGCAGTGCGCGGTGGGAGCTGGCCTGTTCGACCAAGCCCGTTGCGGGCGGCGAGGGTGAATGGTGGGTGCGTCTGGTCGCGCAAGCCGTGGTGCCGCTGCTCTGTCAGCGCTGCCTGAGCCCCATGGCGCATCGGCTCGAAGTCGACCGCGCCATCCGCTTCGTTCACGATGAAGACTTGGCGGCGCGGCTGGACGAAGAGACCGAAGACGACGTCCTCGCCATGCCAGCCTCTTTGGACCTGCAGGCGCTGGTGGAAGATGAACTCATCCTGGCCTTGCCCATCGTTCCCCGGCACGAAGGCGACTGCCCGCAGCCGCTGTGGGTGGATGACGCGCCGCCAGACCCTGGCCTGCAAGACCCTGAACCGGAACCGCACCCCTTTGCGGCCCTGGCAGCGCTGAAGGGCCGCGGGAAGCCGGGGTAAGTATTGGCAGCCGCCGAAGTGGCGGATGACACGGGGGGTAGCGCCCGGTGCCTGAGCCGGGTGTTATACTGTTGGGCTTTTGTCGGGGCGGGTGCACGGCGTTTCAACGCCGAGTAACCGGTTTCCGAACTGCAGCGTCCGCGCTGCGCGTCGGGCACGCACCGAACAGCCTGTGGCTGGCGGGGGTTCCGCTCTTCACGGTTTGCGGCGCTGGCGGGTTCCGTCCAGACAAGATATCCATCAATGACCCCTCGCGGTTGGCTTGGCTGCCAACGGTCGACGACCAGCCCACAGCTGCGCCCACCTTCAGGAGAAAATCATGGCTGTTCAACAGAACAAGAAGTCGCCTTCCAAGCGCGGCATGCACCGATCGCACAACGCCGTGGCAGCGCCCGGCACGGCTGTGGAATCCACCACTGGCGAAGTGCATCTGCGTCACCACATCAGCCCCACTGGCTTTTACCGCGGCCGCAAGGTTCTGAAGACCAAGGCAGACGCCTGAGTCTTGTTGATTCGATGCGTTGCGCGGCACATTCCAGCGGCCGCGCTGCGGATTGATCACCGTGCCCGCTGAATCCCCGTTGAACACCCTGCCGCTGACGCGGTTGTCGGTGGACTGCATGGGCGGCGACCACGGCCCGGCGGCCATATTGCCGGCCTGTCAGGCATTCCTGGCCCGCCATAACGACGCGGAACTGGTCTTGGTGGGCACCGAGGCGGCTTTGGCGCCCACGCGGGGCTGGCAGCGGTGCCACCAGGTGGTGGCGACCGAGGTAGTGACGATGGACGATTCCATCGAACACGCACTGCGCCGCAAGCGCGATTCGTCGATGCGCGTCGCCATCCGGCAATTGCAGAGCGGGGCAGCCCACCCGGCCCATGCCTGCGTCTCTGCGGGCAACACGGGCGCCCTGATGGCGGTTTCCCGTTTCCTGCTGAAGACCGTTGAAGGTGTCGACCGGCCGGCCATCGCTGCCGTCATGCCCAACCGGCTCGGCGGCTTCACCACTGTGCTCGACCTGGGCGCCAACGTCGACTGCACACCCGAGCATCTGTTGCAGTTTGCCGTGATGGGCAGTTCGCTGGTGGCTGCGGTGGAGGGCAAGCCCGACCCCACCGTGGGCCTGCTGAACATCGGAGAAGAGGCCATCAAGGGCAGCGACATGATCAAGCGTGCAGGCGAAGTGCTGCGCACTGCAGGCCAGGCCGGGCAGATCAACTTCAAGGGCAACGTCGAAGGCAACGACATCTACAAGGGCACCGTCGACGTCGTCGTCTGCGACGGCTTTGTCGGCAACGTGCTGCTGAAGACCAGCGAAGGGCTGGCCTCCATGTTGTCGGAAATGATCAAGCAGGAATTCACCCGCGGGCCGTTTTCGAAACTGGCCGCAGCCGTGGCGCTGCCGGTGCTGAACCGGCTGAAACGCCGCGTGGACCCGCGGGGTTACAACGGTGCGGCCTTGCTGGGCTTGCGCGGCCTTGTTTTCAAGAGCCACGGCTCGGCCGACGCCTACGCTTTCGAGCAAGCGCTGGCGCGCGCTTATGATGCGGCGCGAAACCGGCTGCTGGACCGCGTGCACGACCGCATCGGCCCTGCGCTGCAAGCGGTGGCCGACCACAAGCCGGGCAGTACCAGCACCGCCACACCCCAAGCCGCATGAACCCCACGCCCAGGTCCGGCCAGTTTGCCCGCATCACGGGCACCGGCAGCCACCTGCCACCCCAGCGACTGAGCAACGCCGACATGGTTCGCATGCTCGGCCAGCGCGGTGTAGAGACCAGCGACGAGTGGATCGTTGAACGCACCGGCATCAAGGCCCGCCACTTCGCGGCCGACGGTGTGAACAGCAGCGACCTGGCCTTGGCCGCGGCCCGTCAGGCCTTGCAGGCTGCCGGCCGGCAGGCCGAAGACCTGGACCTGATCATCGTGGCCACGTCCATGCCCGATATGGTGTTCCCGTCCACCGCCTGCATCCTGCAGAACAAGTTGGGCGTGGCAGGTTGCATGGCGTTTGACATGCAGGCGGTGTGCTCGGGTTTTGTCTATGCGCTGAGCATGGCCGACGCCCTGATCCGCGCCGGCAATGCGCGCTGCGCGCTGGTCGTCGGCGCTGAAGTGTTTTCGCGCATCCTCGATTTCAACGACCGCACCACCTGCGTGCTGTTTGGTGACGGCGCAGGTGCCGTGGTGCTGGAAGCCAGCGCCGTGCCGGGCATCCTGGCCAGCGACCTGCACGCTGACGGCCGCCACGTGGGCATCCTGTGCACACCGGGCACCGTGGCGGGTGGGCAGGTGCTGGGCGACCCTTTCCTGAAGATGGATGGCCCGGCGGTCTTCAAGCTGGCGGTGGGTGTGCTGGAGAGCGCGGCCCGCGCCGTGCTGCAGCAGGCCGGCCGCACCGAGGCCGACGTGGATTGGCTGGTGCCGCACCAGGCCAACATCCGCATCATGCACAGCACCGCGCGCAAGCTGAGGTTGCCGCTGGAAAAGCTGGTGGCCACGGTGGACGAGCACGGCAACACGTCGGCCGCCTCCGTGCCGCTGGCGCTGGACGTGGCGGTGCGTGACGGCCGCATCAAGCCCGGTCACACGGTGATGCTCGAAGGCGTGGGTGGCGGTTTCACCTGGGGCGCAGTGCTGCTCGACTTCTGATGACCGGGATGCTGTTTCGATGACCGTTCCATTTGCATTTGTGTTCCCGGGCCAAGGCTCGCAGTCGGTGGGCATGCTCGCAGCATGGGGCGACCACCCCGCCGTGGCGCAGACCTTGGCCGAGGCCTCGTCGGCCCTGGGTGAAGACATCGGCAAGTTGATTGCCGAAGGCCCTAAAGAACAGCTCGACCTGACCACCAACACGCAGCCGGTGATGCTGACCGCAGCCATCGCCTGCTACCGCGCGTGGTTGGCCGAAGGGGGCAGCCTGCCCGCGGCCGTGGCGGGGCATTCGCTGGGTGAATACACGGCCTTGGTGGCCGCCGGTTCGCTGGCGCTGGCCGACGCGCTGCCGCTGGTGCGCTTTCGCGCCCAGGCCATGCAGCAGGCGGTGCCGGTGGGTGCCGGTGCGATGGCCGCCATCCTGGGGCTCGACACGGAACAGGTGCGTGCGGGTTGCGCCGAGGTGGCCGCCGCTTCCGGGCAGGTGGTGGAACCCGCCAACTTCAACGACCCCAAGCAGACGGTCATTGCAGGCAGCAAGGCTGGCGTTGATCTGGCCTGCGAAAAACTGAAGAGCCTGGGCGCCAAGCGTGCGCTGCTGCTGCCCGTGTCGGCGCCGTTTCACTCATCGCTGATGAAGCCTGCCGCCGACGCGCTGCGTGAACGCCTGGCTGCGGTCGCCCTGAAGGCGCCACAGATTCCGCTGGTCAACAACATCGACGTGCAGGTGCAGTCCGAGCCCGACGCGATTCGCGAGGCGCTGTACCGGCAAGCTTTCGGCCCGGTGCGTTGGGTTGAAGTCACCCAGGCCCTGAAGGCCCGCGGCTTGAGCCATGTCTTCGAATGCGGCCCTGGCAAGGTGCTGGCCGGCCTGGTCAAGCGCATCGACGGTGAGATGGTGAGCACCACCGTGCTGGACCCGGCCAGCCTGCAGCAGGCCCGCCAATTGCTGACGGGGGCAGGAGCATGACGGTGACGAACCCAATCACTCCATCGGCCTCGGCCCCTTCGTCGCAAGTTGCCCTGGTCACGGGCGCCTCGCGTGGCATTGGGCGAGCCATTGCGCTGGCGCTGGCGCAGGCGGGTTTCAAGGTGGTGGGCACGGCCACCACCGAAGCCGGCGCGCAGGCCATTGGCGAAGTCTTGGCGCCGCTGGGCGGCCACGGCTGGGTGTTGAACGTGACCGACGGCGTGGCGCTGGACGCTGCAGTGGACCGCCTGGCCAAGGAGATGGGCGGCCTGCATGTTCTGGTCAACAACGCCGGCATCACCCGCGACACCTTGTCGATGCGCATGAAAGACGACGATTGGGACGCCGTCATCGACACCAACCTGAAAGCCGTCTTTCGTGCCTGCCGTGCGGCCACCAAGCCGATGATGCGCCAGCGCTATGGCCGCATCGTCAACATCACCTCGGTGGTGGGCGCCAGCGGCAATGCAGGCCAAGCCAACTACGCAGCTTCAAAAGCAGGCGTGGCAGGGCTGACACGTTCGCTGGCGCGTGAATTGGCGCCGCGGCACATCACCGTGAACTGCGTGGCACCGGGGTTCATTGCCACCGACATGACCGAAGGCCTGCCAGACGCTGTGAAAACAGCGCTGCTGGGCAGCATTCCGGCGGGGCGCCTGGGCACGGCCGAAGAGGTCGCGCATGCGGTGGCCTTCCTGGCCAGCCCGCAGGCGGCATACATCACCGGCACCGAGCTGCACGTCAATGGCGGCATGCTCATGGTCTAGAACCCAGGGTATCCAGAACAACCGGTACCAGCCCGGCCGGTAGAATCACGGGCTGTTTTCCGATCCAACTCCAGGAGGAGTCATGAGCGATATTGAAGCGCGAGTCAAGAAGATCATTGCCGAGCAACTCGGTGTGCCCGAGGCCGACGTCATCAACGAGAAGGCCTTCGTGGCCGATCTGGGTGCCGACTCGCTGGACACCGTTGAACTGGTGATGGCCCTCGAAGACGAGTTTGGCATTGAGATTCCGGACGAAGAAGCCGAGAAGATCACCACGGTGCAGTTGGCCATCGACTACGCCGTCAATCACCAGAAGGCGTAGTCACCGTGTCTCGCCGTCGCGTGGTGGTCACGGGCCTGGGGCTGGTCAGCCCGGTGGGCAACACCGTGGCCGACGGCTGGGCACAACTGGTGGCGGGCAAGACGGGCATCGGGCCCATCACACGGTTTGACGCCTCGGCCTTCGCCTGCAATTTCGCGGGCGAAGTCAAGGGCTTCAAGGTTGAAGACTACATGCCGGCCAAAGAGGCCCGGCACATGGACACCTTCATCCACTACGGCCTTGCGGCGTCCATTCAAGCGGTGCAGGACGCCGGCCTGCCCGTGGGTGAGGCGCTGAACGAAGAGCAGGCCGAACGCATTGGCGTGATGGTGGGCTCGGGCATCGGCGGCCTGCCGATGATCGAACAAACCGATGGCGACTACCGCGAACGCGGCCCGCGCCGCATATCGCCGTTTTTCGTGCCCGCGTCCATCATCAACATGATCTCGGGTCATGTGTCGATCCGCTTCGGATTCACCGGCCCCAACCTGGCCATCGTCACCGCCTGCACGACCGGTTTGCACTGCATTGGCGAAGCAGGTCGGCTGATCGAGTACGGCGATGTCGACGTGATGGTGGCAGGCGGCGCCGAGAGCACGGTGTCGCCATTGGGCGTGGGCGGCTTTGCAGCTGCGCGCGCGCTCTCCACCCGCAATGACGACCCGGCAACAGCGTCACGGCCCTGGGACAAGGACCGAGACGGCTTCGTACTGGGTGAGGGTGCCGGCGTGCTCGTGCTGGAAGAATACGAACACGCCAAGAAGCGCGGCGCCCGCATTTATGCCGAGCTGGCCGGTTTTGGCATGGGTGCCGACGCGTTCCACATGACTGCACCCAATGTCGACGGGCCCAAGCGGTCGATGAAGGCCGCGCTGCGCAACGCTGGCATCAACGCCAACGAGGTGCAGTACCTGAATGCGCACGGCACCAGCACGCCGTTGGGTGACCTGAATGAAACCAATGCCATCAAGCTGGCCTTTGGCGACCATGCACGTTCGCTGGTGGTGAATTCCACCAAGTCGATGACCGGGCACCTGCTGGGTGGCGCCGGCGGCATCGAGTCGGTCTTCAGCGTGTTGGCGGTTCACCACCAGGTGTCGCCGCCCACCATCAACATCTTCAACCAGGACCCCGAGTGCGACCTGGACTACTGCGCCAACCAGGCGCGGGACATGAAGATCGATGTCGCGGTGAAGAACAACTTCGGCTTCGGCGGCACCAACGGCACCTTGGTTTTCAAGCGCTGCTGAACGCGGGCTGAAGCCAACGGCGACATGCGCAGTGCCCCGGCGGTGACCGTGCTCTGCACGGGCGGGCGGTTGTGGCAAGTTGCATGGTGGATGCTGCCGGCCAGCGCGGCCACCGCGCTGTGCTACTGGGTGCTGTTGCACGCCGGCTGGGTTGGCGGCATGGCAGTGGCGGCAGCAGCGCTGGCCGGCGGCGCCGTGGCGCTGCTGGCGCGGAGGCGGCCCGCGCCCGCAGCCACGTTGTGTTGGGACGGAGCCATTTGGACCTGCGGCGGCGTGGCTGTGCGACCGCAGGTGATGATGGACAGTGGCAGCTCGTGGATGTTGTTGCGCCTGCACGCGGCCAGGGTCGACAGCCCCTCAGGGTATTCGGCAGCGTCAGCTGGGCCAGCCACCCCGTGGCTGGCCGTGTGCGAGCGCGACGCCGGGCCGCGGTGGCATGCTTTTCGCGCTGCGGTATATTGCCCCGAACCCCTGCCCGCTGCCAGCACCAGCGCGCGCCCGAAGCCCTGAATGCAAGACGCTGACGCTGATGCGCTGCTGGTTGAACGCGTCAAGCAGGGTGACAAGCGCGCTTTCGAGATGCTGGTGATCAAGTACCAGCGGCGGGTCGAGCGCCTGATTGGGCGCATGGTGCGCGACGTGGACCTCGTTCAGGACATCGCCCAAGAGACCTTCATCCGCGTCTACCGGGCATTGCCCCAGTTCAGAGGCGACAGCGCTTTTTACACAAGGCTTCGGGTGTCGCGCCGTCAGTAAGTTCACTTTCTGCACGTGAAATTTCCTCGCCGTCTTCATCGCTGTACAAGGCCGCTTCGGACACCAGCGGGTCGCGCTTCATGTCCATCAGCGCCTTTTTGGCGGTGTTGACGGCTATCCGATAGAGCCATGTGTAAAAAGCGCTGTCGCCCCTGAACTGGGGCAGCGCCCGGTAGACGCGGATGAAGGTCTCTTGGGCGATGTCCT
>JAYSXE010000195.1:0-17201 GCA_043717565.1 Burkholderiales bacterium | reverse complement strand
ACACCGGGCCTTCGTGCAGCTGCGCCGCCAGCTGCAGGCGGCGCAACGCATCCGCCGGCAGCCGCGCCGGCAACCAGGCCAGCACCGCCCCCACCTGCCCGCTTTTCAGCGCCTGTTCCAGTGCCCACAGCAGGTCGGCCGCGGGCGCACGTTCACGCACGCCCGGCCCGCCCCGGGCCGGGCGCGGTGGCGCTGCCGCCAGCGGGCGCGACTGCACCACCAACTGCTGGCGCATGTCCAGGCCCAGCGCGCCCAGGGCCCAGGGGCAAGGCTGTGCCGGGGGGTCGAACCACATCACGCTGCGCTGCTGCGTCTGCAGGCCCACCAGCACGGGTGCCAGCAGCCGCAGTTCACCCACGCCGGGGTGGGGCAGCAGCAATTCAGTCAGCGTGCCGGCGGGCCAGCCACCGCCGGGCAGGTGCCGGTCCAGTTCGGCAAAGCCGCTGGCCCACACCGGGTGCGCGGAGCGCGCCACCTGGTGCGCGCGCCACAGCGCGGGGTGCAGGGTCTCGGGGGCTGCGGCGGGCGCACGGGTGGGAGCGGGGGTGAAAGGGCGGGCCGGCGCGCGGGCGGCAGCGTGGGCCCCGGCGGTGGCCGTGGCGCCACCAACAGACGGTGCGGCCCCACGCAGCGGGTGGGGCGGGGCAGGCGCGGCTGGCGAGGCTGGCGGCAGGGTGGTGGGTGCTGCCCCCGCCCATGCCGGCGTGAGCGCCGGTATGGACAGGGGTACACGGGGTGCCGACACGGACCCGGCCGCAGGCGCAAACAGCGGCAGCGGCAGGCTGGCCGAGGCCCGTGCACCCACACGCGCCAGCGGCTGCGCAACCGCCCCCGGCGCGGCAGCCACCGTGCGCACTGCACTGGTTTTCAGGGCTGCGGCAGCGTCAGCCATGAGGGCTGCAGCCGAAGCCGTGGCAACACCGGCAGCAGCCGCCCCCGGCGCATGCAACTGCCCCGCCGGTGGCAGCGAAAACAGGTCGGGATGGTCGGCGGGCAGTTCCACCCAAATACTGTATGTTTATACAGTTTTTTATGCAAGACCTGCTTGCAGGTGGTGCGTGCAAAAGGCACCCGCCAGGCCGCCCACACCCACCGCCGCGCTTCAACCGGGCGGGGGCGTTCCGGGTTCGGCGCGGCCGCATGGTGACGCGGCAACCCCGGCAAGGCCATCCGATGGGCCCACCGATGCCCTGCCGGGGGTGCAGGGCAGAATCCGGCCATGCACCCCCATCCCCACCTGGACACGCTGCCCGAAGTGGCCGCCGCGCTGGCCGCTGGCCAGGCCGTGGTGGCGCTGGAATCCACCATCATCAGCCACGGCATGCCCTGGCCGCAGAACGTGGAAACGGCACTGGCCGTGGAAGCCGAGGTGCGCGCCCACGGCGCCGTGCCGGCCACCATTGCAGTGCTGCACGGGCGCCTGAAAGCGGGCCTGAGCCGCGACGAGATCAACACCCTGGGCCGCGCCGGCACCGCCGTGGCCAAGGCCAGCCGGCGCGACCTGCCGCTGCTGGTGGCCCGCAAAGAACACGGCGCCACCACCGTGGCCGCCACCATGATCGTGGCCGCGCTGGCCGGCATCCGCATATTCGCCACCGGCGGCATCGGCGGTGTGCACCGCGGTGCCGAGACCAGCTTCGACATCTCGGCCGACTTGCAGGAACTGGCGCGCACCCCGGTGGCCGTGGTGTGCGCAGGCATCAAGAGCATCCTGGACCTGGGCTTGACGCGCGAATACCTGGAAACCCACGGCGTGCCGCTGATCGGTTACGGCACACACACGCTGCCGGCCTTCTACAGCCGCGACAGCGGCCACGGCGTGGACGTGCGGCTGGACACCCCCGCCGAAGTGGCCGCGGTGATGCATGCGCAGTGGGCGCTGGGCTACCCCGGCGGGCTGGTGGTGGCCAACCCGGTGCCCGAGGCCCATGCACTGCCGCGCGAGCGGGTGGACAACGCCATCGAACAAGCGCTGGCCGAAGCACAGGCCCAGGGCATCACCGGCAAGGCCAGCACGCCGTTTCTGCTGGACCGCGTGAACCAACTGACCGGCGGCCAGAGCCTGGCGGCCAACATCCAGCTGGTGCTGAACAATGCGCGGCTGGCGGCGCAGGTGGCGGTGGCTTTTTCGGCAGGCTGACGAGACGCCAGTCTCTGCGGGCAACACAACGGCGGCCCCGGCGGCGGCACTGCGCCGTTCGCGCCACGCCCCCTGCCCCTGCCCCCTGCCCCTGCCCCCTGCCCCTGCCCGCTGGGTTCATCCTGCCCACCATGGGGCTTTGTCGAAACGGTGCTCGCGGCTGCGCAAAAGGCGCGAAGATGAGCCATGAACATGCGAACCAGTGCTCTGCTGTTGTCCATGCTGCTGCCCCTGCTGGTGGCCCCCAGTGCCGCCGCGCAGCCGAAAACGGAAACCCTGGCCCGCGGCCTGGCCAACCCCTGGGCGCTGGCCTTCCTGCCCGACGGCAGGATGCTGGTGACCGAGCGCCCGGGCCGCCTGCGGCTCATCAGCCGCGGCGGAGAGCCTGGCCCGGCCCTGGCCGGCCTGCCGCCGGTGGACGTGGGTGGCCAGTGCGGCCTGCTGGACGTGGCGGTGGACCCGGCCTTCGCGCAGAACCAGACCGTTTACTGGACCTACGCCGAAGCCGGCAGCGGCGGCAACGGCGTGGCAGTGGCACGCGGGCGGCTGCAGGGGCAGCAGCTGGAAGACGTGAAGGTGATCTTCAGGCAAAGCCCCAAGGTGCGCAGCAACCTGCACTGTGGTTCGCGCCTGGTGTTCACCCGCGAAGGCCACCTGATGCTGGGCCTGGGCGACCGCTATTCGCGCAAGGAAGACGCACAGAGCACCGACAACCACCTGGGCAAGGTGGTGCGCATCACCACCGACGGCAGCGCCCCGGCCGGCAACCCTTTCGTCGGCAAGCCCGGCGCGCTGCCCGAGCTGTGGAGCCTGGGCCACCGCAACATCCAGGGCGCCGCGCTGCACCCCGGTACTGGCGAGGTGTGGATGGTGGAACACGGCCCGCAAGGTGGTGACGAAGTCAATGTGGTGGACGCAGGGCGCAACTACGGCTGGCCACTGGTGACCTACGGCCGCAACTACGGCACCGGCACGCGCATTGGCGAAGAGGGCCCCAAGTCGGGCTTTGAACACCCGCTGAAGTGGTGGGTGCCCAGCATCGCACCCAGCGGGATGGCCTTTGTCACCAGCGACCGCTACCCGGGCTGGAAAGGCCAGCTGCTGGTGGGCGCGCTGCGCGGCCAGTTGCTGGTGCGGCTGACGCTGGAAGGCCGCAAGGTGGTGGCCGAAGAGCGCGTGCTGCAGGAACTGGGTGAGCGCATCCGCGACGTGCGGCAGGGGCCCGACGGCTTTGTCTACCTGGTGACCGACGGCAGCGACGGCAAGGTGCTGCGGCTGCTGCCTTGACGGGCCCACACCCGCTGCACCCGGGCTGACAGACAGCGCCGCGCTCACTCAGCGCAGCCCTTTTTCTGGGGCAAATGCCCCAGGCGAAAACCCCAGCGACGAGCGGCAAGCGTCTGGCCGTGTAAAGCCGCCCCGCCAGGGCTGCTGCCCCAGGTTCATGCCGGTCTGAATGGGTGCCTCGCTTCACGCGCTGCAGCGCCCGGCCCTGAAACGGCTGGCCGAAGCCGCAGCGCATGCCCCTGCAGCGCCCCAACGCCCTGTACGCCGAGCAGTTGGTCACGGAAACACCGCTGCCATCAAGCCTCTGGGCCTGCTGGCCCGATTCCGACCGGGCGCTGGCACCGCGTTTGCATACGAAGTGAACCATCAGTGCCCGCAAAGCCGCAGGCGCACCCCGACCCGCACCGCACGCAACCCCTCGGAGCCCCCATCATGAACAACTCGAAATCTGCCCGCAGCCTGAGCCTGGCCGTCACCGTCGCCGCCACCGCCATGGGCTTCAGCCCCGCCTGGGCAGCCCCGGTTTCATTCACCAACAGCACCGCCACCAGCATCACCGACAACAACAGCACCGGCATCAACAGTGTCATCACCGTTGGCACGGCAGGCACCATCAACGCCGGTTCACTGTCGGTGACGGTGGCGATGGACCACACCTGGCTGGGCGACCTGGTGCTGACGCTGAGCAATGGCATCAGCAGCGCGACGTTGATGAACCGCGCCGGGCAGATCCCGTTCATCGCCACTTCGGGTGACAGCAGCAACCTGTCAGCCAATCGGCCGCTGACCTTTTCCGGTTCTGCGTTGGTGCCTTCAGGCCTGATGGGCGCCCTGTGCGGCAACAACGACACGGTGGGCAACCCGCTGCCCAACCTGTGCCCCAACACCCAGTTTTCGCCCGTGCAGCCGTTGTCGGTTTTCGACGGCGGCAACATCCAGGGCAACTGGACGTTGAACGTCAGCGACCGCCGCAGCGGCAACACCGGCCAACTGGCTGCATGGAGGCTGAATGCCGACGTGGCCGCTGCCGTGCCGGAACCTGGTGCCCTGAGCCTGGTGGCCCTGGGCTTGCTGGCTGCCGCTGCGGCCGGCCGCGTCCGCGCCCAGCGCCAGATCTGAACCGGGCTGGCAAAGCGCCGGGCGCACCGCAGCCACACGGCACCCGCACGAACCCAACAAGATCGAAGGCCGCACCAGCGGCCTTTTTTTCGCCTGCTGACGGCTTCAGTGGGCCGGGCCAGGCCCCAGGGACAACTGTTCCTGCACCAGCTGCCGCAACCGTTCGGGGCTGACCTGCGCTGGCGCCAGCGCAGGCGCCACCGTCAAGGCCACCGGGCTGAACAGGCCGCGCCTGAAGGGCTTCACCATCGCCGCGCCCTTTTCAACGCGCGAGAAAAACGAACCCCACAGGTTGTGCAACGCCATCGGCACCACCGGCACCGGGTGGGTCTGCAGCACCTTCATCACGCCGCCCTTGAATTCGCCCAGGCTGCCGTCGCGCGTGATGCCGCCTTCCGGGAATATGCACAGCAGGTCGCCTTCAGCCAGCACCTGGCGCGCCTGCGCAAAGGCCGCTGCGTACACCGCCGGGTCTTCGCGCTGCGGCGCGATGGGTATGGCCTTGGCCAGCTTGAACATCGCCCCCAGCAGCGGCGTGGCGAAGATGCGGCTGTCCATGATGAAACGTATGGGGCGCGGGCTGGCGGCCATGAGCAGCACCGCGTCCACAAAACTGACGTGGTTGCACACCAGGATGGCGGCGCCCTGCGTGGGGATGTGTTCGTCACCCGTCACCTTGAATCGGTAGACCACACGAGTCAGCACCCAGGCGATGAAACGCAGCAGGTATTCGGGCACCAGCATGAAGATGTAGAAGGCCACCACCGCGTTCAGCACCCCCACCACCAGGAACACCTGCGGAATGCTGACGCCCGCAGCCAACAGCGCGCCCACGCCCACGCTGCTGACGATCATGAACAGCGCGTTCAGGATGTTGTTGGCCGCGATGATGCGCGCGCGGTGCGTGGGCTGGCTGCGCATCTGGATGAGCGCGTACATGGGCACGCTGTAGATGCCGGCAAACAGCGACAGCAGCGCCAGGTCGGACAGCACGCGCCAGTGCGTCGGTTGCGAAAGGAAGGCCATGGCGCCCATCAACGGCGCCTGCGGCAGGCCGCGCGAAGCGAAGTACAGGTCCACGCTGAACACCGTCATGCCGATCGCGCCCAGCGGCACAAGGCCGATTTCAACATGCCGCTTGCTGAGCATTTCACACAGCAAGGCACCGATGCCGATGCCCACTGAAAACACCACCAGCAGCAGCGAAGCCACCTGCTCGTTGCCGTGGAGCACGTCGCGCGCAAAGCTGGGAAACTGGCTCAGGAACACAGCGCCGAAGAACCACATCCAGCTGATGCCCAGCAGCGAACGGAACACCACCACGTTGCCATGGGCCAGCTTCAGGTTGCGCCAGGTTTCGGTGAACGGGTTCCAGTTGATGACCAGCTGCGGGTCTGTGGCCGGTGAAGGCGGCACCGCCTGCGCCAGCACGCGGCCCAGCACCGCCAGCGCCAGGCAAGCGACGGCAACGCTGGCCGGGCCCACCTGGGGCAGCGCAATCAGCAAGCCGCCGGCCAGATTGCCCAGCAAGATGGCCACGAAGGTGCCCATCTCCACCATGCCGTTGCCGCCTGTCAATTCACGTTCGTTCAGGTGCTGCGGCAGGTAGGCAAACTTCACCGGACCGAACAGCGTGCTGTGCAGGCCCATCAGGAACACGCAGGCCAGCAACAGCGGCACGTTCTGCTGCAGGAAGCCCCAGCCGGCCAGCAGCATGATGGCGATTTCCAGCGTCTTCACCGCGCGTATCAGCCGCTCTTTCGGGTACTTGTCGGCCAACTGCCCGCTGGTGGCGCTGAACAGCACGAAGGGCAGGATGAACAGCGCCCCGATCACCAGCCCCGCCAGGCTGGGCGGCAGCCACTGCAGCTGCAACTGATAGGTCACCATCACCGTGAAGGCGAACTTGAAGACGTTGTCGTTGCCGGCACCCAAAAACTGCACCCAGAAGAAGGGGGCGAAGCGGCGCTGGGCCAGCAGGGCGAACTGGTTGGGGTGCGGGTGGTTGTTGGGCATGGTGGGGCTGGCGGAAACGGGGCTGGGCAGAGTGGTCATGTCAACCCCGCGCCATTGCAGTCGGCAACGCGGATGAAGACCGGGGCGCGCGCGTGGCGGGTGCGGTGTCCAGCGCGCGGCCTTCGAACAAGGCCGCTGGCAGCGCAGCGGCCCCGGCGCGCAGCCGGCGCTTGAGTGTCAGCTCAAACAGCAGCGCGTTGTGTTCACGGATGCGCAGCAAAGGCGCGATGTCGGCTTCGGCCAGCAGGCCCGCGTCGCGCAGCGCGTGCAGCGAGAACAGCGGCATCAGGCCGGGCAGCGGGTGGTCAGACCCGTGCAGCAGGCGGCCATGCCAGTCCTGGCGCTGCAGCACCGCGCGCCAGACATCGGGCGTGCGGTTGCGCTGGAACAGGGCCGAGATGTCGCCCAGCAACTGGCCCTGCCACTGGGCTTCGTCCATCAAGCGTGCAAACAGTTCGAAGGCCGGGCGTTGGGGCGCGCTTTTCTGGTCGGTGTCCTGCGCGTGCCCCAGCGACGCGCAGTGCGCCGCCACCACGCGCGTGCCGTGTTGCAACAGGTGGCGCGCCAGCAGCGGGTTGCCCAGGTCGTCGCGGCCGGCACCGGGCACCGCCTTTTCTTCGCCGAAGTGCACGATCAGCGGCACCCCGGCGCGCGCCAGTGCTTCGCAGAAGGGGCGGCAGCGGGGGTCGCGCGGGTCGATGTTCATCGCGATGGGCAGCCACTTCACTGCCACGGCTCCGGCCTGCAAGGCCACCTGCAAACGCTGCAGCGCGTCAACGCGGTAAGGGTGCACCGAGGCCACCCAGTCAAAACGCTGCGCGCCCTGGCTGCTCATCTGCGCAGCCACTTGGGCGGCGTAGGTGTTGGGCACATGGAAGGTGGTCCAGTCGGGGCGTTGCTGGCCGCTGTCGTCCACGGCCTGGTCAAAGGCAAACAACCACCAGCGCGCGCCGGGCGGGAAACCGGCGGCCATGGCTTGCAGGCGCTGCACATAGGCACGGTCGATAGAAGGCGCATCGTCGTCGACACAGCTCGCGTTCAGGATGGCCTTGCGGCGCAGCACCTCCACCGGGTGCCACCACTGCTGCATGCTGGGGTGCACGGTGCAGCCGCTGCCGGCGTCGCCATTGCCCAGCAGGTGCGCGTGGGTGTCCACCAGCTTCGTGGTGTCCAGGCCTTGCAGTGCTGCGGCCACCAGGTCGGCCGCAGCGCCCGGCCCCAGCAGTGGATCGCGGCAGGGGTTGCGCAGCGCCGCATGTGCGGGGCTGACCAGGCCAGTGAACAAGCCCGCGGCCATGGCACCGCAGCAGCCCTGCAGCAGGTGGCGGCGCGAGGGGCCGCGCGGCGTGAACGCACCCATCACCACACCACCTGGGCCTGCTGGCCCAGCCCGCTGCGCAGCAGCCAGTCGAACACCGAATCGACAGTGACCGTCTCGATGCGGTCTGAGAACCGCTTTTCGTTGGGGTGGTCGTCGAAGGCGATGTTGGCCGCTGTCATGCGCGCGCCCAACCGCGTCATCGCACCCAGGCGCAGCGTGGTGGGCTGGTAACCCTTGAACTGCAGCCAGGCCTGCGCGCGTTCTCGGCTACTGGCGGCAGGCTCCAGGGCCATGGCCAGTGTTTCCAGCGCCCACTGGTTGCTTTGCTGGTAGGTCTGCGCCCAGGGGTAGGCCAGCATGTTGTAGGCGGCCACGTGCAAGGCGGCGCTGCGTTGGTTGTCCTTCAACACCGGCAGCAAAGCAGCCTGCGCTGCGGGCGACAGCACCACCAGGCCGGCGCGGAATTCAAAGGGGTCGTCCAGAAAAAATTCGGCCAGGCCCTGGCGCCAGACGTCGGCCACGGCCAGGCCGCAGTGGTTGAGCTTGTGGACCACCCGCCAGCCGCCTTCTTCACGGTAGGCGAAGCCGAAGTGGCTGTAGCGCAGCCCGTAGCGCGACAGGTCCTGCCCTGCGCGCGCCAGCACCACCACCTGCGCCTGCGTGGCTTCCAGCGCTGCGCGGGTGCGTTCGGCCAGGTCCAGGCCCTGCTGCACCTTCAGCACGTCGGGCGCGCGCTGCTCGCAACTGCGCCCGGCATGAGCCGGGGCCTGCAGGGCCAGGCTCAACACCCATGCTGCCGCTTGAAAGAGGTGCTTCATCGCGTCACCCGTTCGTTGTACATCAGCGTCTGGCCCACGGCGTTGGGCACGATGGCTATCGCCTTGCCAGCCGTGTGCAACACCCAGCCCGCGCTGCAGGCCAAGGCCGTGACGGTAGCGCCTGCCGCCAGCAACGCGCCAGCCGCGGCTTCTGAAGCCACCGTGACGCTGATGCGCGCGCCATCGCTGGCGCGTTCCAGCACCCACACCGAGCCTTGCGCCGACAACTCGACCGCCTTGACGGTGTAGATGCCTGCCACCGACAGCACCGCGAGCGGCAGTGCCACTGACAGCGCCACCGGCACCAGCGATGCCGCGCTGAGCTCAGAAGCCGAACCGCCCCTCTCCGCCCTGCCGTGGGCCCTGCCGTGCGCCTGGGCCGCTGGCGGCAGCGCGCCGGCCAGCGCGCAGCACAGCCCCAATGCAGACCAGCGCAGGCTTGTTGAACGTGAAGCGGTCATGGTGTTTGCGAAAGAGTTGAACACGGGACGCATCGTGCACCCTCGCCGAAACGGTATCTATCCTCCCGAAGGAGGTGGCCAGCAACAGAACATCGGGTATCGTTTGGCGATACTTTTTCAGGCAACACCACCATGAGCAGCAGCCACGACCTGGTCACCACGCTGAAAGCCGAGCTGAAGCGCGCCGGCATCACTTACGCAAGGCTGGCGCAGGAAATGGGCCTGGCCGAGAGCAGCGTGAAGCGCATCTTCGCCAAGGGCGACCTGCCGCTGTCGCGCATCGACGAGGTGCTGGCGGTGCTGAAGATGGACTTTGCAGAACTGGCGCTGCTGGTGGCCCAGGCCAGCCCGCGGCGCGAGCAGATGACGCTGGAACAGGAGCGGGCCGTGGTGGCCGACCCCAAGCTGCTGCTGCTGGCCATCTGCACGCTGAGCCAGTGGACGCTGGAACAGGTGGTAGACACCTACAGCATCAGCAAGCCGCAGGCCGTGGCCTGCATGCTGGCGCTGGACAAGCTGGGCTTTCTGGAATTGCGCGCCAACAACCGCTACCGGCTGAAGTTCGACAAGACCTTCCGCTGGCGGCCCGGCGGCCCGGTGATGCTGTACTTCCGCCAGCACGCGGTGGGCGACTACTTCAGCGGCGACTTCGGCGACCGGGGCGAACTGCTGATGCTGGTGCACGGCCACATCCAGCCGGCACAGGCGGCCCTGCTGAACGAGAAGCTGCAGCGGGTGGCGCAAGACCTGGCGCAACAGCACCTGGCCGACCAGCGACTGCCCGAATCTGAAAAGCAGGCCTACACACTGGTCATCGGCATGCGGTCATGGCTGTTCGGCGGCTTTCGGCAGTTGTTGCGCCAGCCGGGTTGAAAGCCGGCCCGCGCTGGGGCCGCTTCTACACTCGGCGCCATGCAAGCATTTGACGCGGTCATCATCGGCGCCGGCGCCGCCGGTCTTTTCTGCGCTGGCGTGGCCGGCCAACGCGGTTTGAAGGTGCTGCTGCTGGACCACAGCGACAAGGTGGCCGAGAAAGTCCGCATCTCGGGTGGTGGCCGCGCCAACTTCACCAACCGCGACATCGACGTGCGCCAGCCGCACCGCCACTTCATCAGCGACAACCCGCACTTCTGCCGGTCCGCACTGTCGCGCTACACGCCGCAGGACTTCATCACGCTGATGCAGTCGCACGGCATCGACTTTCACGAAAAGCACAAGGGCCAGCTGTTCTGCGACCGCTCGGCCGAAGACTTGATCCAGATGCTGCTGGCCGAGTGCGCCGCCGGCGGCGTGCAGCGCTGGCAGCCTTGTGGTGTGCAGGCGCTGCGCCTGCGTGCTGAAGGCGGCTACCAACTCGACACCGCGCGGGGCCCGGTGCAGTGTGGCAGCGTGGTGGTGGCCACCGGTGGCCTGTCCATTCCCAAGATCGGTGCCACCGACTTCGGCTACCGCATCGCCCAGCAGTTCGGCCTGCGGCTGGTGCCGCGCCGGCCGGGCCTGGTGCCGCTGACTTTTGATGCCGATGCCTGGGCGCCTTTTGCGCCGCTGGCCGGCTTGTCGCTGCCGGTGAACATCGAAACCGGCACCCGGAAAGAACGCACCCAGTTCCTGGAAGACCTGCTGTTCACGCACCGCGGCCTGTCGGGCCCTGCCGTGCTGCAGATTTCCAGCTATTGGGACGAAGGCACGCCGTTGCGGCTGAACCTGGCGCCCGACGTGGACCTGCCCGCCGCGCTGGCCGCGGCGAAAGCACGGTCGCGCAAGCTCATCGCCAACGAACTGGCCGCACTGGTGCCCAGCCGCCTGGCCGACGCCTGGGCGCAGCAGGACGCCGAGTGGCAGCGCCCCATCTGCGACGCCACCGACAAGGCGCTGGCGCGGCTGGCCGAACGTTGCAGCCGCTGGGACATCACACCCAGCGGCAGCGAGGGCTTCCGCAAGGCCGAGGTGACGTTGGGCGGCGTGGACACACGCGACCTGTCGTCGCAGACCCTGGAATCCAGGCAGCCGGGCCTGTTCTTCATCGGCGAGGTGGTGGACGTGACCGGCTGGCTGGGCGGCTACAACTTCCAGTGGGCCTGGGCCAGCGCGCACGCCTGTGGCATGGCCTTGCAGGCGGCCGCGGCGCCCGCCCAACAGGTTTAGGCCCTACTCAACCGGCTTGAACAACGCTTCGTGCAGCACGGCGCAGCACAGCGCCACCGCCGTGCGCGCTTCGCCCAGGATGCGGCTCATGGGCAGGAAGCCGTGTATCTGGCGCTCGAAGCACACGTACTGGCAGGGCGTGCCGGCGGCTGACAGCGCGTCGGCATAGTCCCGCCCCTCATCCACCAGCGGGTCGTAGCCGGCCGTCAGCACCAGCGCCGGGGCCAGGCCGGCGTGGCTGCGTGCCAGCAGCGGCGAAGCGCGCCAGTCGGCCAACGAGGCCTGGGCCTGGGGGCCGGTGCCCATGTAGTGGTCGCGGAAGTAGGCCATGGTGTCCACCGTCAACACATAACCCTGCCCGTTGCGCTGGTGCGAAGGCGCCACGGCGCGCATGTCGGTGGCGGGGTAGATCAGCAGCTGGAAAGCCAGCGGCGCATCGCCGCCGTCCCTGAACGCCAGCGCCACCACGGCGGCCAGGTTGCCGCCGGCACTGTCGCCGCCCACGGCCACGCGCCGGCCATCGATGCCCAGTTCGGCCGCCTGTGCGCGCACCCAGCGTGTGGCCTCGACGCTGTCGTCCACGGCGGCCGGAAAGCGGTGCTCAGGCCCCATGCGGTAGTCCACCGCCACCACGACAACCCCGGCGCCGTTGCACAGCTGGCGGCACAGCACGTCGTGGGTGTCCAGGTCGCCCATGGTCCAGCCGCCGCCGTGGAAGAACACCAGCGCGGGCAGCACGGTGGCTGCGCTGGTGCCCGCCGGGCGGTACAGGCGCAAAGGCACGCCACCGGCAGACCGCAACGCGCGCACCTCGGCCACCGCCGGTGGTTCGGGCTGCGAATAGAAGCGCCGCTCCAGGTAGGCCTGCCGCGCCTGGGCCGGCGACAGCGTGTGCGTGGGCGGCACCTTGTTGTCAGCCATCAGTTGAATCAGTGCGCGTGCTTGGGGGTCGAGCATGGGGGTGGTTCCTGGCGTGGTGAATGCAGCGCAGTGTAAGCAGGCTGCTGCTGGTGTGATCGATCATCGGGTCCGGCAGTCTCGGTGCCCAGCCCACACACTTATACTTGCCTGAAGCAAGTATCTGCGGCCGACGTGGCCCACCCACCATGCAATCCACCCCCGCCACAGCCCGCGCCGCCGGCCAGCTGCGCGCCTTCAACCGCTTCTACACACGCCGCATTGGTGTGCTGGGCGACGGCGTTGACGCCGCCGGCGCACGGCCGCCAGCGCCTGCAGGCAAGGCGCCGGCACGGCGGGCCTTTTCGCTGACCGAATCGCGGGTGCTGTGGGAACTGGCCCACCGCCCTGGCCTGACGGCACGCACACTGGCACAGGAACTGGAGGTGGACGCGGGTTACATGAGCCGGCTGCTGGCCCGGATGCAGCAAGACGGGCTGCTGGTGATGAAACGCTCGGCCCTAGACGCGCGCCAGAAGCTGTTGTCGCTGACCACAGGCGGCCGGCGCGCTTTTGCGGAGCTGGACAGCCGCGCGCAAGACAAGGCCCAGGCCTTGCTGGCGCCGCTGGCCACGCTGCAGCAGCAGGAACTGGTGTACGCCGTGCAGCGCGTTCAGCAGCTGCTGTCGCCCGCGGCCGCCGTGCCTGCTGCCACTTTGCGCGGCCTGCAGCCCGGGGACCTGGGCTGGGTGGTGTCGCGGCACGGCGCCCTCTACGCCGCCGAATACGGCTGGAATCAGCAGTTCGAAGCCCTGGTGGCCCGTATCGCTGCCGACTACGCAGACCACCTGAACCCGGCCCTGGAAAACGCCTGGGTGGCGCAGTGGAATGGGCACGCCATGGGCTGCGTGTTCCTGGTGCAAGCCCGGCATGAAAAAACCGCCCGACCCCTGCCTGGGGTGGCCCAGCTGCGCATGCTGCTGGTCGAGCCCGCTGCCCGCGGCCAGGGCCTGGGCAAGCTGCTGGTGCAGGCCTGCCACCAGTTCGCAGCACAGGCCGGCTACCGCAAGCTGCGGCTGTGGACCAACCGCAACCTGGTGGCCGCGCGCGGCATCTACCAGGCCGCCGGCTACCGGCTGCTGACCAGCCAGCCGCACCACAGTTTTGGCCGCGACCTGGTGGGCGAAGTTTGGGAACTGGACTTGACACCAGCACCCGCCAAGGCGCCGCGCACCCGATGAAAAAACGGGCCGCGCCACCAGACCTGTGCCCCTGCGGAACCGGCCATGTTTACAGCCACTGCTGTGGCCGCTGGCATGCCGGCGCCCAGCATCTGCAGGCCCCCACCGCCGAGGCCTTGATGCGCAGCCGCTACAGCGCCTGTGTGCGCGGGCTGGGCAGCTATCTGCTGGACACCTGGCACCCCAGCACACGCCCTGAAGCCCCGCTGGCCTTCGACCCGGGCACGCAGTGGCTGGGCCTTGACGTGAAGCAGCACAGCCCGCAAGGCGCCGACCGCGCCGAGGTGGAATTCGTGGCGCGCAGCAGAACCCACGGCCGCGCCCAGCGTCTGCACGAACGCAGCCAGTTCGTGCGGGAACAGGGCCGCTGGTTTTATGTGAGCGGCGACTTCAGAGCATGAGGCCCGACACGGCGCGCCCCATTGCGGCGCCAAGTACCGGACACCATCGCGCAGCACCCCGCCCCTCATGACGCCCACCCCGCCACTTTCCACAGGCACCCCTTCAACGCCGCCACTGCTGTGGGTGTTGGCGCTGGCCAGCTTCACCAGCATGGCTTCGATGCGCGCCTGCGATTCCCTGCTGCCGCAGATGGCCGGCGAATTTGCTGTCACCACCGGCGCCGCAGCCCGCACCATTGCCGCGTTTGCACTGGCCTACGGCGTGATGCAGATCGTCTACGGCCCCATGGGCGACAAACACGGCAAGGCCCGCGCCATGGGTTGCGCGGTGGTGCTGTGTACGCTGGCCAACTTTGCCATCGCATTGGCGCCCGACCTGCCGGCCACGGTGGCCTGGCGCGCGCTGGCCGGTGGCGCTGCCGGCGGCATCGTGCCACTCAGCATCGCCAGCATCGGCGATGCGGTGGCTTATGAACGCCGGCAGGAAACGCTGGCGCGCCTGTCGCTGGCCACCATCGCCGGCATGATTGCCGGCCAGTGGCTGGGCGGTGTGATGGCCGAAGCCTGGGGCTGGCGCTCGGTGTTTTTCGCGCTTGCGGCCGGTTTTGCCATCGCCGCTGGGCCGGTGTGGCGCTGGGCCTTGACCAGCCCGCGGCCGCTGCCGGGCGCGAACGGCGGGCACAGCTACTTCGCGCAGCTGGGCATGTTGTGGCGCACGCCCTGGGCGCGCACGGTGCTGGTCGTCACCGCCGTGGAAGGCCTGTTTTCGCTGGCGCCATTCACCTTCCTGCCCAGCCACCTGCACGACAGCTTCGGGCTCAGCCTGGGCCAGGCCGGCGCGGTCACCGCGCTGTACGGCCTGGGCGGCCTGTGTTTTGCGCTGGCGTCGCGCCGGCTGATATCGCGCCTGGGCGAAAGCGGGCTGGTGGCTGCCGGTGGCGCTTGCCTGTGCGTGGCGATGGCGACACTGGCGCTGGCGCCCTCGTGGCTCTGGGCCGCACCCGCCTGCTTTGTGGGCGGCGTGGGTTTTTACATGCTGCACAGCACCTTGCAGACGCATGCCACGCAGATGCTGCCGCAACTGCGCGGCACTGCCGTGTCGGTGTTCGTGGTGTGCCTGTTCGGCGGCCAGGCGCTGGGCGTGGCGCTGGCCGCTGCGGTGGTGGACCAGGCGTCGCCGCGCTGGGTGTTCGGCGCTTGCGCCGTGGCGCTGGCGCTGCTGGCCTTCGGCTTCAGGCGCAGTCTGCTGGCGCGCCCTGCGGTCGTGGCCTGAGGCCCACCGCCCGCGCAGCAGCACATCGCCGGGCGGGCCGGCCACCGCGGGCCAAGCCTTGAGCCCGTTCAAGATAGAGTCCTCCCGCAGCAGCCCCCTCCCCTGAGCCCCAAGCTCGTCGCCTCACTCATCTCACATCCCTGCCATGGAAGCGAACCTCTGGCCCGCCTGCGGCGCCGCCTGGCTGAAGCCCGACGCCCAGGGCTGGCTACAGCCCACTCCCGACTATTTCAAGGCCTGGCTGACACGTCCTGAACTGGAACTGGTGCCAGAGTCGTGCCGTGCCGAAACCGCGCTGCATCAACTGCTGCAGGCCGACCCGTTGCGCGCGGTGCCGGACCGTGAACTGGCCGCCGTGAAAGACGACGACGTGCGCGACAACTACCGCCATTTCATTGCGCTGCGCAGCGGCTTGCTGCAGGCCGGCAGCCTACAGGGCTGGCTGCTGGCGTTGTGGCGGGGCGGCAACCGCGGCACACCACCGGTGTTCATTGAACAGGTGGTGCAGGCGGTGGTGCGGCAGTTGCTGCAAGGCACACCAGACGACGCACAACCGCAGCCCGACGCCTTCACCGCACGGGCCGCCGAGATGCTGTTCCGCGAACAGCGTGTCAGCCAGCAAGAAGGCCGTTGGCTGACCGGCGATCGCGCCATGCTGGACCTGCAGCACGAAACGCAGGGCTTTGGCGACCTGGGGCGGCTGCTGGCGCAGGCGCAGCAGCCGCTGCGCGCGGCAGAGATGCAGGTGCTGCAGCCGGGCAACGCCCACGCCTACTGGGCCGAAGCCACCCAGCCGGGCCCTGGGCGGCATTCCTTCCTGCTGGACCTGACACACACCATCGCGCAAGACCTGGGGCACAACCTGGTGTTCAAGCTGACGCAGGCCCACTCGGGCCTGCAGGGCCTGGCCCAGGTGCTGCAGCGCTGGGTGCAGCACCTGCTGGGCGTGCAGGTCAGCATCACGCCGCTGGAAAAAGTGGACGACCCGCAATGGCGCTGGCATGTGGGGCTGGACGTGGAAGCCACGGCCTTGTTGAACGACCTGTACGAAGACCGCCCGGTGGAACCTGAACGCATGCAGCGCCTGATCAGCCTGTTCAGGCTGGACTTCGCCGACCCCCGCGACATGGCCCCGGCCGTGGCCGGCAGGCCCGTGTACCTGGCGCTGATGGCCGATGCCCAGGGACTGCTGCGCCTGAAGCCACACAACCTGGTGCTGAACCTGCCGCTGGCGCGGCGCAACTGAAACAGGCGCAGCCGGGCACCCGAACCGGGGCGGGCAACGCACGCCCGCAGCCGGGCGCTGCGAAGCCGATTCATAAGCCCGGTGCTAGACTCACTTTTGCGTGTGGGGGGGTAGCTCAGCTGGGAGAGCGTCGCGTTCGCAATGCGAAGGTCGGGAGTTCGATCCTCCTCCTCTCCACCACCGCTTGACCCGAAGGGGCCCCGTTGCCAGACGCGGCCCCTTTTGTTTGGCGGCGCGCCACCTCGCAGCCCTTCAAGCCCGGTTTCAACCCCATGAAATTTGCCGATTTCCATGTCGACCAGGTCATCACGGCCGGCCCCTACACCGTGGGTGCCGAAGAAATCGTGGACTTCGCGAAGCGCTACGACCCGCAGTGGTTCCACACCGATCCTGCGGCCGGTGCCAACGGTTTTCACAACGGGCTGATCGCCAGCGGCTGGCACACCTGCGGCATTGCGATGCGGCTGGCCGTCGAATCGGCATTGGCCGGCAGCGAGTCGTACGCATCGCCCGGCCTGGCCTATGTGAAGTGGTTGAACCCCGTGCGCCCGGGTGACGCGCTGTCACTGAAAGCCACCGTGCTGGAAGTGCGGCGGGCCCGGGCCAAGCCGCGGCTGGGCATCCTGCGCTGGCGCTGGCAGTTGTTCACCAGCGCTGGTGTCGAAGTTCTGGACCTGGAAGCCACGAGCCTGTTCGACCTGCCACTGCCGCCTGCGGCCTAGGCCCCAGCCTCTGCTGCCGGTCAATGAGCCGGCGCCGGCGGACATTGGCCCGCCACCGCTGCGCCACCGTCGCGCAGCGCACGTGTGCTGGGCACAGCCACCGTGCTGCCAGCG
>JAYSXE010000194.1:0-51438 GCA_043717565.1 Burkholderiales bacterium | reverse complement strand
GTGAGCCGCGCCTTCCGCACCGCCATGCAGGGCCGCCCCGGCCCGGTGGTGCTGGCGCTGCCCGAAGACATGCTGACCACGCCCACCAGCGCCCCCGTGCTGCCGCGGGTGGAGCCGGTGCACGCCTGGCCCGCACCCGGCGGCCTGCGCGACCTGCGGGCGCTGCTGGTGGCCGCGCAGCGGCCCATCGTGCTGGCGGGTGGATCGGGCTGGGACGCCGAGGCGGCCAGCGCGCTGCAGCGCTTTGCTGAAAACTGGCAACTGCCAGTGGCCTGCGGCTGGCGCTTCCAGGACACCTTTGACAACCGCCACCCGCTGTACGCCGGTGACGTGGGCATCGGCACCCACCCCCGGCTGGTTGAACGCGTCCGCCAGGCCGACCTGGTCATCGCGCTGGGCCTGCGCCTGGGCGAGATGACCACCGGCGGCTACACACTGCTGCAGGCGCCGCGGCCGCAGCAGAAACTGGTCCACATCCACGCCGGCGCCGAAGAACTGGGCCGCGTGTACAGCGCCGACCTGATGCTGCAGTCCAGCATGGCCGTGGCAGCCAAGGCGCTGGAAGCGCTGGCCGCGCCCATCAATGTGCCGTGGCAGGCCCTTGCGCAGACGGCGGGGGCCGAATACGAAGCCAACCTGGTGGCCACACCGGTGCAGCCCATGGACATGGCGGCGGCCATCAAGACCTTGCAGGCGTTGCTGCCTGAAAGCACGGTCTACACCAATGGCGCCGGCAACTTTGCCGGGTGGCTGCACCGCTACGGTCGCCTTCCCGGGCTGCAGCACCACGGCCGCACCCAGCTTGCACCCACCTCTGGCGCCATGGGCTATGGCGTGCCGGCGGCAGTGGCGGCAGCCTTGCTGTACCCCGAGCGTTGGGTGGTGAACATCGCCGGCGACGGCGACTTCCTGATGACGGGCCAGGAACTGGCCACCGCCACTGGCTACGGCGCCAAGAAGTTGATCAGCGTGGTGGTGGACAACGGCACCTACGGCACCATCCGCATGCACCAGGAACGCGAATACCCGGGCCGCGTCAGCGGCAGCGACCTGTTCAACCCCGATTTCGCCGCACTGGCCCGGGCCTATGGCTGGTTTGCCGAGACAACCACCACCACTGAAGACTTCGTGGCGGCTGCGCAGCGCGCGGTGGCGGCTGATGGCCCGACGCTGATTCACGTCAAGCTCGACGCCGATGTCACCACCAGCCGCACCACGCTGACGGCGCTGCGCGAAGCGGCGATGAAGAAGCGTTAGTCCCTGCGCAAGTCGACTTGAAAAAAAGCCCGCACACCGTTTAGCGGTGTGCGGGCCGTGGGCGAAGAGCGGCTTGCCGGGCTGACCGTTGTGTCAGCCTGCGCTGCGGCCGCGCCGGGCCTGCGCCAACAGGCCCGCCAGCGCCAGGCCGGCCAGCGCCATGCTTGAAGGCTCGGGCACCGTGGCGTTCAGCCTGATGGGCTCGGCGTAAATGAAATCGTCCATCACGACCACATCGTCCTGATTGGCAATCACGCCATTGGCTGAGATGGTGTTGAGCCCGGACGTGATGCGCACGCGGCTGATCGAGCCGCCCGTGACCTGCACGCCGAGGAAAGCAAGGCCCTGATTGCCCGTGACCCCGACATCGCGGCTCAAGAACTGGGCGCCGGTCTCGTCGAAGAAATCGATCTTGGTGCCACCGGCGGTTTCGACGTCGGTGAAGATGGCGCCGAAGGCGGTGGTGCTGGCCGCTGCGTTGGTGCCTGCGACGAAGAAATCGATTTGGGTGATGTTGCTGTTGACTGCTGTGAACAGCCGCTGTTCACTGAAGGCGAGGAAGTCATTGGGGAATCCGAACAGCACCGGTGCCAGGCCCACATTGGCACTGACCAAGAAGCCGGAACCCGGCGTGCTGAACACAGCACCCCTTGGCGAGGTCGTGTTGAAGAAGTTGGCGGGCAGCAGGTTGGGGTCAGCGAAAGTGTTGGGCACGCCGTCCCAGTTGATTTCGCGGCGCACACTGCCGAAGGAGCCATTGGCCGCTGGAGCATTCCCGCCGCCTATGGCCAGCCGGAAGGCGTCCCGCGTCGGGGTGATGGCGGCTGCACCCGCGCCAGCGGCTTCAAAGAAAGACGGTGTTGGCGCGGCTTGTGCCGCTGCAGCGGCCGCTGTCAGGGCTGCCGTGAGGGCCAGCCGGGTAAGGGTGTGCATGGTGTTGCTCCTGGTGGTTGCTAGAAGTCAAGTGAACGCCCGAATGGGCGATACCGCCATCCCGACCCAGGTGTGGCGCGGAGGCTAACCCCCTACAGACGGCTGAACAAGGCCACTCCCCTAGAACAACATCGGCTGAAACCCGAAGGCGCTATGCTGTAGCGGCCGATGGAGCCCAACCGTCGGCAAAGGAGCTGTTACCCATGAATGCTGCCTCTGTGAGCCACGAGTTTTCAGCGCAGGAACCGCCCGCCACACTTGCAGCCTGGGAAGTGCTGGACGGCAGCGCCATGCCCGCCACGGCGGGCCAGTTGCAGGCGGTGGCGGCGCGCTGCCGAAAAATGGTCACGCGCCACGCCGCAGTGGCCGCCGGCGTTGCGGTGGTGCCGTTGCCGGGCATTGACTGGCTGGCCGACGTGGGGCTGCTGATGCGCCTGCTGCCGAAGATCAACGCCGAGTTTGGTCTGGCGCCCGAACAGGTGGAGCGCCTGGCCCCCGACCGCCGGCTGGTCGTCTACAAGGCCATCAGCGCTGCCGGCGGCTTGCTGGTGGGCCGCATCGTCACCCGCGAAATGGTGCTGCGCATGGTGAAGATGGTGGGCATACGGCTCAGCGCGCAGCAGGCGGCCAAATTCGTGCCGCTGGCCGGGCAGGCGGTGTCGGCGGTGCTGACGTTCACGGCCTTGAAGTTCGTTTGCGAACAGCACATTCAGCAGTGCATGGCGGTGGCGCGACAGCTGCAACTTCCAGCGCCAGGCAAGGCCGCCGCTTAGGTTGCGTGCAGTGTTGGCGCGTTCAGCCGCTTCCGGGCGGCTGACACGGGCTACAATCTCGTCTTTCGGGGCGTAGCGCAGCCTGGTAGCGCATCTGGTTTGGGACCAGAGGGTCGCGAGTTCGAATCCCGCCGCCCCGACCAGCTTGAATCGATGGGTCAGCTCTCCAAGAGGGCTGACCCATTTGGCTTTCTGGGCCTGCTTCGTTGCCCCCTGCAGCGAGCGCCCCCCCTACCGGCCACCGCTTTTTTCGATGTTGCGGCGCAAAAGCAGCACCCCGGGTTGATGGGCAGCTCGATGGGCGCTGATTGCGCGGCGAACGCGCAGGGTGCGCTGCGGCAGCCGCAAAACGGCCTCCATTCCTACAGTCGGCTGAAACTTTGCCCGACAAGCCCTCAGGCCCAGCCACCTCAGCATTCCCGCAGCCGAGCCCCGGTGGGCCGATCACCGTTTTTGCCGTTCCCTTTGCCCACCCCTGGCTTTGCCCCTGGCAGCAGCCACCCCGGAATGCAACGACTGCAACGCGAGCCCGCCGACCATGAACACCCCGTACGCCCACGTTCACAACCACCGCCC
Organism: Burkholderiales bacterium; assembly: GCA_043717565.1. Taxonomy (GTDB): domain Bacteria; phylum Pseudomonadota; class Gammaproteobacteria; order Burkholderiales; family Burkholderiaceae_C; genus Rubrivivax. The sequence continues at coordinate 47,899 of JAYSXE010000194.1, read as the reverse complement.
CAACCCCGTGGCGCCCCCCATGGGCACGCCGGCAGACTATGGCGCGGTGTCAGGCCCAGGCCCTGCTGTGTTGCGCATGCCCCGCAACACGCACATCAGCGACGACGATTTCCTTGCCATGATGGCTGCCTTTCGCCACAGCGGCGGCCTGCTGGGTGGCGACGAGCTCGCACTGCGCCTGCAGGCCCAACGGGGCTGCGGATATGCCGAATTGGCGCGGTGGATCGTCGGGCGCAAGGTGTTCAGTTTTGCGTGGAACCACGACTTTTGGCTGCCCGCCTTCCAGTTCGATTTGCGCGACATGTCCATCAAGCCCGGCATTGAGCCGTTGATGGCTGAACTGGGTGACGTGATGGACGGTTTGTCCATCGGCCAGTGGTTCGTGGAGCGCAACTCGGAACTGCAGGGGCAGAGCCCGCATGAGGCCATGGACCAGCGCTGGCCAGCAGTGTTCCAGGCCGCGCGTTTGCAGCGTTTTGTGCTGAAGGCGTGAGCCGCGGCCCAGCGCGGCGGCAGTCCCGTTGACCAGTGGATCACCACTTCATACAACCGCGGCGCGAAGGCTCAAACCAAGGCGCTGCTGCAGCCCACTCAGCCCGCTCCGCCCCCCGCCAAAGTGCGGTCTGCCGATGCTGTCGCATCCCAAGCCAGGCCAGGGGTCGTCGGTGATGAAGACAGCGGCACGCGGGCACTGATGCAGGTGCCGGCCCCTGGAGCGGACTGCACGCTCAATTGGCCTTGCTCGGCCTGCACGCGGTAGCGCATGCCCAGCAGGCCGTGATGGCCCGCGCCATGGGCCGTGGGGTCGAAGCCCGCGCCGTCGTCGCGCACCGTCAGCAGCATGTCGTTCGGTTCTTCCACCAACGTCACCCACACGGCACTGGCCAACGCGTGCTTGGCAATGTTGTTCAGCGACTCCTGAACCAGGCGGAACGCCGTCAGCTCCGCAGACGGCGCGATGCTCACCTCGTGGAAATCGGTGTGCACCGGCACGCCGCTGCGTTCGGCAAACTCTGCGCACAGGATCTGCAACGCCGGCAGCAGGCCCAGCGTGCTCAGTGTGGAAGGTCGCAGGTCTTCGATGATGCGCCGCTTCAGCTCGATGCCACTGTTCAGCGTCTCGCCCAGGTGGGCCACCCGCGGCAGCAATTCCGGTGCCGTCTTCAGCAGCAGCTGGCGAATGCGCGCCACGTCCAGTTTTGCGGCGGTGAGCAAGGCGCCCAGTTCGTCGTGCAGGTCACGGGCCAGGCGCGCCTTCTCGTCTTCGCGGGTGGTTTCCAGGTGGCGCGCCAGGGCGGTCAGTTCGGCCGTGCGCTGCGCCACCTCCACTTCCAGCCGGTCGCGTTCGGCCTGAATTTCCAATCGCTGCAGCGTGCGTTGCTGGTCACCCAGGCGCCGCTGCCGCAGGTACATGCCCAGTGCGAGCAGGCTCAGCGCCGTCATGCCGATGACGCCCACGCGGTTGGCCATCAGCGTGTCAGAAATCGAGGTCACGCCCCGGCCCATGCTGAAGTCTTCGTGATGCATCAGCTGGGCGCCGATCGCGCGGATGCTGTCCATGCGCTCGCGGCCGATGCCCGACTGTGTCAGCTCCAGCGCTGTCTGCCGGCGCCCTGCGTCGTGCAGCGCGATGACCTCGTTCATCTCGCTGAGCTTGGTGTTGATCTCGCCTTCCAGGCGCCGCAGCAAGCCCTGTGCGTGGGTGTCCCCCAGGTGCTGGAAGCGATCGTTGAGCCGGACCACACCCGCGCGCAGTTCCTGGCTGGCATCGCGGTAGGGCATCAGATAGTCGGCGCTGGACGTGAGCAGGTAGCCGCGCTGCCCGCTTTCGGCGTCGGCCACCCGGCGCAGCAGCACCGCCAGGTCCAGCCGGCTTTGGCCCAGCAGCACAACGCGGTCCATCTGCAGGCGCGCCTCGCGGTAGCCCAGTTCTCCCACGCCAACCATCAGCACCGCCAGGGCCACCACCAGTGGAAAGGCCAGAGCGCTGTCGCGAAGCTGTGCGCCGCCGCGCGCCAGCAAGGCCTGCAAGCGTTCTTTCATGCTGGGCAAGCCCTGTTGGGTGCTGGCGCTGGGCGGCCGGTCATGGGGCGGGGGAACCTTTTGTGCGTGTCATCAGGGCCTGACATGCTGCCACGGCCGCGGGTTGTTCGGTGCGGCCGGCGTCCAGCAGCGGCAGCAAACCTGCCAGCGGGTTGATCATCGCGAGCAGCGCAGCGGGCACCACGCGCCGCAGCAGCGGGGCTTTTTCAAGAGTCACCTCGGGCGCAGCCAGCGGGCCGTCCACATGCAGCGGCGTGCGCAGTGTGAGCGGGCTGAAGTCCTTGGGCTGCACACGCGCCACCAGCTGCAGCTGCTCGTCAGCCAGCGACAGGCTGCCCGTGACCCACAGCGTGGAGTCGCGCGTGTCCACCACCATCACCTGGGGCGTGACGCGGCCGTTCTGCACGCGCAGGTCGGCCACGCCGCAGTCCACCTTCAGCGCGTCGTCACCGCGCACCAGCAGGCCCAGCCCCTGGGCGATGTCCAGGCCGGCCACTTCCACCGCCAGGTGCGACACCGTGCCCTGGGTCCAGCGCAAGAGCACACGCCCGTCGGCACTGGCCAACCAATCGGCCGTGGACTTGCCGCGCCCGGCCAGCGTGGCGCGTGCGGCCAGCAGTCCGCTGGCATAAGGCGCCTGGCCGGCTCGCTGCACCGGGCGCACGGCCTGTTCCAGACGCAACCCGCTGGCTTGCAGGTCCGCCGACCACGCGGCCACCGCGGTGCGGCCGTCGATCTGCACGCGACCACCGATCTGGCCTTGCGCCAGGCGGGCCTGCAGGTCTTCGATGCGCAACACGCCCCCCTGCAGAACCACATGCGCGTGCACCGGTGCCGCAGACTGCAGCGCACTGGTGCCGAAGTCGAGCCGCGCCATGTCGACCAGCACGTTGGCGTTCATCGCCCTCAAAGACGGTATGTCGAAGGGCCTGTTGGGCAACACGCGGCCGGCGGGTGGCGTGCGCGCGTCGGTGTCGCCCGGTGCTGCAGCGCCCACGGCCGGGCCCAGGTCTTGCAGCACCAGCGCCGCGCCATGCAGCCGGCCCGACAGCGTGGGCGCGGCGTTCGGCGGGGTGTCGAAGGTGAACTCACCCGCCAAGCGGCTTTGGCCGATGGTGGCTTCGTCCACGACCGTGAGCCACCGAGTGCCTTGCTGGGCCAGGCGGCCGCGCATGGCAAAGCGGGCGGTGGTGGGCAGCGTCAAGCGCAGAGGCGCACCCACGGCAGCCAGCGACGGCCCTCGCACGTGGTAAGCGCCCAGCAGGCCGCGCTGGTCGAGCAGATCGCGCACGAGGCCGTCGAATTCAACTTCTGCGCGCCCCGCCTTCAAGCGGAAATGCACCGGGACAGCTGGCGTGCTGTCGCCGTCGGCCAGCCAAGGCAGGGCGGACCCGGTGCGCACGTTGGCTTGCAGCGGCAGTTTGGCCAGCGTGCCCGAAGCGGTGGCCGTGAGGCCTGCTGACGCGGACACCGCGGGCTTCGCGTCGCCGGGCTTGGGCGTGGGCGTGGGAGGGGAAGGAGGTGAGCCTTCATGCCAGGCAAAACGGGCGTCGAGTTTCAGTTGCAGCAGTGCATCGTCAACCCGTGCCTGACCTTTCACGACACTCACGCGGAGCAACGTCGTCAGTGGCGCGCCCGGCTCGGCAGCAGGGTCTGCGGCGGCCCTCGGCTCCCACTGCCAGTTGGCAACGCCGGCAGCGTTGCGCTGCATCTGCAGGTCCACCGTCTGCGCAGAAACGGCGCGAACCGGCAAGGGCCGGCCTTGACGCCAACGCAGCAGGTCTGCCCAATTCAGCTGCAGGTTCACGTCGGTTGCCTGCACCATGGGTGCGCCGGCAAAACCGGCCGGCTGTCCCACGCTCAAGCGCGCCAAACGCAAATCGATGCCACCCAATAAGTGCAGGCTGAAATCGTCAGCCGTGCCGTTGCGCAAACTGACGTCGCGCTGCAGACGCTGGCCAAGCCAACGTTCTGCAGGCGACGCCAGAAAGGGCCAGCCAGCGTGTTCGCACCAGGCCAATCCCGCCAGCAACGCCGCCGCCGTTGCAGCGATGACCCAACCGATGCGACGGCGACGGGTGGCGGATACCCCCGGCGCCGGGCTCATGGTGCTTTCGCAATGCTGATGGCGGGGCGAAGAAGGCCGCCGATGGCGCGGGTGCGCATGCAGCGGCGCTTCAGATCAGCTCTTGAACCAACGGTCGTCGGCACTGGTCTGCCAGTCCGACAGTTGCTTTTCAGCTTCGTCTTTGGCAATGCCATAACGTTCCTGGATCTTGCCCGCGAGTTCTTCGCGCTTGCCAGCGATCAGGTCCATGTCGTCGTCGGTGAGCTTGCCCCATTGCTGCTGAACCTTGCCGGTCAGCTGCTTCCAGTTGCCTTCGATGCGATCCCAGTTCATGTTGATTTCCTTTGCGGTGTTTGAGAGAAAGTCTTCATTCAGACCGATGGGCGGGGGCGACTGGCTTGGCGCCGGTAAAAACGCAGCACGCCCGCCGCCTGATTGCAGTCTAGGAAGGGCTGTGTGCTTGGGCCATCGGACAGGACTGCGTGAGGATGTAGGACTGCAGGAACGGCATCGCACACTCATAGCCAAGGGGCTGGTCATCACCATCGACCGAGGTCAGCGCAGAGGGCAGGGCGTTCATTTGATGGCCGAAGGGATCGGTTTCAGAGAGGTGTTCCATGGCAGTCCTTTCCAGTGGTTGCAGTCCAGGTTCCGGTTCACTTCTCGAGCAGGTCGGCCATCTCGTCGGCGTGTTCTTCTTCGTCGGCCAGGATGCTTTCAACCATGCGGCGCGTGGTCGGGTCCTTGTCGCCGATCAACACGACCATCTGGCGGTAGGTTTCCACTGCCACGCGTTCGGCCAGCAGGTTGGCACGCACCATGGCCTGCAGCGCGCTGGAATCGTCGTAGTCGGCATGGCTTCGTTCAACCAGCGTGGCGGGAGAGAAGTCGGGCTCGCCGCCGAGTTGAACGATGCGTTCCGCAATGCGGTCTGCGTGAGCGGCTTCTTCCTGGGCATGAACCATGAATTCATCGGCGATGGCCGGTGAAGCCAGACCCTTGGCGGTGAAGTGGTGCCGCTTGTATCGCAACACGCAAACCAGTTCGGTGGCCAGTGCGTCGTTCAGCAACTTCACGATGGCATCACGCCAGGGGCCGTAACTCGGCGTCACAGCGCCGTCTCCCAGGTCGCTCTTCGCGGCCTGCAGAGCACCCAGGTCCAGTTCCAGGGTGTGGGCGTCGTCGTTCTGTTCCGGGTGCACTTCGGAGGATTTGGCATTCATGGCGGCTCCAGACTTGTTTGGGGGTTGCGTCGTTCCAGGCCCCAGTTCGTGGGCTGCGACGAAAAAATATAGGTTGCGGCCCGCAACCCGTCCGTCGGCAACAGGGACGGGGCGCTGTAGGACGGTGCGCCGTGCGCGCCCCACGGTTGGTGCGCGCAAGGCGATTGCGCTGCGTGGTCGGGCCGGCGCCGCCGCTTATGCGGCCGGCGCGCCTGCCGCAGCGTTCAGACGTGCGGCTCGCCCTTGCGGTTGACGGTGATGGTGGGCCCCGGTGGCGTGGACATCTGGCTGCCGAATCCGCGCTGTGGGCCATCTGGAGCCGGTCTGGTAGCCGCGGCGTGGACCAGCAGCTGCAACGCGGCAGCTTGCTGATGGGCGCCGGTGACTGACGGCCGAGTGGTTTAAAGGCTAGCGAACGGTCGTCACCGATCGAACGGAACGGCTGCTGTCGACGTTTGACCTGGCCGCATCGTGCAGGTGGTGCGCATGATCGGCGATCAGTGACTTCAGCAGTTCACGCTTGCGCTGCTCCAGGGCCACACCCAAAGCTTTCAGATCCATCGACCTGGCTTTGCGGCAGGCGGGGAACAACTCACCTTCTTCTTCCTTGACGTGGTGGGCCACGTACTCGCACAGCACCACCACTTTCGCGTCGTAGTGGCTCTCGTCCGGGTTCATTCCTTCAATCTGCGTGATCAGGTCCTTCACGCTGGCGTGTTCCACGTCGGCGTGGTCCAGCAGCTGCTGGTCTTCCAGTGCATCACGCGCCGCCGGGTAAAAGAGTTCAGATTCCGCGGTGGCGTGGGCCGTCAAGGCATGGCAGATGGCGATGGCCAGCGCGCCACGGGTGCCGGCGTCCGCCTTGTCGTCCACCAGCTTTTCGTAGGCCTTGTACATCTGCTTGACTTCAGCATGGTCGGCCTTCAGCAACGCCACGGCGTCGCGGGCTCGTGGGGCGGGCGCTTTCTTGGAACTGGCTTGCGCTTTGTCGGATGCGCTGCGGGTGCTCGCGCCAGTTGCGGGGCTGGTGCGGGTACGGGTCGGGCTCGGCTTGCTCATTGGAAACTCCGGGTTGCGGGCGGCGCCGCGGGGCCTTGAGCATCGACACTGCGGGCCGGTTGTGACGTCGGCTGGAACCAGAAACGCGTCCAGGACAGGTCCTACAACGCGCTGGCAGGGGCCAGGGCAGCGGGGCCGTTGCATGCCCGACATGGGAGCATCGCTGGATGGCGGACGACAGCGCATGCCGGCGTTCTCCTACGAACCACGGCCAGGTGCGGGTTGAAGATGAGCTTCCCTTCTTTTCAACAACATGTGCAGGAGCTCAGTATGAATATCTTCATTTGGTTGGTCGTTGGCGGTCTGGTGGGCTGGATAGCCAGTCTCATCATGAAGACTGACCATCAGCAAGGCATCTTCCTGAATGTCATCGTCGGCATCGTTGGTGCGATGCTGGGTGGCTGGGTCATCTCGCCGCTGGTGGGCGTGCCGACCATCAACCAGGACGCGTTCAGCCTGTCTGCCTTGGGTGTTTCGCTGCTGGGCGCCATCATCCTGCTGGCCATCGTCAACATGGTGCGTCGCGGCAAGGTTCGCTGATTCACGGCGGCCGGCCCCGCCGAAGGGGCTGCAAGGCAACAAGCCTGCTGCGAATGAACATTCGCAGCAGGCTTTTTTGTACCGGTGACCGACATGTCGATTGAAAGCGCAAGCAGGCACTTGGCGAGAGGGCAGCCCGCCCCAGCGGCCTCAGACCTGCTGCTCGTGCAGCGTTGCTGGCCGCCGCCACCAGGGGCTGGTTATCATGCTTTGCCCGCTGCCGCCGAACAGGGGGTCGGCGACTGCACAGGCAACCGCCGTTCGCTCTGGAAGGGGCGTCCGTGGACATGGAAGAAACCCGCATCGTCGTTGTTGACGACGTCAGCGACACCGCTGAAGCCTTGGCCTGCCTGCTTCAGGCCGATGGGTACATAGTCAAAACCGCTACCAACGGCGAACAGGCGCTTGCGCTGGTGGACGAATTCGAACCGCACTGCGTGCTGCTGGACATCGACATGCCCGGCATCAGCGGCCTGGAGGTGGCAGCCCAGTTGCGCGCGCGCCATGGTTCGAACGTCGTCATCGTTGCCGTCACGGGTTGGGGCAAGGCCGACGACCGGGTGTCTTCGGTCTTCGCCGACTTCGATCACTACCTACGCAAGCCCTTTGACACAACGGCGCTGCGCAAGGTCTTCAACCCGCTGACCTGAACGACCACCTGGAAGCCTGGCCCCAGCAGCAGGCGCTGAAGCCCAACGTGCCCAACCAGCGAACCCCACGCGAGCGTTTCGCAGGCCCTGTTCGGACCGCCACCGCGGGTTGCCCCGCGACCAGCGCACCAGCCGCACCAGCCGCACCAGCCGGGCCAGCCGGGCCACCCGGTCCAGGCTTTACAGAAGCCCTGCGCCGCAGCCGACCGCACCGGCCAGCGGCCTGGTGCTTCACAAGGAACAGAACATGATTGCACCCAGACTCGGCCGCCCCTTGACCGTGACCTTGGGTGTTGCCACAGCCGCCCTGGTGGCGCTGCTGATCTGGTTCATGTCCAACTTCCGCACAGCGGGCAGCATGCTGCCGCACGGCTACTGCTTCACCTGGAACCCGGCGCTGTTGTGGACCCATGTGGTCAGCGACTCACTGATCGGTGTGGCCTACCTGACCATCCCGGTCACGCTGCTGCATCTGGTGCGCCGGCGCATCGACATGCCTTTCAACTGGATCGTGCTGCTGTTCGCCACCTTCATTGTGAGTTGCGGTGCCACGCACTGGATGCACGTCTGGACGATCTGGAATCCCGACTACTGGCTCAGCGGCGTCATCAAGGCGATCACGGCGGGTTCGTCATTGCTGACGGCAGGCGCTCTCATCTTTCTCGTGCCGCGGATCTTGACCATACCGACGGTGTCTGAACTGGAATCTGCCAAGCAGGCGCTGGAAATCGAGGTGCAGCAGCGGCGCGCGGTGGAAGAGGAGTTGCGCAACGAGCGGGCCGCACTGGAAAAGCGCGTGCTTCTCCGCACCGAGGAACTGGAAAGGGTCACGGCCGAGGCGCACGAAGCGAAACGGGCGGCTGAAGAGGCCAGCCTGCAGAAAGACCGTTTCCTGGCCAAGGTGTCGCACGAATTGCGCACGCCGCTGCAGTCCACGCTCAGTTGGTCACAGGTGCTGCGGCGAACCGATATCGATCCCGAGCGCACCGCGCGTGCAGCCGACCGCATCGGCCACAACGTGCGACTGCAGGCACGCCTGATCGACGATCTGCTGGACATTTCACGCATCCTCAGCGGCAAGCTGCACCTGGATTACCAGGACGCCGATGCGCTGGAAGTCATCGAACGCGCCGCCAGCGTGGTGCAAAGCACTGCGCAGGAAAAGGGTGTGGTCATCGAGACCGTTCACCACGTGGGGGGTGCCACGCAGGTGTGGACCGACCCGGCCCGCCTGGAGCAGGTGGTGTGGAACCTGCTCAGCAACGCCGTGCAGGCCAGCAGCGAGGGAGGCCGTGTGCGCATGTCGGTGGACATCAGCCGGTCGGGGCTTCGGCTGACCGTGAAGGACGACGGGGTGGGCATTGCAGCCGCTGATCTGCAACACATCTTCGAGCCTTTCCGTCAGGGCGCGGGCAAGGGCGGCAACCACCGTGGCCTGGGGCTGGGGCTGGCCATCGTCCGCCATATCGTCACGCTGTTCTCGGGCGAGATCATGGCCTACAGCCGGGGGCCGGGGCAGGGTGCCGAGTTCTGTGTCGAATTGCCGGTGCCGGAGCGACCCGCTTCGCCGGCGGTCAGCCAGCTTGGCGCCATGTCGGTGGATCAGACGGCACAACTGGTTGGTCTGAGGATCTTGTACGTTGAAGACGAACCCGACATCGCTGAAAGCGGCGCGCTGATGTTGAGTTCGTTGGGACTGCAGGTGACAACCTGCCTGCGCTTCGAAGATGCGCGGGCCAGGCTGCTGAACGGTGGCTTCGATGTGCTGCTGACCGATTTGAACCTGGACGGCGGGCACACCGGCCTGGAATTGCTGCAGGCCCTGCGCGAGGCGCCGCACGGCCGCGCCATGCCCGCATTGATCCTGTCGGCCTACGGCAGCGACGCCGACCGCACAGCCACGCTGGCCGCCGGGTTTGCGCAGCATCTGGTCAAACCACTCGATGTCAACCAGCTCTGCGGAGCCCTGTTGCAGGCGCTGGGGGATGGAGAAACGCCGCTGCCATGAACCTGCCGCCCGAAGAACGCGTTGAAGACCTGTACGAGCACGCGCCCTGTGGCTACCTGTCTGCGGCCGACGACGGCACCATCGTCCGCGTCAACCAGACCTTTCTGGCGTTGACCGGCCACACCCTTTCCGAACTGCTGAGCAACGTGCGGATACAGGATCTGATGACGCTGCCCGGCCGATTGCTTTATGAGAGTCAGGTGTTGCCGAAGCTGATCCTGCAGGGCTTTGTCAATGAAATTGCCTGTGAGCTGCAGCATGCCGGCTTGGGCTCGGTGCCGGTGCCGGTGCTGATGAATTGTCGTGCGGTGCCGGGTGCGCCCGGGCGGTCCCAGAGGTTGCGCTTCACCTTCTTCAACGCCACCGAACAGCGGCGTTTAGAACGTGAGCTGCAACAGGCGCGCAAGCATGCTGAGCACTTCCAGCTCATCGTGGAAACGTCGGTGGACGCCATCATCAGCGTTGACCCAACAGGGCGGGTGCAAAGCTGGAATGCCGCGGCGCAGCGGCTGTTCGGTGCCACGGCCGCCGCGGCGTTGGGGCAGCGGGTGTCGGCGTTGCTGAAATCCGGCGGCGATGCGATCAACTTCGAGGCGGCACTGCCCAGTTTGCGCCGGGGCGTGTCGGTGCTGCGTGAAACGCGGTGCTCCACCCTCGACGGCCGGCTGATCGAAGTGTCGATCACGCTGTCGCCGCACCTGGAGCCGCCACACGAGTTGGTGGGTGTGTCCATCACCGTGCGCGACCGCAGCGAGGCCGAGCACGCGCAGGCCCAACGGCTGCGTTCAGAGCGCCGCCTGAGCTTGGGCGTGCGCGTGGCAGGGCTGGCACTGGCCGAGGTGGACTATGGCCACGACACGGTTGAGCTGACGCCCGAGGCGGCAGCCCTGTTCGGTTTTGGTGACGCGGCGCAGACCGTTTCACGCGCCGCCTTGCACGCCCGCCTGAATCCGGATGACTGTGACGCCGTGATGCGCCAGATCGCCGACGCAACGGCTCGCGACGGCAGCGGCATCTTTGCGATGGAGGTGCGCGTGGTGTGGCCTTCGGGCAGCGTGCGTTGGCTTCGCGTGCGCAAGCAGGTCGAATTCGACGGGGTGGGGGAGTCACGCCGCCCGGTTTCGGCCGTGTTGGCGGCGTTGGACATCACCCCTGAGCGGGAGGCGGCCCTGTCCGTGCGCAGCAGCGAGGAGCGCTTCCGCACCATCTTCGACAACGCGGCTGTGGGGATGGCGCATGTGGGGCTGAACGGCAGGATGTTGCGCGTCAATCCAAAACTGTGCGAGATCACGGGTTACAGCGCTGAAGAGCTGACGACACTGGTCTTCAGCGACATCACGAATGCTGACGACGTGCCGGCCGACCTGGCCCATGCGAAGCGCCTTGTGGACGGCGACATCGACCGCTACGAGCTGGAAAAGCGCTACCTGCGCAAGAACGGCGCTGAGATCTGGGTCAAGGTTGCGGTGTCTTTGATGCGCCTGGCTGACGGCCGCGCGCAGCATTTCACCGCCGTCGTCGAGGACATCAGCGCGCGCAAGGCAGTCGTGGCTGAACTGGATCGGCAGCGCCGCTTCGTCGACCGCCTGACGGAAGTCGTGCCCAGCATCCTGTATGTGTTCGACATCGACGCGCAGCGCAATGTGTGGGTCAATTCGCAGGCGCGAACCGCGCTGGGTTTCACCGACAAGCCTGACCGCCCCTGGAGCCCGGAACTCCGCATACCGACACTGCACCCCGAAGATCAGCAGGCGCTGTCTTCGCTGACCACCAGCCTGACAGCGCTGGCCGATGGCCAGACCCATGAATGCGAATACCGCCTGATGCACTGCAGCGGCCACTGGCGCTGGTTCCGCAGCCGCGAAACCGTGTTCAGCCGCAGCGCTGATGGGCGTGTGCGCGAGATCATCGGCGTGGCCACCGACATCGACGCCAGCAAGCGCGCCGAGACCGACCTGCGTGAAGCCGCGCGCATGAAGGACACCTTCATCGCCACGCTGGCGCACGAGTTGCGCAACCCGCTGGCACCGATCCGCAACGCCGTCAGGACCTTGAAGGACAAAGGGCCCCAGGAACCTGAACTGATGCGGTGCCGCGACGTCATCGAGCGCCAAGTGGGGCAGATGGCGCGCCTGCTGGAAGACCTGCTCGATGTGTCGCGCATCGCGCACGGCCGCGTGGTGCTGCGCCGTCAACCGGTGTCCATCCAGACGGTCTTCGACAGGGCCCTGGAGACCGCCCGCCCCTGGATTGACAGCCGCTGCCACCGCCTGACGGTGAGCCTGCCCGAACAACCCCTGCAGATCGACGGCGACCTCACGCGGCTGGCGCAGATCTTTTCCAATCTGCTGATCAACGCCGCCAAGTACACCGAGCTGGAAGGCCACATCGGCTTCAGCGCAGCACAGCACGGCGGTGAGTTGTGGGTGAAGATCAGCGACAGCGGTATCGGCATCGAGGCACCGCTGCTGGCGCGGGTGTTCGAGATGTTCAACCGCGGCGCCGCCTTGCCTGCCGGCAGTGATGATGGCCTGGGCATTGGGTTGGCGCTGGTGAAGGGCTTGGTGGAGTCGCACGGGGGCCAGGTTGTGGCCAGCAGCCCAGGCTTGGGCTTGGGCAGTGTTTTCACCGTGCAGCTGCCATTGCTGCAAGGCGGCTCAGTTCTGCCTGAGGAAGCCACCGACACCGAAGCCGATGTCGGTGCGACCTTGCCTGAGTCGCGGCATCCGGCCGCGAGCGGTCCGCTGCGCGTGCTGGTGGCTGACGACTCGCGCGACATCGTGGATTCGCTGGAACTGCTGCTGAGCCATCAAGGCTTTGACATCGTGGTGGCCTACGACGGCGAGCAGGCGCTGGAGCGCGCCGCGCAGACGCTGCCGCACGTGGCGCTGCTGGACCTGGGCATGCCGCATCTGAATGGCTTTGATGTCGCCTGCCGCATACGGCAGCAGCCCTGGGGCGCGCGGATGACATTGATTGCGCAGACAGGCTGGGGCCAGGCAACCGACCGGCAGCGCACACGCGACGCCGGATTCGATCACCACATCGTCAAGCCGGTCGACCCCGACGTTCTGGGCCAACTGCTTCGGGATATCGCTGCACAGACGCCGGTGAAGGAAGGGGAGACGCAAGCGCTGGTCCCGGCTCCTATGTCCGCGTCTGGGTCTGGGTCTGGGTCGCCGGCTGCAAGCCCATCTGCATCGGGTGGGCCGCCCGCGTCAGGTTGACGAAGGGCGGCCGCGCGCGATGACGTTTCAGCGCGACGCTTCTGAATGCGCCGGAGCGCTTCGTATCTCGCCGGGAACTTCAACGGGCGCCGACGACCTGGAATCTGCGTCGGTAGACATCCCCTCGCCCTTGCGGCGTTTGGGGACCAGCACCGACAGCAGCCCGCTCAGAACCAGGCCCTGCACGGCGGGATTGCTGAGTTGGCTGATGCCCAAGCCCTTCAGTTGCAGACCCAGGTGAGACATTCCGCGCTTCACAGCACGCCACCGCCATAGGCCACTGCTGGCAAAGGCTGCACCCGCAGCGGCCGTGACCAGCACGGCAGCGATGGGGTAGCGCTTGACCAGCGGCCCGAGCTCGGCGCTGACGGCATTCTTGGCGAGCAATGCAGAGTCGCCCCAGCCTTGCCGGCCCCACCAGCGCATGACGTCGTCGCCGACGGCGCCGAGAATGGGGTCGAGCACGCTGCCCCAACTGCTGCCACGCAGCCATTCCCGAGCCTTGTGCAACGGTCCGGGGTTGCCTTCTTCTGGCGGCGGCTTCAGCGACTCTTGCAGCCGCTGCCGCGACAGATTCAGGCGCGCCAGGGCCTGCGCCATCGTGGGTTGCGGGGGGTTGGATTTGACTGTCGCCGCTGCGGGGGCAGCGCGCAGTGCGTCGCCGTGAGCGAAGCCTGGCGAGGTTGCGGTGTTCATCCAGCTTCTCCCACTTCACGCATCATCCGCGTGTCAGCCGCCCACTGCTGTCGCAGGTTCGTGAAAGGTTCAGGCACCGGTTCTCGTGCGCCCAGCCACCACAGCACGCCGCAACCCAGCCACAAAGCAGCCGGCACGGCCAACAGCGCCCACGGTGCCGGCATGTCTTGCACCGGTATCACCGCAAACAACATCAGCGCCAGGCCCGTGAAGGCCACCGCCAGCAGGCTGAGCGACACGCAGGCCGACAAGGCCACGGCCCGTCGCTTCCAAGAAAGGCCCACCTCTCGCACTTCCAACGTGGCCAGTGAGGCGTATGCGCTGGCGTGTTCGACGAACAGGCTGGGCTCGGTGGCCAGTTTTTTCAGAAACGGATGAATCATGGCTGCACCTGAGGCAAACAGAGTGGCGGACAAATAACCAGCGAGGCCCGTGTCTCGCGCGGGCCTGTGGTTCATCAGTGCGTGTGGCGAGGGCGAGCCAGCCACTGCACCAGCAGCGCTGTGGCAGCCCCAGCGGCCGCGGCCACCAGCACCGCCTTCATGGGGTCGGACTGCACACGTTCGGCCGTCATGTCACGCATCTCGTTGGCCCGGGCCCGCGCCGACGCCGCCAGTTCGCGCGCCCGCTCGGCACCGCGGTGCGCCAGTTCCTCGGCTTGCGCAGCGGCTTGGGTCAGCGTACCGGGAAGCTTGCTGCGCAATTGGTCGACTCCGCCGGCGACCTTGTCCGCCGCTTCATGCGCCATGCGCTTGGTGTCCTGCAGCGCTTGGTCGGCTTGTGATGCCAGCCGGTCAGCGCCGCTGCCGAGCGTTTGGCCCAGGTTGTCGATGAGATGGTCGGTGTTGGTGTTCATGGTTGTCCTTGCAGAGTGAAAAACAGGCCCGTCAGGCCGGAGAAGATATGCGGATCGTTGCGGGTGGGGTCAGCGCTTTTTGGACTTGCTGAGTACAAAGGAAACGATGGCCATCACGATGAAGACCACAAACAGCACCTTGGCAATGCCCGCCGCGCCGGCGGCGATGCCGCCGAAGCCGAAGATGGCGGCCACCAAAGCGATCACGAAAAAGACGACGGCGTAATGCAACATGTTGTGCTCCTGAAGCTGAAATGACCGGGTAACTGAACCGGCTGTCGCCATGTGCTGCTGCGACCTGGTCACTGTAGGAGGGGGTGTATGAAGTCGATGCAGGGCATCCGCTTGAGCCCCCGTAGGACGGCGCCGACAGACGCCGCAGACATGCCGCTGAGACGCGGCACAGACTTTGAACAGGCGCCAAACAGACGCCGCACAGACCATCTGAACAGCGGCTGGTGACCTGCGGCAAGCCCTGCGAATTCAGGTGGGGCGCAAGTCAGACAGCCCGCCTGCGGCGCCGGCCGGTGGCGGCAGTGCCCCGCTTTCACGCGCGGCCCCAGGGGCAGGGCGATCCGCAGTTGGGGCCGCCACTTCAGCGCTGCCGGCACCCTCGCGCCGCAGTTGGTCGACTTCGGTGCACAGCTGGCGCCCCATCGATTGCAGCAGTTCGAGTTCTTCGTTGCTGAATTCGCGCACCACCGAGTCATGCACGGCCAGCGCGCCAACCAGGTTGCCCGCCTTGTCGTGCAGCGGGACGCCTGCAAAGGCCAGCAGGCCTTCGAATCGGCTGCCGGTCTGCACGGCAAATTCGGGCACACGGGCCACGTCGGCGAACGCCAGCGCTTCGTTCCGCGACAGCACGGCGGCCAGCGGGCTGCCGTCGTTCTCGTCGGGTTGCGAGCCGTGCATCGTCCAGTTGGCCAGACCGGCGGTTTCGCTCCACCAGCCGCCCGACCCCGCGCGCAGCACCACGCAGACCAGCGGCACCCGAAAGATGCCGGCAGCGCGCTGGGCGGTGCGGGCCATCAGTGGGCGCAAGGGGTCTTCGCTACCCAGAACAGGCGCCGCAGTGGCCAGCGCAGACGGCAGCGGCGCAGTCGCGAGCGGCAACGACGACAGCCGTGCAGCCACCTCGGTTGGCGTCTTGGCCAGGTCATCAACGCCCATGGCAGCCATGGCGGCGCTGTCGATCATTTCTGTGGTGGGCGACCAGGCGGCCAGCGTGATGTGCAGCCCAGGCTGCCGCTGGCGCAGGCGGCGGCTGACAAACCGCGCATGACTGGCGGGCGCCGTCTGCAGCGTGCACAGCACCACCGCCTGCACGCCCTGCAACGGCAGTGCGGCGATGCGGTCGGCGCTGATGGCCACTGCCGCCACCGCCTGGGCTAAAAAGCCCTCGCAACCCAGCGCGTGGGCCAGCATTTCCGCCGACAGCGTGTCCAGTTCGTGCCGTGCGCCAATGCACAGCACGCGGCCGCGCAGGGCCTGGGCGGGTGGGTGGCGTTCCTTCAGTTCGTCCAGCACGCGTGTGGTGCCGCGTTGCAGGCGGTAGCGCTGTTCGGCGTCGGCACCGCGTTGGGCCGAACTGCTGGCCAGCACCAGCATGGGCAGCCCGACTTGAGCATAGAAATCGGCGGGTTGGCTGCGCGCCATTTCTTCCAGGCTCCATTCGACGGCCTCTTCGTGGTCGTCGGCAATCAGGCGTTGGTACAGCACGGTGGGGCGCTCGAAGGCGGGTTCTGTGCCCAGCAGCACGTCCAGGAATCGCAACGCCCCCAGGTGGCGGCCCAGCACCACCAGGCACACGGTCAGCGGTGTGGCCAGCACCAGCCCCATGGGGCCCCAGATCAACACCCAGAAGGCCGCAGACAACAGCACCGCGGCAGGTGAAACACCGGTGCTGCCGCTGTAGGCCAGGGGTTCCACGACATTGGCGATCAGCAGTTCCACCACCAGGATCAACGCGGCCGTCCACACCACCATGTCCCAGCCGGGGTCCACCGCGAAAGCCACCGTCAGCGGAAAAGCCGCAGCGATCAGGATGCCCAGGTAGGGCACAAAACGCAGCAGTGCGGCCAGGCCGCCCCACAGCCAGGCCGCTGGCACGCCGACCAGCCACAGCCCCACCGCCAGCACGAATCCGAACCCCAGGTTCACACACAGCTGCGTCACCAGGAAGCGACTGACGCGAGTGCCGGCATCACCCAGCAGGTTGACCACGCGGTGGATGTCGCCCCCCATCAGGCGCACCAAGCGGTCGCTGACTTGGCGGCGCTGCGCCAGCATGTAAGCCAGCAGCACCACCACCAACCCCACGCTGGCCAACGGCGTGAGCAGCGGCGAGACCATGTCCGACAACGCGCGCATGGGCGGCACCGGCGCGGCTTCCACCTGCACACGCGTGACCGGGCGGTTCTTCTTGCCATCAGCGGGGCTGGTGCCCAGCGCGGCCCGTGCGGCGTCGATCTCGCTTTCCACCACCGCCAGCACGCGTGATGCGCCCTGCAATGCTTCGCTGGGCGCGCCCACCAGCCGCAGGCGGTGCAGCTTGTCGCGGATGGTGCTCTGGTACTGCGGCAGGTCCTGGCCCAGCGCGGCCACCTGCTGCACCACCAGCACGCCCGAGGCCGCCACTGCAGTGACCGCCAGTGTCACCACCAGCGTCACCGCTGCAAACATTGGTACCCGCCAGCGGCGCAATTGCGCCACCAGAGGGTCGAGCACGAATGCCAGCAAGGCGGCCGTGGCCAGCGGCATCAGCAAGGCCTGCCCGTAGTGCAGACCGGCAATGACCAGGGCCGCGGTGGCGGCCATGTAGAAGAAGCGGGGCGTTGACGGCTTGCCGTCGTCGCGGCGCAAGCCGGCGGGCCCCTCGGCGGCGGACGCTGACGAGTCGGGTGTGGGCTGGACACTCATCAGAACTCCTGCGGCTGTGGCTGTGGCTGTGGCTGTGGCTGTGGCTGTGGCTGACAGCCATGGTGGTAGCGCCGAAGCTACTTATCCAGAGTCTGAAATGCCGTGCCGGTGTAGGAACGTGCCTACACCCTGCGCAGGTGCTTGGCGCATCCACTGCACCAACCCTGTGTGCCGCACCCGCCGCACCCGCCGCGTCCGCCACGGCTCAAAAGGCGGGCGGGTGGGCCTGGGCCTTATTTGCGCGCCTTGGCCAGTCCTTCCTTTTCGGCCCGCAGCATTTCTTGCGCCTGCGCATCGTTCTGCGGCTTGGCAGCGCGTGCAGCGGGTTCCACGCGGCCGGCATCGACGAACTTCTCGGTCGACTTGCGCACCCGCCGTGCAGCAGTGTAGTTGCCTTCGCCCTGCAGGGCCGGATCGTCCTTGACGCTCTTCATGAGCACTCCTGGTAACGCCGCCGAAGCGCGGCGAGTGTGGCTGCGGGCGGCGGATCCGCCTGCGCCGCCATGATCTGCGCGCCACGCTGCAGCACCTGTCGGTGGTGCGCCGATGCCCGCGTAGGACGGCGCCGCTGCATCTTGGCGTTACTGGATCAGACCGTTTTTCATGGCGTAGTAGGTCAGGTCGCTGTTGCTGGCCAGCTTCAGCTTTTCCAGCACCCTGGAACGGTAGGTGCTGACGGTTTTCACGCTCAGGCACATGCTGTCGGCCATGTGTCCGATGGTCTCGCCCTTGGCCAGCCGAAGAAAAACCTGCAACTCGCGGTCCGACAAGCTTTCGTGGGCCAGCTTGCCGGTGGTGCCAGCGGCGCTGTCGGCCAGCAATTCGGCCACGGCACTGCTGATGTACCGCCGGCCCCGGTGCACGGTGCGGATGGCATTGGCAATTTCGTCCGGGTTGCAGTCCTTGTTCAGGTAGCCGCTGGCACCCTGCTTCAGCAGCGCCGTGGCGTAGTGGGCCTCGGGAAAGCCGCTGAGGATCAGCACCGGAAGGTCGGGATAGCGGGAACGGATGGCCTGCAGCGCATCGACGCCACTCTGGTCGGGCATCGATATGTCCATCAGGATCACATCGACCTCGCCAGCGCGCGCCATGTCCAACGCTTCCTTTCCATTGACGCCTTCACTGACGACGCGCAGATCCACGTGGTCGGACAGAAATTGGCGCAGCCCCGACCGCACGATGGCGTGGTCGTCAACGATGCCAACATTGATCATGCTCATCGGGTCCTGTCCTTTGTCACCCCGGGTGGGTGAGCAGGCAATCTATCAGTGCCCGTGCAGCAAAGCGATCAGACGATTCCTACATCGGGCCACAAGCATTCAGGGCATCTGGTGAAAGTGTCGGTGCTGTCCCACAAGGCAAAGCGTTGATCTCTGATGGGTTTGTGCTTCGCTGATTCGTAACGTGTGGCATCCCCAATCACTGGCGTGCGAACGCTGAAAGGAATCCCACCATGAAGGCTTCTGCGAAATTGTTCGTCCTGGCGTCCAGCATCACTGCTGCGCTGGCACTGTCGGCCTGCAGCCGCAACGAATCCACGACTGCCGGGCAAAAGGTTGACAAGGCCATCGCCGAGGGCAAGGCACAGACCGACAACGCCGCCGCTGCCACCAAGGACGCTGCAGCCCAGGTGGCCGCCACGGCCCAGGATGCGACGATCACGGCCAAGGCCAATGCCGCGTTGGTGGCTGACGACAGGCTGCGCGCCACCAAGATCGACGTCGACACCCGCAATGGCCGCGTCACGCTGACGGGCGCCGCACCCGACGGCGATTCGCGCGACCGTGCCACGGCAATGGTCAAGGCCATCGAAGGCGTGACTGAGGTGAACAACCAGTTGCGCATCGAAGCCAAGTCCTGATTGGTCTGGCCCTGCTGGGCGCCAGTCGGCGCTCCCAGAGTGTGGTGATCGACACACCGGGGCAGGCGCCGGCCGGCCGCTCATGCTGCCGGTTACGGCTGATTCACCTGGATTTGTCCAGCACCCAGAACGCTGCGCCACCAGCGCAGGTGCTGATGAAGGTGCCCCAGGCGACATCGGTCGCGGCAAGCCGCCAACTCCAGGAACGCAGCGTGGCCAGATTCGTCAGGTCATAGGTGGCATAAGCCAGCAACCCCAGCCCTGCACAGCGCAGCACGGCTGTTTTCAAGTCTGGGGGTTCGGGCATCAAGCCCAGCGCCAACAAGCCCACCGGGTACAGCAGGTAAAACGCCAGCGCCGGTACCAGCTTGATCTTGTCTGCAGCCAGCGCCGCCATTTCGGCCTGGTAGAAGTCGCGGGCCACCCAGCCCAGCCACAGCCCGTCCAGCACGCCGATCGTCAGCAAGGCGGCCAGATAGACCAGAAACCATCGCGTCATGGAGTTCTCCTGTGTTGGTGAAGGGGTTCAGGCGCCGCGGTGTTTGCCCAGGGTGCGTGGTGACGGCACTGTGGTGTGCGTTTCGGTGGTCCGCCGTCAGCCCACTGGCACCGCCAACGTAGGACTGCAGGCCGCTCATGCCGCAAGGCCCACCTCGGGGCTTCGCTGGCGACCCACTCACACCAAAGGGCGTGGTGGCGGCCTGCCGTCGCCGTACAGGTCGGCCAGCCGTGTCAAGGCTTCGGTGTTCAGCAGCATCAGCCGCCCGTCGCGAATGCGAAACAGGCCGCGCTTTTCCAGCTTGCGCAGCGTCTTGTTGGTGTGTGCCAGCGACAGGCCCAGTGCGTCGGCCAGGTGCTGTTGTGTGGGTGGAAAGGGAATCCCGTCAGCACGGCTGTCATCACCCAGGCCGTGCAGCGCCGCTAAGCGCTTGTACAAGAGGATCAGTGCCGTGGCGACGCGCTCTTCCGCGCTGCGGCGGCCGATAGACAGAAGGTTGTCGTCCACCAGCGACTCTTCGTGTGCCGTCAGCCAGGTGATGTTGAAACCCATCGACGGTTGCTGCGTGTGCAGCTGCCACAGCGCGTCGCGGTCAAAGACGCAGAAGCGGGCTTCGGTCAGCGTCACCACGCCGTGCGCCGCAGCGTCACTCATTTTCTGTTGCACACCGATGAAGTCACCCGCGAGCAGGAAGTTCTGGATCTGGCGGCGCCCGTCGGTCAGGGTCTTGAACCGGTAGGCCCAGCCCTGCAGCAGCGTGTACAGCCGCGTGTCGGTCTGCCCTTCGTGGATCAGCGTGTCGCCGGCCGACAACACCAGCTCACGACGCTTGATTGGAATGCACCAGCGCCAGCTCTTGCGGCGTGTGGGGCGTGAACAGGGGCAGTTGGCGCAGCGGGCATTCGGTGCAGGAGGTGGGGGGCAGGGTGGTCATGGCAAAGTTTGTGTGCGGTGTGCAAGTCTGCTGCGGAAGCCGATAGCACGAAAGCGGCGGGGAGATTGTGTCAATTCACATGCGGCCCTTGCAGGTCTGCGGCTATGCTGCTTATCGGCGTCGAGCTGCGCGCGCCCTCTGTGGCGTGGGCAAATCGGGTGTAGGACAAGTCCTACGCCCAGTAGGGCAGCATGCCTGTTCCCTGTGGGGAGGAGGTGCAGCAACACTTTCTGCACCGCACCAGGAGTCGGCTTAGGCGCTGGCCGGTGCGCCTGCCCTCGCAACGCAGATGACAATATAAAACGGGGAAGTGGAGCGCAATTGATCAAGAGCTCAATCGAAAAGGCTGCGCGTGCACCCTTCGCCATTCCTGTGGCCCTGTTGGTGGCGTTGCTGGTCATGCTTGTCAACGAAACCGCCTACCAGCACACCTCACGCACGCTAACCCACGGCATCAGGCTCACCGACGCGCGCATGGAAGCCGCCAGGAGCCTGCAGGCCATCACGCTGATGGAGGCCGCATCACGCGCCGTGATGGCCCACGACAACGAAGCCGACCGCCAACGCTTTGAGCTGGCATCGCGCAACTTCGAGGCTTCCCGTGAAGCCACATTGAAGCTGATTGCCCAGATCGACATGCAAGGCGTGGTCGCGGTGGAAAGGCTGCGCCAGCTGACCACGTTGCAGGCTCAGCGCTACCGCGGTTGGCTGGACCAGGCCGCAGCTGGACCAGGCAGCGGCGCACAGCACCAGTCGACGGAAACCCGGGCCAGCATTGCTGAGTTGCAGTCGGAATTCGGCAACGTGCTGGCGCAGGCGGCAGCGGTGCAGAACATAGCCCGGGTGTCGATCTACGACGCTCTGATGCTGAGCCGGATTGCCGTGCACGCGCTCATTCTTCTGGCGCTGATGGCCTTGATTCTCTTTGCCCGTGAACTGCGCCGTTCCGATGCCGCGCGAGTGCTGGAACACCAACGCCTGGCAGCGCAGATCAAGGAGCGCACAGCCAACCTGCGCAACCTGACCGACCACCTGGTGACGGTGCAGGAAGACGAGCGGGGCCGGCTTGCGCGCGAGTTGCATGACGAGATGGGGGGCGTGCTGACCGCCATCAAGCTGGAACTGGCGCGTTTGCGCCGTGTGCCCGAAATGCCCAGTGCTGCGCTGGACCGGGTGGCCAGCATCGACGCACGGTTGAACGACGGCATCGCCTTCAAGCGGCGCATCGTCGAGAACCTGCGCCCGTCCTCCCTGGACCAGTTGGGGCTGAAGGTGGCGCTGGAGATGCTGTGCAACGACTCGTCGTCGGTGATGGGCATACCGGTGCGGGCGTCCATAGCCGACATGGCGCTGGGTGGCGACAAGGACCTGACGGTATTCCGCGTTGTCCAGGAATCCTTGACCAATATCGCCAAGTACGCCGGGGCGCGTTCGGCATGGGTGGAACTGCGGGGCGCCAACGGCACAGCCACCCTGACGGTGGCCGACGACGGGCGCGGCTTCGACCCCAAGCAGGTGGGCGTGGGCCGCCACGGGCTGCTGGGCATGCTGTTCCGGCTGGAATCGCATGGTGGCACCTTGCAAGTGGTCAGCGCGCCAGGCGAAGGCACGCGGGTCATCGCCGTGCTGCCTTGCCGCGGCGCGCCAGAAGGTGTCGAGCCCCTGCTGCCAGACGCCCGCGCTGCTTGAGGCCCGGGGTTCCGCCGCAGGCCCCGCTGCGCAGGCCGCCAGCACGATTGATAGCCACCCGTGAAGGCGAGTTCCTACAACGTCTGATCGTTCACGCCGACATCTCCGGCGCAGGCGGTGGCGCAGCATGCCTTGGTGAACAGTGATGGGTGGAGGTGCGATGGGCGCCCGCGCGTTGCTCAAAATGAACAGGCCCTCAGGTGATCCGATGACGACGCGCACGCAAGATCAAAACCAAGGGCCGCAGCGGGCGGCTTTTATACTCTACGTCGAGGACAACGAATATGTCCGCAGGTCCGTCACCGAAGTGCTTCAAGGTCCGACCCGCACCTTTGTCAGTTGCGGCAATGTGGACGACGCGTTGAAGGTGTTGCACCGCCAGCACATCGACCTGCTGATCACCGACCTGAACCTGCCGGGGTTGCCCGGCATGGACCTGGTTCACCAGGCGCTGCGCCTGAACCCGCAATGTCCCGTGGTCATCTGCTCGGCGCACGACATGTCGCGGGCCAGCCTGCCCCCCGAGGCGCGCATCGTGTGCATCCGCAAGCCCTTTGAACTGGACGAGCTGGAGTCGGTTGTTGACCAGTTCATTCAGACACCGCACCAGCCGTGACGCAGAACGCGAAGGCTGAGGCTGCTTCCGATTCGCAGGCAGTGCCCGCCAACGACGCGGGGTTTTTCGCAAGCCTGGCGAACCTGCTGCGTGAAACCGGCAGAAGCTGGCTGAAGGACTACGCGCTCAGCATGGGCGCGGCCCTGGCCTACTACAGTTTCTTTTCGATGGCGCCGCTGCTGTTGCTGGTGATTGCGGTGGCGGGGCTGATCTTTGGCCAGGACGCTGCCCAGGGCCACCTGCTGCAGGAACTGTCCAGTCTGGTGGGCGAAGAAGCTGCGCGGTCAATCCAGGCCATCGTGGCCAGTGTCAACCAGCCGGCACACAACGCGGTGGCCGCACTGGCCAGCGCCGTGGTGGTGCTGATTGGCGCGACCTCGGTGTTCGCGGAGTTGCAGGACGCGATGGACCGCATCTGGCGTGCCCCAGAGCGCGACAACGGCGGGCTGGTGGGCATTCTGAAAGACCGTCTGTTGTCTTTCGGCATGATCCTGGGGCTGTCTTTCCTGATGGTGGTGTCGCTGGTGGTGAGCACGGTGATTTCGGCTCTGGGCAACTGGTGGCGCGGCGCCTTCGGGGACTGGGTGATGCTGGCGCAAGTGGTGGACCTGTGGGCGGGTTTTGCCATCACCACGGCGGTGTTTGCGATGATCTACAAGTGGATGCCGCGCGTGCGCGTGGCCTGGAAAGATGTCTGGATTGGTGCGCTGGTGACTGCGCTGCTGTTCAGCGCCGGCCGCTATCTCATCGGTTTGTATCTGGGGCGCAGCGGCATTGCCTCCACCTACGGCGCGGCCGGCTCCCTGATCATCGTTTTGCTGTGGATCTACTACTCGGCGCAGGCCTTCCTGCTGGGGGCTGAGTTCACCTGCGCCTACGCACGCCTGTGTGGCTCACACCGCGGCCTGGGTTTGCCAGGCGATGCGCGGGTGCCGGCACCTTCAACGAATAGTGCGGTACTCGCGCGGTGACTCTGCACCCACCCGGTCGGCGGTGCTGAAGTAGATGACGGCGCTGACCATTCTGCTGCGGGGAACCACCAAGGTACGGCTCACTTGCGTCGGCGCGCCCGGCACCACGTCGCCGTACTGCGCGCTGATGCGGTAGCGGCCCGCAGGCAGTGCCGCCAGCAACAGGGGCCCTTCGGTACGCGTGTCCATCACCACTTCCTGCGATGGCAGGGCTTGCACGGTAACGGCCACGTCGGCCAGGTAGGCGCCGCTGCCTTTGGATGCGAACAACAGCTTGAGGTTGTACTGCCCGGTTTGCTGGCTCAGCGCCGTGAAGTCTTCGACACTGGCGCCGCCGCTGGTGAAGCTGGCGCGGCCGTCAGTGCCTGCGGCGGTGGCGCTGCCGCCAGAACAAGCGGTGGTGCACAGTGCTGTCAGCAGGGAAACCAGAACGGCCTTTCGAAGGGGGATGTTCACGTGCAGACTCCTTGTCAGTTGCGTGGCCGGCAGTTGTCGGCTTGCGTGCACTGTGGGCGCCGCGCCCTGCGGGGCGTGTCGGTTTCGAAAGTGTTTGGCTGTAGGTGGCCACCTACCGGCGCTCCCCTATCGCGGTTTGCCGTTGGCTGGGTTTTGTCGTCAGGCCGCAGTGCCCGGGGGCTTGCCACCCGCGCCGCGCACCAGACGAGCCCGCCGTTCCGCGTCCAGCCCTGGCGTGGCGCGCATGTCGGTGTCCACCAGCCCGGCGTCGATGTCGCGCTTGGCCTGCTGAATCACCGGGTCCAGGGCCGGCGCTTCGGTGTGTCGCGATTCATCGCGTTCGTGTGGCAACGGCAGTTCGGCTCCAATATCGAGAGGCCCCACCTTTTTTCGGCCTTGTTGAGAAGGGCCTGTGGTGGGCGGCGGCAGCGGCGTTTTTTCGGGGGAAGGTGTCTTCATGGTGATGGCAGCCTTGGGCCGCAAAAAAGTGCTCAGTCTTCCGAGCGTGCACCGTCCCGGTTCATGCGTCGGTGCGCCATTTCACAGACGGGTGCGGGCCGCTCCCCCACAGTGGAATCAACGCCACCATGCGGGCCGGCCCCTGGGCTTTCCCGCCCAGCACGGAGCAACCGCCATGAACCCGTCCTCATCACCCGAAGCTCCCGCGTCAAGCGCCGGTGCGCCCGCGGCCCGCGCGCCGCACGCCGCTTTGTCGAATGCTGAGAAAAGTGCCAGCGTGCTGTGGACCGGGGCCGGCAAGGAAGGCCAGGGCCTGGTCAGCACCGCCAGTGGCGCCTTGCTGGACTACCCTTACGCGTTCGGCAGCCGCTCCGCTGGCGAGCAGCGGGGTACCAACCCTGAAGAGATCTTGGGTGCTGCGCACGCCGCCTGCTTCACGATGGCGTTTTCATTCGCCTGCGACAAGGCCGGGTTTGCCACCCGCACCGTGGACACGCAGGCCCATGTGCGCCTGGTGACCCAAGGCAGCGGTTTCCTCATCGACCGCATCGCACTGAAGATGCAGGCCACGGTGCCGGGGCTGAACGAAGCCCGTTTCCAAGAACTGGCCGCACACGCCAAGCTTGACTGCCCGTTGTCCAAGGCCCTGGCCAGCGTGCCCGAGATCTCGCTCGAAGCTTCGCTGCTGCCGGATAACGCAGGAACCGACATACCCCATAAGAGCAGCTGACCACATGCCAGTGCGGTCTCAGATGCAGGGCAGGCTGCGCCTGCCGGGGGGCCTCAGCCTGCGACCGCGCCACGCTGACGAATCAGCTCGATGGCCGCCGAGGCCATGGCCTGCAGGTTGCCCAGTTGCTCGACGGTCAGCGTTCGTGGCCGCAGGTCGTAGGCGCACAGGGTGCCCAGCGTGTGCCCGCGCACGGACAGGCGTGCGGCGACATAGAAGCGGATGAAGGGGGGACCCGCCACCAGCGGGTGACAGTTGAAGCGCGCGTCCAGCTGCGTGTCTTCAGCCACGATCAGGTCTGCTTGAGAGGTGAAGAAGATTTCGCAGAATGACGTGATTGCCGGCGACTCGGTGTGCCCCACGCCAACACCGGACTTGAACCAGTCACGCTTGGCGTCCAGCATGTTCACCATCGTGATGGGAACCTCCAGCGTGGTGGCCAGCATACGGCTGATGTCGTCGAAAGCACGTTCGGGCGCTGTATCCAATATCAGCGCCCGGCGCAATTCGGCCAGTCGGTTTTCGTCCAGTCTCATCACGGGGTCTCGGTCTTTCCGTGGCCGCGCCTGGTGGGAAGTGCCGCGATTGCGATGCACTGTGGGTGGCGGGCAGGTTTCAGCTCACGAAGTGGCTGCACCTCGCGAGTATGCAGCAGCCACAGTAAACGCTCGACGCGCCCCAGCGACGGCCTGACTGGGGGTGCGCCCCGTCAAGCTGCCGATTGCGCGCGCAGTTGCCGCGGCGCGCGGCCAGCGTGTGCGGGCTCGGGCGCCTGACGGCTGCGCGCTTCCAGTTCAGACCGGTCCAGCACGGCAATCTGCCCGCGGCTGTAGCGGATGACGCCTGCACGCTGCAATTTCAGCGCCGCGCCGGTGACGCTCTCGCGCCGCACGCCCAACAAGTTGGCCACTGCTTCCTGGGTCAGGAACAGGCTGCTGCCGGAAGAACGCTCCAGCCCCAGCAGCAACCGGCGGCACAGCAACTGCTCGATGGAGTGGTACCGGTTGCAGGCGGCGGTGTGCGCCACCTGTGTCAACACCGCCTGGGTGTAGGTCAGCATCAACCGCAACACCGAGGGCCAGGCCAGGCAATCGTCACGCACGGTGGCCGCCGGCATCCGCCACGCGGCACCCGCCGTCTGCACCACGGCTTCGCCGGGCATCGCCGCACCACCCATGAAAGCCGAAATGCCCACAAGGCCGTCATTGCCGACCACCGCGTACTCTGAAGAATTGCCGTCTGCGGTGGTGTACAGCAACGAGATGATGGCCGTAGTGGGGAAGTAGACGCTGGCCGGCGCGCGCCCCGCTTCGATCAACACCTGGCCGGCCTTCAACTGCACAGGCTGCAGTTGCGCCATCCAGCGTTCACTGTCGTGGGCCGGAAGGGCCGCCAGCAGTTGATTCTGGCTAAGCGCCGGGCCCTGGGTGCTGGATGTGGGGAAGAGCTTGTGCACAGGTGGTTACCAGTTGATCGTGTGTTGCCATCCTCTTTCCGCCGTCCGAAAGCCGCCATCGGTTTTCAAGCCATCTGCGAGTGAGCAGGCTCCTACAAGGTTTTCCGATACCGGATGAGGTCACGCAAAGGGGTGTGCCGCGGGCGCAGCGGTGGCGATGCACTGGCGATGCGGTGCCGTCCTACACGGCCATGCGCCATCGGCGGCTGGCTGCAGCGCGTCGTCCTTGCCACCATTGACCCGTTCGAGGCCCTGAATCGGGTTGCCACCAAGAGCAGCCCTCACGACGCAGCCTTTTACCCAGACAGGAGATGGCACATGACACACCCGTTGACGATGGCTCCGATGCTTATCGCTGTGATCAGCAGCGTGGTGCTGGTGGCTTGCAGCAAGCCGCATCCCGAAACCCCTGCCGTGGCGGCGGCACCCGTTGCAGCACCGGCCAGCCCTGGCACCGCGCCCGCTGGCACAGCCGGCAGTTCGGTGGACGCCTCGGTTCCGACGGCGGCTTCGGTGTTGACACCCGCGCGGGATGTCAAGGTGGACCCGAACGCCGGCCGCAGCAACCAGCCGATGACGCGGGCGCAGGAGTCCACCGCGATGCCGTTGCCGGGCCAGAACAACGACCATTCAGCGCCTTTGCCGCCTGCCAAGGGAAGCAGCAGCCCATGAACACCACCTTTGCCGGTGGTGGCAGCGCAGCGCTGATGGTTCAGCCGATGCGGGCGTTGCTCGTCACAGATGCAGCCCCTTCGCTCAGCAGTCACCCGAGTCACGATGTGCCTGAGCGCCATGTGCCCGGCTCGATGCCGGTTGACCCGGACCGCGGTCCGCGCCCGCCGGCGGTGCCTGTGGACCCACCCGCGCCGCTGGGCGACCCGCCAGTGCCCAGTGGGCCCGAGTTCGTGGGCGTCAGGTGGCTGAAGCGCACGCGTTCCGGCTTGCGGTCAGCGTGTCGTCTGACAGACGCCGGTGTTACCGCCGGTCACCATAGAGCCATTCCCGCGTTGCCGGTGCTTGTTGTCCCGCTGCTCGTTGGAATACCCCTCTTCAACCCCCTGCGGGCCCCTGTGGTCCGTGGATTTACGGCCTGACGACCATGAACCTGCAGCTGTCACCAAAAAGCCCCTGGCTCACCGCCGCGTTTGGCGACGGCGCCGACACCTTACCGCTGGAATTGAATGAGCTGAGCCGGCATGTGCAGCAATGCAGCCGCCCACACAGCCGGCTGTACAACCTGCGTTGCACCGTCGTGGCCATGCACCAGAAGCTGCTGGCCCGGTTCGTGACGTCGCTGACCCTGCTGGTGGCCGTCACCGGGGCTTTGGTTGTCGTGATCTGAATCGTGCCCCGTGATGCGCTTTCTGCGCTGATACCCCGCGCATCACCGCTGCTGCTGGAACTGCTGGGCAACGCCTGGGGCGAGCCGCAGACGCCGGTGCGTGCCGAGATTTTCGGCATGCAGCGGTTTGGCCAGCATGGCCGCAGCCTGGGCGCTACGCACCATGTGCAGACGGGGCGCTCGCGTTCCGCAGTGTTCTTTCCGCGGCTGCGCGACAACGTGGCGGTATTGCGCCTGGCGCAGCGCTACATTGCCGAGCAGGCCGCCACCGGTTATGACCTGAGCCCGGCGGCCGAATGGCTGCTGGACAACTTCCACCTCATCGAAGCGCAGCTCAAGGAAGTGCGCGACGGCCTGCCGCGGCGTTATTTCCGCGCGCTGCCGGTGCTGTGTGACGAGCCGCTGGCTGGCCTGCCCCGGGTCTACGGCGTGGCCTGGGCCTTCGTTGCCCACACCGACGGCGCCTTCGACGAAGACCTGCTGGTCCACTACCTGCTGTCGTACCAGCAGGCGCGCGAGTTGACGCTGGGCGAGATGTGGGCCCTGCCGACCACGCTGCGCGTGGTGCTCATCGAGAACCTGCGCCGGCTGGCCGAACGCGTGGCCACGCACAAGGCGGCGCGCGAGGTGGCCAACCTGTGTGCCGACGACATGCCGTCCTACCCGCTGCACGCGTTGGCCGAACTGCACGCGCTGATGCAGCGCCGCGGTGTCGGGCCCACGTTCCTGGCCCAGTTGTGGCAGCGTCTGCAAGGCCGGCGCGCTGATGACGACAGCGCCGTGCAACAGTGGCTGCAGCAAACCCTGCCGCAGCCTTCGGTGGTGCTGGCGCAACAGATGGCTGAGCAGGCGGCCGACAACCTGAGCGTCAGCAACTCCATCCTGGCGCTGCGCGGCATCGAGGGCGCTGACTGGCCACACATCGTGGCCTGCAGCAGCAACCTGATGGCACTGATGCTGAAGGCGCCCAGCTTCAGGCTGGAATCCACCGCCACGCGCGACCAGGCCCTGCACGCCATTGAAGCGTTGGCGCGCCAGTCGGGCCGCAGCGAAGCCGAGGTGGCCCAGGCGGTGCTGGAGCTGATGGAACCCGCTGGTGCCGCAGCGTCTGCAGAAGCTGGCACCGCCACGGGCGTGGCCGCCCATTGGCTGCACGGTCATGGCCGCCCGCAGCTGGCGCAGCGACTGGGCCTGCAACACGACGTGTCGTGGCAATGGCGGCGGCTGCTGCAGCGCGCCGCGCTGCCGGTGTATCTGGGCAGCCTGGCGCTGGGCACCTTGGCCCTGGTGGCCTTTGCTCAGCGCGCGGCGGGCGGCTGGCCTTTGGACGGCACGCCGCTGGCGCTGGGCTTGATGGGGCTGGCGGTACTGCTGATGCTGCTGCCCGGGTCTGAAGCGGTGGTGGCGGTCATCAACCGCCTCATCAGCGAGTCGGCACGCCCGGTGCGCCTGCCCCGGCTGGCCTTTGTCGACGGCATACCGCCCGAGCACCGCGTGCTGGTGGCCGTGCCTTCGATGCTGACGTCTTCGGCCAACGTGCAGGCCCTGGTGCACCGCCTGCACCTGCACCACCTGGCCAACCGCGAGGCCGCGGCGCAGTTTGCCTTGCTCAGTGACTGGGGCGACGCCCCCACCGAAAGCCGCGAAGGCGACCAGGCTTTGCTGGACGAGGCCTGCGCGGGTGTTCGCGCGCTGAACACCCGTTACCCCGCTCCCGATGGGCAGCCGCCGCGCTTCGTGGTGCTGCACCGGTCACGCCGCTACAGCGCAGGTGAGGGCGCCTGGATCGGTTGGGAGCGCAAACGCGGCAAGCTGCAGGCGCTGGTGGCTGCGATGGCCCAGACTGCGGCCGACCCGCAGGCTGCCGCCACCACGCCAACCGGTTTCATCGACCTTGGCCCGCTGTCGCAATTGGCACCGGGCACGCCGTATCTGGTGACGCTGGACAGCGACACCGAACTGCCGCCTGGCCGCTTGCGCGAACTGGTGGCGATTGCCGCGCACCCGAAGAACCGGCCGCAGCTGGACGCCAGCGGGCGCAGCGTCAGCCACGGCTGGGCCATCCTGCAGCCGCGCGTGGCCACGCCGCTGGCAGACCGGCCCACGCCCTTTCACTGGCTGTTTGCCGGCCAGGGCGGCATCGACCCCTACAGCGCCGCCAGTTCCGAGGTCTACCAGGACCTGTTCGGCGAAGGCAGTTTCAGTGGCAAGGGGCTGATGCATGTGCAGGCCGTGCACGCGGTGCTGGGCGACCGCCTGCCCGACAACCAGGTGCTCAGCCACGACCTGCTGGAAGGTTCACTGGCGCGTTGTGCCGTGGCCAGTGACGTGACCGTATTCGAAGAAGCGCCGTCGCACCCCGACGTGGCCGCGTCGCGCCTGCACCGCTGGACGCGTGGCGACTGGCAGCTGCTGCCCTTTCTGCTGCAACCCGCGCGCTACCCGCTGCGCGCCATCAACCGCTGGAAGATGACCGACAACCTGCGGCGTTCGCTGGTGGCGCCGGCCAGCCTGGCGCTGCTGCTGCTGGTGCTGGCGGGGCCGGTGCTGGGCTTGGTGCTGTCGCCACTGGTGATGCTGGCGCTGGTGCTGGCGGCCTTCACGGCCGGCCCGCTGATGGGTGCCGTGGCCGGGCTGGCGCCCAGCCATGACGAGATTGCCAAGCGCCACTTCTACCGCCTGGCGGTGGCCGAGCTGGCGCGCGCCGTGGGGGGCGGCCTTTGGCAACTGGGCCAGCTGCTTGCGCAGACGCTGACTTCGCTGGACGCCATAGCCCGCGCCCTGTGGCGCATGCTGGCCAGTCGCCGCCGCCTGCTGCAGTGGACCACCGCCGCAGCCGCCGAGGCCGCAGCCCAGAAGCGCCTGCCCGACGTGTTGCGTGCCCATGCCGCCGAGCCCGCGGTGGCGCTGCTGCTGCTGGCGGCGCTGTGGGGCGTGCAGACGCCGCACCTGCCCTTGGCCACCTTGCTGTGCGGGCTGTGGGCGCTGGCGCCGGCGCTCACCTGGTGGGCCAGCCGAGCGCACGCGCAGGCTGCCGACACGCCGCTGCCGTTGGCCGAAAGCCAGGCGCTGGAAGACGTGGCACGCGACAGCTGGCGCTTCTTCGAACGCTGCGTGGGTGCCGAAGACCGGCACCTGCCGCCCGACAACCTGCAGACCGACCCCTACGACATGGTGGCGCACCGCACGTCGCCCACCAACATCGGCCTGTACCTGCTGAGCGCCGCCTGCGCGCGCCAGTTCGGCTGGATCGGCACCCAGGACTTGCTGCAACGCCTGCAGGCCACGCTGGCCACGCTGGACACGCTGGAACGCTGCCACGGCCATTTCCTGAACTGGTATGACACGCGCACCGGGGCAGCACTGATGCCGCGTTATGTGTCCAGTGTGGACAGCGGCAACCTGTGCGGCCACTTGCTGGCGGTGGCGCAGGCGTGCCGCAGCCTGGCTGCCGGCCCTGCGCACGACAGCGCCGCGCTGGACCGCGCGCTGGCAGCTTCACACCGGCGCCTGGGGCCGCTGCTGGCGCGCTTTCCGCAGCTGTTGCAGCAATTGGCCCGCGCCGGTTCCACCCGCGGGGCGCTGGCACAGGTGCTGGAGCTGTCGCGCGACGGGGTCGCCGGTTTGCGGGCCCGTCTTCAGGTGTCGCTGCCCACGCACGACCCGGCCGCGCCCGCTGAACCGGTGGTCGACTTTGACGCCCTGATGCGGCGTGCCGGCGAAGAATTGTTGCTGATGTGGCCGCCGGTCAACGCTGCCCCCTATACCGCCCCCGACGCCGCCCCTTACGAAACGCGCGATGGTGCTGCTGCAAACCCAGCCGCCGCTGCACCGCTGGCCGAACTGCACAAGGCCCCGGCACCGCCGGTGGCCAGCCTGCAGCTGGCCTGGTGCCTGGCCGACCACCTGGCCACGCTGCGCTCGGTGTGGCTGGACCTGCAGGCCCACACATCGGCACCGTTTGCCACCACGGCGCAGCAGTTGCGCGCAGTCGCCGACCACTGCGAGCGTCTGGCCTGGGAGCCCGATTTCGCCTGCCTGTACCACCCGCGGCGGCGCCTGCTGCACCTGGGCCTGCGCGTGGCCGAACAGGAACTGGACGCTGGCCTGTACGACCTGCTGGCGTCGGAATCGCGGCTGACCAGCCTGCTGGCCATCGCCAAGGCCGACGTGCCCGTCAGCCACTGGGGGGCGCTGGGCAGGCCTTTCCACGCTGTGGGCAGCCGTTCGGCGTTGCGCTCGTGGTCGGGTTCGATGTTCGAGTACCTGATGCCCGGCCTGGTGCTGGCCGAGCCGCGTGGCAGCGTGCTGCGCGACGCCTGCGAGGCCGCCATCGTCGAGCAGATGCGCTTCGGCCAGCAGCAGCACCTGCCGTGGGGCGTTTCTGAATCGGCCTATGCGGCGCGTGACGAGAGCCTGGCCTACCAGTACGCGCCGCAGGGCGTGCCCCGCCTGGCGCTGCGGCGCACGCCGCCGGAAGACCGCGTCGTCGCGCCCTATGCCACGTCCATGGCGGCGCAGTGGATGCCGCAGCGCGCGCTGCGCAACCTCAACCGGCTGGCCACCCTGGGCGCACGCCAGCAGTTCGGCTACATCGAAGCGCTGGACTATTCGCCAGCGCGTGTCAACGGGCCCGGCGGCTACACGGCCGTCAGCACCTTCATGGCGCACCACCAGGGCATGAGCATCGTGGCGCTGACCAACGTGCTGCATGACGGCGTGGCGCAGCGCTGGTGCATGAGCCACGCCAACCTGCAGGCCGTGGCGTCGCTGCTGCATGAACGTGTGCCGCGTGAAGTGCCGGCGCGCATCGAGGTGCCTTCCAGCCTGCCGCTGTTTGCGCTGCAGGCGCTGAAAAACCGCCCACCTGGCCCGCTGCGCGAGGTGCTGCCCGGCACCAACGCCGTCGAGCCCACGCACGTGCTGGGCAACGGCAGCTACTGTGTCAGCCTGCGCGCCAACGGCGCCGGGAGCAGCCGCTGGCGCGGCCTGGCGGTGAACCGCGCCCGCGACGACGTGCTGCGCGATGCGCTGGGCAGCTTCTTCTATCTGCGGCTGGCGCGCGGCGAGCGGCCGGTGTCGATCACCCAGCACCCGGCACCCGACGACCGGGCCGAATACACCAGCACCTTTCACGCCGACCGCGTGTGCTTCGACGCCGCGTGGCCGGGCGTTCGTGCGCACACCACGGTGTGGGTCAGCCCCGAAGACGACATCGAGTTCCGCCAGATCGACCTGTACAACGGTGGCGACGAAGACATCGAGCTGGACCTGATGTCGGCCTTCGAAGTGACGCTGGCGCAGCCGCGTGCCGACGAAGCGCACCCGGCATTTTCCAACCTGTTTGTCAGCGCCCAGTGGTGGCCCGCTTCGCAGGCGCTGGTGTTTGAACGCCGGCCGCGCCAGAGCACCGAAACGGCGATGTGCATGGCGCATTTCCTCGTCAACGCCGACGCGTCGGTGCGCACGCTGCGCGTGCAGGCCGACCGCGCCCAGTGGCACGGCCGCAACCAGGACCCCAGCCAGCCCCAGGCTCGGTTTCGTGACGTGCCGCAAAGCGCCGCGCCCGGTGACGAGCCCACGCCGCTGGACACCGGGCTGGACCCGGTGTGCGCCTTGTCGGCCCGGGTGCGTGTAAAGGCCCAAGGCCAGGTCAGGCTGACCTTTGCCACTGCGGCGGCGTCACAGCGCAGCACCTTGCACGCGGTGATCGACAAGTACCGCCAGCCCAGCCACGTGCAGCGCGCGTCGCTGATGTCGGCCACGCTGATGGGCATCCGCCTGCGCGACCTGACCATCAGCGCCGCCCACTTTGCCGCGCTGCAGACGCTGACCACGGCGCTGCTGATGACGCTGACCCGCCACCAGTTGCCGGCGGCCGGCGACAACAACGCTGCCGCTGAGGCGGCAGCAGCCGGTGTGGACAAGCGGCTGCTGTGGCGGCTGGGTATTTCCGGTGACCGCCCGATCCTGCTGGTCAGCGTGTCCACGCTGCGCGGCGTGGCGCTGCTGCGCACGCTGGCACAGGCGCTGCGGCTGTGGGCCTGGGGCGGTATCGCCTGCGACCTGGTGGTGCTGAACGCCGAACTGGCGTCTTACGATATGCCTCTGCACCGCGAGGCAGGCGCGCTGCGCGACCGCCACGCCGCAGCCACTCAGGCCGACGCGGCCACGCGGCCGCAAGCCGGCCCTGCTGCAGCGGGCCCTGCGGTAACGGGCCTATACCTGTTGCGCGCTGAAGAACTCACGGCGGGCGAGCGGGCCACGCTGGTGCGTCTGGCCCGCGTGCACCTGCAGGCCGACGGGCGGCCGCTGGGCCTGCAGGTGCAGGCCTGGGCGGCACCGCACGACGGCGACATCCTGACCCGCCTGGACACCTTCACCCGCGTGGTGCCGGTGGGCAGTGGCCGTGGTGGCATCGTCAAGCCAGCGCAGGGGCGCTTCGACGGCGACACCCACGCTTTCGAATTCGAGGTCA
Source organism: Burkholderiales bacterium (assembly GCA_043717565.1). Classification (GTDB taxonomy): domain Bacteria; phylum Pseudomonadota; class Gammaproteobacteria; order Burkholderiales; family Burkholderiaceae_C; genus Rubrivivax. Next base: position 13,119 of record JAYSXE010000194.1, on the reverse strand, counting down.
GTGCACTGCAACGGCCGCCACGGCCGTGGATCAACGTGCTGGCCAACCCGGGGTTTGGGTGCCACGTGTCGGAAGCCGGTGGCGGCCACACCTGGGCCGTGAACAGCCGCATGAACCAGATCACCTGCTGGGCCAATGACCCGCTGGTCGACCCGGTGTCCGACCTGTTGCTGCTGCAAGACCTGCGCAGCGGCGCTGTCTGGAGCCTGACGCCCTCGGCCCACGGCGACCCGCACAGCCGCTACACCGTCAGGCACGGCCAGGGCAGCACGCAGATCACGCACCGCATCGCCCACGGCGGCGGCGTAGTCACGGTCACGGTCACTTGGTGTGTTGACCGCAACACGGCTGTCAAGCAGGTGCACGTGCACGTTCTCAACGGCAGCGGGCGCAGCCTGCAATGGCGGCTGGTGGGCCTGGTGGAATGGCAGCTCGGCGCCATCCGAAGCGACCGCGCTACCGTGAACACCACGCTGTTCCGGCAGCGCCGCGGCCAGGCCGGGCGTTTGGCGGCGCTGCTGGCCACCCAGCTGGAAAACAGCGGCGGTTTTGGGGGCGGCACCGCCTTCTTCACGCTGCTTGGCACCGAAGGCCCGGACGACGACTGGACCTGCGACCGCCGCGAGTTCTTTGACGCCCGCGGCCGCCTGGTGTTGCCCGACCACCTGGGCCAGCAGGCCGGCCCGGGCCTGGACCCCTGCGCTGCGCTGGCCACCGCGGTGAACCTGAAGCCCGGCACTTCGGCGGCACGCGTGTTCCTGCTGGGCTACGCGGCCAACCCCGAAGAGGCCCGCCGCCTGGCCGCCGACGCCGCTGCCGTGCCACCGGGCAAGCGCCTGCAAGAAGCACAGGGGCAGTGGAATGAACTGCTGCAGAGCACGCAGGTGCTCACGCCCGACCCCTTGTTTGATGCGCTGGTCAACCGTTGGCTGCTGTACCAGGCCGTGTCGTGCCGGTTGTGGGCGAAGGCCGGCCTGTACCAGGCCGGCGGGGCCACCGGCTTCCGCGACCAGCTGCAGGACACGCTGGCGCTAAGCTGGGCACGGCCCGAACTGCTGAGGGCGCAGATACTGGTGTGCGCCAGCCGCCAGTTTCTGGAAGGCGACGTGCAGCACTGGTGGCATGCGCCGGGCGGCGCCGGCGTGCGCACGCATTTTTCCGACGACCTGCTGTGGTTGCCCTTTGCCTGCGTGCACCACCAACGCACGTCGGGCGACAGCACGCTGCTGGACGAGATGGTGCCCTTTCTCGAAGGCCGCGCCATCCCGGCGGGCGCCGAGGACGCCTACGACACGCCCACGGTCAGCGAACAGAGCGCCAGCGTGTTTGAACACGCCGCGCGTGCGCTGGACCGCAGCCTGGCCGTGGGCAGCCACGGCCTGCCGCTGATGGGCAGCGGCGACTGGAACGACGGCATGAATCGCGTCGGCATCGAAGGGAAAGGCGAATCGGTGTGGCTGGCCTGGTTCCTGTGCAAGCTGGTGGCCGACTTCGCGCCGCTCGCGCAGGCCCGCGGCGAGACCGAACGCGCGCAGCGCTGGCTGCAGGCGGCGCAGGGCTGGCGAGCCGCCTTGCAAAGCGAAGCGTGGGACGGCCAATGGTACCGGCGCGCCTTCTTCGACGACGGCAGCCCCCTGGGTGCCGCAGCCAACGCTGAAGGGCGCATCGACCTCATCGCCCAGGCCTGGTCGGCGCTGTCGCAGGCCGCACCGCCCGACCGCCAGCAACTGGCGCTGCAGTCGATGCACGAGCAGCTGGTGGACGAACAGGCCGGCCTCATCCGCCTGCTGAACCCACCTTTGGTGCACGCCAGCCCCAGTGCCGGCTACATCCAGGCCTACCCGCCTGGTGTGCGCGAAAACGGCGGCCAGTATTCGCACGGTGCGGTGTGGGCCTTGATGGCGCAGGCGCAGCAACTGCATGCCGCGCCGGCTGACGCGCCACCCAGCGCTGAAGCACAAGACCTGCCGTACCGCTATTTCACACTGTTGAGTCCGGCGCACCGCAGCCAGCACCCCACGCAGGGGCCGGCTTACGGCCTGGAGCCCTATGTGATGGCCGGCGACATCTGCAGCCAGCCGCCGCACGTGGGCCGGGGAGGCTGGAGCTGGTACACCGGCGCGGCTGCGTGGATGCACCGCGCCGCCATCGAGTCCATCTTCGGCCTGCGGCTGGACGCGCAGACCCTCAGTTTCCAGCCCGCGCTGCCCAGCCATTGGCCGAGTGCTCAGCTGACGCTGCAGCGCGAAGGCCGTACGATGCAGTTCGTGCTGTTCCGCGGCAGCCTTGCTCAGGCGCTGGCACAAAGTGGCGCAGAAGGCGCCAGGCCGCTGCGTGTGGGCGAGCCGCTGGCCTGGACGCAACTGCCGCCGCACAGCCGCTTCGTTGTGACCTTGCCCGTGGACGGGGCACGGGAACCGGGTCGGGCGAACTGAGGCGCTGCCGGTACCGACTCGCGCTGGTGTGGGGCGCAGGGTACCGGGCTCAGGCTGCTGTCCTACAAAACGCCGCGCACTGCGCCTATGCAGCTGGGCCGGTGCCCTGCCTACAGTGGCGCATCGCCTTCAAGCAGCGTTGCACCACCTGGAAAAAACCAAACGGGTGCAAGCGCGAAGGGCGTGCCGGCGGGCTGACCAGCCCGGCCGCCGAGGACCAATCCCAACCACGAAAGATCCGCATCATGATCAAAAGCAACCGTACCACCGCCGTCATCGCAGCTGCCCTGTTGGGCATTGCAGTCGTCACCACCTCGGGCTGCGCCGTCACGCGTGGCCAGGAATCGGTGGGCGCCTATGTGGACGACGCTGCCATCACCACCGCAGTGAAGGCCCGTTTCGTCGAGAACAAGGAAGTGGACGCAGCGGCCATCAGCGTCGAGACCCTGAAAGGCACCGTGCAGTTGTCGGGCTTCGCCAAGAACGTGAACGAGAAGACCACCGCTGAAGCCCTGGCGCGCAAGGTCAACGGCGTGCGTGCCGTGAAGAACGACATCTCGATTCGTCCCTGAACGACGCCGGGCGCCGCCTTCGGCGCCTGGGGTTGATCTGCGCAACGGGTCATGGGTGCAAGCCCATGGCCCGTTGGCCCGTTGGGCCGCTGTGTGCGCCATCTCCGTGGCTGCGCGGCTCCTCCATCTGCCGTGAATGTTGTTGTAGCGCGCCAATGTTGCGCGGCGACGACTGTGTAGGAATGATCTGACAGCAGCACGCGCCATTTCCGCCGCAGGGGGTGCTTTGAGCAGGGCATACTTCGCTCGCAGCCAGCCTGCCGTCCGACCGTATCGATTCGCAAGATTGTCTGCTTTGCTCCACCCAGGGGTCGCCCCCGTCGTGCGTTGCAGCTTGCGTGCCGCTGCCGCTGGGCGCCACCCCGAACAGCCCATGCACAGGCTCCAGACTTACATCGTAGAAGACAGCGCGGTCATCCGCGACAACCTCATTGCGACGCTTCAGGAACTGACGTCGGTTGAAGTCGTGGGGTTTGCCGAGGACGAAGACACTGCCGTTCAGTGGTTGAGCCACCGCGGCCATGTAGCGCAGCTGGTCATCGTCGACATCTTTTTGAAAAGCGGTTCCGGCCTGGGCGTGCTGCACACCGCCGCGGCTGCCGGCATCGAACGCAAGTGGGTGGTGTTCAGCAATTACGCCACGGGCGCCATGCGCAACCGCTGTCTGGCGCTGGGCGCCGACCGCGTGTTCGACAAGTCGACCGAGATTGACGCCCTGATCGCTTACTGCGAGCAGTTGGCCACCGGTTCCAGCACCGAACTGGGTGGGCTGGGATGACGCCGCGGGCACTGCGCGTGCGGTGCCCCAACCCGTTACTGAATGAGCCCGTTCTTCAGCGCGTAGTAGGTCAGGTCGCTGTTCGAGGCCAGCGCCATCTTTTCCATCACCCGCGTGCGGTAGGTGCTGACGGTTTTCACGCTGAGCGACATGCTCTGCGCCATGTGGCCGATGGTCTCGCCACGCGCCAGCCGCAGGAAGACCTGCAGCTCCCGTTCCGACAGCTGCTCGTGCGGCGGCTGGTCACCGGCGCCGCCCAGGCCTTCGGCCAGACGCTCGGCAACCCCGGCGGTGATGTATTTGCGGCCGCGGTAGACGGTGCGGATGGCGCGCGAGATTTCCTCGGGGTCGCAATCCTTGTTCAGGTAGCCGCTGGCGCCCTGGCGCAGCAGCGTGGTGGCGTAGTGTTCTTCGGCAAAGCCGCTGAGGATGAGCACCGGCAGGTCGGGTTCGCGGGCACGAATGGCTGCCAGCGCATCGACCCCGCTCTGCCCGGGCATCGAGATGTCCATCACGATCACGTCGACTTCGCCGCGGCGCACGATGTCCAGCGCCTCCCGTCCGTTGCTGGCTTCGGCCACGACGCGGAAGTCCACCTCGTCGGCAAAAAACTGTTTCAGCCCGGCACGCACCATGGCGTGGTCGTCGATGATGGCGATGCGGATCATGTCACTCCATGCTGTTCTTCCGGGGCCCGCTTGCGCGTTTCGGCGGCGGTTGCCCGGCGTGTCTTCACCCGATGATGCACTGGCTGCATGCCTTCAAGCGAAACCCGTTTGTGGTGCCGATGGTACTGGTGGCGGGCTTGGCGCTGTTTTTCGTCAGCGAGGGATCGTACTGGCAGTCCGCCGACCGCTTGAACGACCTGCGCGACACGTCGCTGAAACGGCAGTACCTGTCGCGGCTGGAACGGGCGCTGGACGACGCCGAAATCGCGCAGCGGGGCTACCTGCTGACCGGGCGCTTGAGCTACCTGGAACCGTATGAGGACGGGCGCCGCATCAGCCTGGAAACGCTGGACGCGCTGGAACTGAGTTTTCGCACCGATGACGGCTCTGCCATCGACGTGGCCGCGCTGCGGACGCTGGCGCAGGACCGTTTGCTGGAACTGCAGACCACGGTGCAACTGCTGCAGTCGGGGCAGGCGCCCGCTGCGCGCGAGTTGTTCCTGTCAGACAGCCGGGCACAGAGCATGGCGGCCATCCGTGCGCTGGCCGGCAAGCTGGTGGACGAGCAACTCCTGCACCGCGACCACGCCAACCACATGCTGGACCGCACGCTGCTGCTCAGCCGTTACGGGGTGGCGGCGCTGAGCGTCGTGCTGGTGGCGTTTCTGCTGCTGTACCTGCGCAAAAGCGACGCCCTGGCCGAAGCCAATGACACGCAAAAGCAGGTCATGCAGGGCGCGCAGGACCGTCTTGAAGCCGAAGTGGCCCAGCGCACCGCCGAACTGACCGACCTGACGCGCCACGTGTTGAATGCCCGTGAGGACGAGCGCCAGCGCCTGGCCCGCGACCTGCACGACGACCTGGGCTCGCTGCTGACCGCTGCCAAGCTGGACGCGGCACGCATCAAGTCGCGCCTGGGCGGGCAGGCGCCCGAGGCGCTGGACCGCCTGGCGGACCTGGTGGACAAACTCAACGACGCCATTGCTCTGGGCCGCAGCATCATCGAAGACCTGCGCCCTTCGACACTCAATCACCTGGGGTTGAAAGCGACGCTGGGCATCCTGGCGTCGGAGTTTTCACTGGGCTCGGGCATCCCCGTGCACGCCCGCTGCGACGACGTGACGCTGCAGCCTGCGGTGGAGCTGGTGATCTACCGCATCGTTCAGGAAGCCATCACCAACCTGTCGAAATACGCACAGGCCACGGAGGTGTGGATCGACCTGCACGCCAGCGCCGAACGGGCAGGGCACGTGGACGTCAGCGTGCGCGACAACGGCGTGGGCTTCGACGGCCAGCTGGGCAGCCGTTCGTCGTACGGACTGCTGGGCATGCGGTTTCGCGTTGAAGCCGAAGGCGGCAGCTTGCGCGTGCAGTCGCGCCCGGGGCACGGCACGTTGATCCACGCGTCGCTGCCGATGCTGTTGCCGGCGGCGTGACCACTGCGTTGCGGCCGTAGTCCGCAGCCTACGCGCAGGCGCCGCGACGGCTGACAGCGCAATCACCCGCCAACCGACTACCTGCAGCGTGGCGGCCGCGCACACTGGATGCGTCCAAACCCACACCCCGCACCCCAACCGTGTTGCACGGTCATTCGGCTCGAACCCCCGCAGGCTGCGGCTCAACCCGGGTTCACTTGCTTCAGGAGAGTTCCATGCTTCACTACGCCGTCGTGTTTCTTGTTATTGCGCTCATCGCCGCGGTATTCGGCTTTGGCGGCATTGCAGCCAGCGCTGCCGGCATCGCGAAGATCCTTTTCATCGTGTTTCTGATCCTCGCCGTGGCTTCGTTCCTGTACGGCCTGATCCGGAAGACCTGAAACCAAGCCGCCACGCAGCGGCAGGGTCAGGCGTGGCCACCAGGCCCCGGTCAGCTCTCCGCTCAAGCAGTCTTTATCCACAACCCCAGAGGAGTTCCTATGAACCACAACTCAACTTTCGACCAACCCAAACAGATGGCCGACCAGGCCGCCGCCGGCGCCGACGCAGCCATCCGGTCCACGCAAAAAGCGGTGACCAATGTATTGGACGGCATGGCCGATTCGGCCACCAGCCTTCGCGCCACCGTGACGCCGGCCATCGGCCGTGCGTCGGACCGTATGAGCGACCTTGCGCACCGCGGCGCCGAAGCTGTGGGCCGCACTTCTACGCAACTGCGTGACCGCGCCGCCGACGCTTCTGAGCGCACCCGCGGCTACGTGCGTGATGAACCGGTGAAGTCTGTGCTGATCGCAGCTGCCACAGGCGCCGTGTTGATGGGCCTGCTGAGCCTGATCACCAGCGTGCGGCACCGCGTCTGAGGTCAGCGATTCAAGCCAGTCTGGAATGCCTGCAGCTTGCAGGCATTTTTTGGTTTGAACCGTGCCGAGCTGGGGATCGATAGCCAGCGCTCTGCCCAGTGGCGAGGTGACATGCGCGGACACACGCTGGCCGGCACCAGTCGCCCTGGTGGCAAGCACCGACGGGTTTCGCGCACGCCCGCTGCCGGGGCCTCAAGCACAATGCCGCTTGCTCGGGCTTGCGCAGTTCCGTCGCCCGCGTCAGCCCCCCCATCACGCCGTTTGCAAGCCCCAGGCTTCTGGCCGACATCCGCGCCACCTTTGCGCGGTTCACGGTGGAGACGGCACCCGGCGTGTTCACGCACCGCGCGAGCCTGCCTTGCGACGATCATGCAGACATTGCTGGCGCTGTGCTGTACCCGCACCTGTCTTTCGAACGGCTGTTGTCGGGCCCCGGCATCGAACTGATTCAGCGATCTGGCAGTGACGCTGGGTGCCCTCAGCGGCGTGTACATCGGTGGCGGCATCGTGCCGCGGTTGGGCAGCTACTTCGACGAGTCGCCTTTTTGCCAGCGCTTTGAAGACAAGGGCCGGGCGACCGGCTCGACCGCGATGCGCTGGCCCGCGCCATCGAACTGCTGGCCGGTGCGCAGCGGGTGGAATTTTTTGCCGTTGGCCACCATGGCGTGGTGGTCAACGACGCGCAGTTCAAATTTCTGCGTTTCTGCGTTTCTGCGTTTCTGCGTTTCGGCGTGCCCAGCGCCAGCTACACCGACCCGCGGCTGCAGATGCTGGCGGCCAATGTGCTGCGCGCCACCGACGTGGCCGTGATCATCAGCAGCAGCGGCAACGCCGACCCGCTGCTTGCCGTCGCCGACCTGGCGCATGAACGCGGGGCTGAGGTGGTGGCCATCACCGCCAGCCAAAGCCCGCTGGCGCGCTGGCCGGGCCGACGCCACACAGCCACTGACAGTGCTGCGGTGCGGTGGCCTGGTGCGGCCCGGCGCAGCCAGGTTCGCCCGCAACATTCACCCCTACGGGCCCCATCGGCGCAGGCTCTCGCGCAACAGGGCCTGCAGGTCCAGCTGCGGTGCCACCGCCGGGGCCGGCTCGTCGGGTGCTGCGGAGGCCGGTTCGCTGCCCGGCAGGTGGAAGTTGGGCAGCAGCGCGTCGGGTATGAAGCGGCTGCGCAGCGCATACAGGTGTTTGCCGCCCAGCGCACGCTGCTGCGTGACGTAAAAGCGCTGCGGCACCCACAGCGTCAGCGCGTCGCGGGCGCGGGTCATGGCCACGTACAGCAGCCGGCGTTCTTCTTCGATCTCGGCCGCGCGGCCGGTGGCCATGTCGGCGGGCATGCAGCCGTCCACCACATTCAGTACGTGCACGGCATTCCATTCCTGGCCCTTCGCGGAATGGATGGTGGACAGCACCAGGTAGTCCTCGTCGCGAAGCGGCGGGCCGGCTTCGTCGCTGCTGGCCTCGGGCGGGTCCAGCGTCAGTTCGGTGACAAAGCGCTCGCGGCTGCGGTGCGTGCCGGCAAGGTGCTGCAGCTGATTCAGGTCGGCCAGGCGTACGCGAGCGTCGTCGTGCAGGCGCTCCAGGTGCGGCTGGTACCAGGCGGTGACGCGTGTCAGGTCGTCGGGCCAGCGGGTGTCCGGGCTGCGCAGGTGCTGCAGCAGCGCCACCAGCGCGCACCAGGGTTCACGGGCTGCAGGCGGTGGTGAAAACCCGGCCAGGTCGGTGGGGCTGGCCTGCAGGTGCACCTGCAGCCGGCGCAGCGCGGCCGGGCCCATGCCGGGCACCAGCCGCGCGCTGCGCTGCGCCGCCAGCTGTGACTGCGGGTTGTCGGCCCAGCGCAGCACGCCGAGCACGTCTTTCACGTGCGCCGCTTCCATGAACTTCAGGCCACCGTACTTCACGAAGGGCACATTGCGGCGCACCAGTTCCAGTTCCAGCGCCGCGCTGTGCGTGCTGGTGCGGAACAGCACCGCCTGCCGCTTCAGCGCCAGGCCGGTTTCGCGCTGCTGCAGCACGGCGTCGGCCACGCCGTGCGCCTGTGCAGCGTCGTCCTGCACGGTGTGGATGCGCGGCTGCAGGCCGGCCGCGCGGTCGCTCCACAGCGCCTTGCGGTAGCCCTCTTCGGCCAGCGCGATGACAGCGTTGCTGGCCTGCAGGATCTGCGGCGTGCTGCGGTAGTTCTGTTCCAGCGCCACCACCGTGGCGGCCGGCGTGAAGCGCTGCGCGAAGCCCAGGATGTGCTGCACGTCGGCACCGCGAAAGGCGTAGATGCTCTGCGCGTCGTCGCCCACCGCGGTCAGGCCCTGGCCGCTGGGTTTCAGCGCGTGCAGGATGTCGGCCTGCACGCGGTTGATGTCCTGCACCTCGTCGACCAGCACATGGTCGAAGCGGCCCTGAAGCCGCAATGCCACGGCCGGTGCCTGCATCAGGTGCCACCATGCCAGCAGCAGGTCGTCGAAGTCCAACGACTGCTGCTGCAGCTTGGTTTCGCCAAAGGCCGCGAACAACCGCGCCAGCGCGTGTTCGTGCGTGCCACACCATGGGTAACTGTGGGCCAGCACTTCGGGCAGGCTTTGCCGGGTGTTCACGCAGCGCGAGTAGATGGCCAGGCAGGTGGGCGCCATCGGGAAGCGCAGGCCGCTTTCACCCAGCCCCAGTTGCTGGCGCGTCATGGCCAGCAGGTCTTGCGTGTCGGCACGGTCCAGCACGGTGAAGCCCGGCGGCAGGCCAATGTGGGGCGCCTCTTCACGCAACAGCCGTGCGCCCACGCTGTGGAAGGTGCCGCACCAGGACAGGGTGGGTGGTGTGGTGCCGGCCGCCAGCCCCAGGCTTTCATGCAGCAGGCGGCCGGCGCGGCGCGCCATCTCGGCCGCCGCCCGGCGCGAAAAGGTCAGCATCAGCACGCGCTGCGGGTCGGCACCCTGGCGCACCAACCACGCCAGGCGTGTGGCCAGCGTCAGCGTCTTGCCGCTGCCGGCGCCCGCCAGCACCAGCAGCGGGCCCCGAGTGCTGTCGTGGGCCGCGGCCAGGCGTTGTGGGGGGTTGAGGAGTTCCAGCGCCTGCATGGCTGGACTGTATATAAATTCAGTAGCGGCGCGGGCTTTGCCGCGGTGCCCGTGGCCTCAGTCCCAGTCCGCCACCAGGGTGTTGACAAGCCGGCCCACGCCTTCCACCTCGCAGACCACCTCGTCGCCAGGCTGCACGTCCACCGAACCCTTTGGCGTGCCGGTCAAGATCACGTCACCGGGGCTCAGCGTCATGAAGCTGCTGAGGAATTCGATCAGGCTGGCCACGTCATGGATCATGTCGCCGGTGTGGCCCTCTTGCACCACCCGGCCATTGACCTCGGTGCGCAGCTTCATGTCCTTTGGGTCGGCGATGTCGTCGCGGCCCACCAGCCAAGGGCCCAGCGCCGTGCCACCGTCGCGGCTTTTCACGCGCAGGTTGGGGCGGTAGTAGGGTTCCAGAAAGTTGCGGATGGCGTAGTCGTTGGCCACCGTGTAGCCGCCCACGAAGTCCATCACCCGCGCCCGCGAAATGCGCTTGCCCTCGCGGCCGATGACCACCGCCAGTTCACATTCGTAGTGCATGAATTCGCCGTCGGCCGGGCGGCGGGTCAGGCCGCGGTGGCCCACCACGCTGTTGGCGCCTTTCAGAAACACCACCGGCTCGCTGCGCTGCGCCTGCAGGAAGCTGCCTTGTTCGGCGGAAGACTTGGCGGCCAGTTCCTGCGCGTGGTCGGCGTAGTTCAGCGCCAGCGCGAAGATGGTGCGCGGCTCGAAGGGCGCCAGCCACATCACAGCCGTCTCGGGCACCACGCGGCCGTCGGCCAGGCGCAACCGCTGGGGCGCCCCGGCCGCGGTGGGCTCTGCAGCGGTGGCTTCGTGCACCGCGCCACCAAAAAACACGCGAGCGGTTTTCATGCGGCCACCTCGGCGTGTGCGGGTTCGGAAAGCACCGGGTTCTCGAGCCGGCCCATGCCCTCAATTTCAACGGCCATGGTGTCGCCGGGCCGCGCGCGGGGTGCACCGGCTGGCACACCAATCAGCAAGAGGTCGCCCGGGGCCAGCGTCATGAATTCGCTGACGTCGGCAATCAGCCGGGCCACGCTGCGGCGCAGTTCGCTGGTGTGGCTGCTCTGGCGCAATTGGCCATTCACGTAGGTCCGGATGCCCAGGCTGCCCGGGTCGGGCAGGGCGGCAGCCGCCACCCAGGGGCCGATGGGGCAGAAGCCGTCGCGGCACTTCTGGCGCATGGGTGGCCGCAACAGCGGCCCGTCGGGCACCGTCACGTCGTTGACGATGCTGTAGCCCGAAACGAACTGCAGCGCCTGCGCCTCAGTGACACGTGCCGCGGCGCGGGCGAAGTGGATGCCCAGCGTGGCGCCCACTTCGACTTCGGGCACGTCGGCCGGCAACAGCACGGCCTGGCCTGGGCTCGCCCAGGTGTTGGCTGGTTTGATGTACAGCACCGGGTGCACCGGCGGCTTGTGGTGCGGCGGCAGCAGCATGGCCGGTTCCACGGCGCGCCAGGCGCTGTGGAATTCAAGCAGGGCACCGACCACGGTGCGGGTGGGAAACTGGGGCATGGCTTTAGGGGCGAAGGGCCAGGGAGGGGCCGCCATTCTGTCCCCACCAGCGCACCGGCCCTCAGCTGCATTGGGGTGAAGCCGCAGATCGACTGCACCCCGTCAGCGCAGCCCTTGTCGACGGTGGCCGCAGAAGCGTGCACACGGCCACTGGCCGCTGCCCGCCGATGCTGCAGCCCGGGCACGCCGGGCTGTGCAGTGTTTCAGCAGCCCACGCTTGCCGCTGCATGCCGCTGGCGGCGGCGCTGCAGCAACATCGCAGCACCCGCGGCAGCCAGCAGCGCCAGAGGTGCCGGTTCCGAGACGGGCGCAACGGCCAGGCCGTTCAGCGCACCGGCATTCAGGTTGCCGATCAAGGTGGCCGCACCGGTGGCCAGGTTGATGCCGTAAAAGCCCTGCACGCCGCCCACGCGCAAGGTGGCGAACCCGCTGTTCACGCCCGGCGCACTGGTCAGAATGTCGAAGCCCAGGTTTTCATCGCTGTCCACGCCCAGGGCGCCCACGGTGGTCAGTTCACCGGCGTTGGGGCTGCTGGTGGTCACCAGCGTGTTCAGCACGTAGTCGATGTAGAACAGTTGTGTGCCCGTGGCGGCGTTGTTGTCGTTGTTGGTGTAGGCCACATCAGCCACGCGGGGCGTGGAGCCAGCGTTGACGTCACCCGGCGCATAGGCCAGCGTGCCGTCGGTGATGGCAGCACCGGTGGCAACGTTGATGCGCCGGTTGTCACCAGCGTCGGTGACGATGCGCAGGCGGTCGGGCACGGGGTTGAAGTCGATGCCCAGCGTGGCCGCACCGACGGGCGCGCTGGATGTGGCAACCAGCGCCGTGGCGCCAGTGGCCGGGTCGACGGTGTAAATGCCCGACGTGGTGGACGAATAGCCGTACAACAAGCCGTTGGCGGCGCGGAAGTCCAGCCCGTCCAGCCGCGTGGTGGCTCCGGAAACCGCACCCACGGTGGCCACGCTGCCAGGCGTGGCGCTGTCAAAGCGCACCAGGGTGCTGCCGTCGGCACCCAGCGCGAAGACCACGGCTGCATGCACGGCGGTCATGGACAGCGCACCGCTGGCCAGCACCAGGCCAGTGGCCATCAGCCGCCTGCTGCGGGCCAGGCGGGTTGTAAAACGGGGGGTACGGGGTGGGTTCATGTGGGGCTCCTGAAGGTGGTTGCAAAAGTGGCTTGTCGTGGGCTCTGGGCCAGACACCGGCTTCAACCATGCCCGGCCCTGATGCATGCTACGTACTGAATCAGGAATTGGATGTAGGACTGACAGCTTTCCGACTTGCGCTGGCTTCGGTGCCGCAGCATGGGTTGGTTGGCGCAAACCGGTGCGCGGCAGCGAGCCCCAGTCATTCAGGTCACCGGCGCCGGGTTGAACAGCACCAGCGCGTTGTGCAGCCGCCAATGTTCAGCCCAGGTTTTCTTGCGGCCGCTGGCCACGTCCAGCATCAGGTGAAACAGTTGCCAGCCGACGTCTTCGATGGTGGCGGTGCCGTCGGTGATGGTGCCGGCGTTGACATCCATCAGGTCGTGCCAGCGGCGTGCCAGGTCGCTGCGCGTGGCCACCTTGATCACCGGCACCGCTGCCAGGCCATAGGGCGTGCCGCGGCCGGTGGTGAAGATGTGCAGGTTCATGCCGGCGGCCAGCTGCAGCGTGCCGCAGATGAAGTCGCTGGCCGGGGTGGCCGCATAGATCAGGCCTTTCCGGCGCAGCTTGTCGCCGGGCGAGAGCACGCCGGAAATCGGGCTGCTGCCAGACTTGACGATGGAGCCCATCGCCTTTTCCA
>JAYSXE010000193.1:0-6922 GCA_043717565.1 Burkholderiales bacterium | reverse complement strand
GCATCGGGTGGCCGCCGCAGCGAAGTAAAGGAGGAATTCGGCGGCCGTCAGGCCGACGAAGGGGACATGAGCGGAGGCGGCCACCCAGCGCCCGCGGCGGCCGCCACCGCAGCAAGCACGCGTGAACCACCGCAGCGAGCATGCGTCGACCCTCACGGCGAGCACGCTCGGACCGTGAAATCGTCAAAGCACGTGTGAAGCCTCTTGCAAGAAGCCTCAATCGACATCCGACTCCACAGCCCCCCGCCACATCCCCGCGTGCTGCAACAGCGCCAGCACTCGCGCCAGCACGTCGCGCCGGTAGGCGGCCAGGTCTCGGCCCTCGTAGGGGTGGAAGCCGCTGGCGGTTTTCAGGCCCAGTTGCCCGGCTTCGAACATGCGGCGCACGATGGGCGGGGCGGTGTAGCGCTCGGGGCTGATGCTGGTGGCCATCTCGCGGCTGGCGTGGTGCAGGATGTCCACGCCGCCAAAGTCGATGAACTCCACCACGCCGATGGCGGCAAAACGCAGGCCCATGCCGTAGCGGGTGGCTTTGTCGATTTCCTCGGCCGTGGCCACGCCTTCTTCCACCATGCGCGCGGCTTCGTTCATCACCAGTGCCTGCAAGCGCGGCACGATGTAGCCCGGCGTAGGGCCACACACCACCGGCAGCTTGCCGATGCCTTCCATCAGCGCCTTGGTGTGCTCCAGCACTTCCGGGGCCAGGGCTGGGTGCGTGGACAGTTCCACCACCGGGATGATGTAGGCCGGGTTCAGCCAGTGCATGTTCAGGAAGCGCTCTGGCTTTCTGACCAGTGCTGTCAGCTGCGTCACCAGGATGCTGCTGGTGGTGCTGGTGATGATGGCGGTGTCGCTGCAGTGGCGGTTGATGAAGTCGAAAGCTTCGCGCTTGGCCTCCAGGGTTTCAGGCACGCCTTCGAACAACAACTCGGCAGCTGCGATGGCGCTGGGCGCGTCGGCAGTCGGCACCAACTGCACGCGCGCTGCCAGCGTCTCCACCTGGTCGGGGCGAAGCGTGCCCAGTTGCACCAGGCTCAGCAGGGCGCCGTTTATTTCAGACGTTACGTCGGCCTGCAGCCGCGCCCACGCTTCGGGCGTGCGCTGGCGCAAGTCCACCAGCGTGATGCGGTGGCCGGCATAGGCAAAGGCGACGGCAATGCCACGGCCCATGCGGCCGGCGCCCACGGCGCAAAAGCGGGGGGGTGGTGGCGTGCTGGTGCTCGTCATCGTCAGGCCTCGCCGTCGTGCAGGATCTGCTGCAATTGCGTGCGGTTCCATGCTGCCAGCTCCAGCGCTTCCAGCGTGCGCGGGCCCTGCCGCAAGTCGCGGCCCAGGAAGCCACCCACGATGGCCAGGATGCCCTGCGCAATGGGGGCGTCGGCACCCGCCCAGCGCGCCACGCTGGCCAGCAGGGCCAGGCCCAGCTCGGTGTCTTCGCTGATGTAGCGGTGGTGGCGCAGGTCGATTTGCTCGCGCCAGTCGCCGCTTTTCTGCAGCTTCTTGTGCGCGTCGCCATACATCCACCGATCGTTGTTGTAGTGGTCGGCCAGCGGGTAGTGCGGTGCGCCGTAGCCCAGCGCTTCGCGTACGGCGATGCGTTCCTGGTCCAGCCGGTCGGTGACGGCGCGCACGGCGGGCTGCGTGCCTTCGGTGTGGATGTCCCACTTCGGAAAATGCTGCAGCGGCGCGGCGTTCATCACCATCAGCGGCGGGTGGATGATGGGGCCGGCATTCATCAGCGCACCCGACAGCGCGTCGCCACACCCGTGCACCGCCGGGTAGGCCTGTTGGATGACCGCCAGCGCCCGCGCGCTGGCGCGCGCCGGATACACGCCCGTGGGCAGGTGGATGGCGCGCACGGTCACGTTGACCTCGCGCACGCCGTGCTTGCGTGCCAAGTAGGGCAGGGTGCCGGTCTCGGCCCAGGCCACCCGCGCGCGGCTGCCGGCGGCGCGCACCCAGCGCGCCATCAGGAAGCTGCCGAAAGTGCCGGGCGGTATGAACACCACCTGTCCGTCCACGAGGTGCGGTGCCATCGCAGCAGCGATGTCGGCCTGCGCGGTGGCTGGCGACGGGATGACGATCAGCTCGGCGCCCCCCAGCGCTGCGGCGATGTCGGCGGTGGCTTTTGCGATGCGCACCTCGCGCATGCCCTGGGCGTCTTTCAGCGTGATGCAGCCGCTGTCGATGACGGGCTGCAAGGCCGCCGCGTCGCGCCGCCACAGCCGCACGTCATGGCCGGCTTCGGACAGGTCGGCGGCGGCAGCGTAACAGCCGTGGCCGCCGCCAAGAACGGCGATCTTCATGGTCGGGGGTTTCCGGGGTTGGGTGTGGTCGCTGGCCCTGCTTCGGGTTGCCCGCTCACGATACCCTCACTGCTTCGGCAAACCAGCGTCGGTGACGCTGCCACGCCTCAAGACCCCGGCAACTGCAGCGTCACCACCGTGCCGCCGGTGGCGGGGCACTGCACGCTGACGCTGCCCTGGTGCAACTCGGCAATGCGCTTGACGATGGCCAAGCCCAGGCCCTTGCCCTCTTCGCTTGTGGCCGGCGCCACGCCGGTGCGGCTTTGGTACAGGCGGTCGAAGAGATGCGGCAGGTCCTGTGCCGGAATGCCCGGACCCTCGTCCTTCACCTGCACCAGCACCTGCGCCGCGGCGGTTTCGCTGGCCGGCAGGTGTTGCACGCCCAGTTCAATGGCACGGCCTGCCGGTGTGAATTTCAGCGCGTTGTCCAGCAGGTTGGCCACAGCACGTTCAAACAGTTCGATGTCCACGTCGGCCACCGGTGCGTCGCTGCCTTGCTGCAAGAAGCGCAACGTCACACCTTTTTGCAGCGCGCGCTGTTCGAAGCGGCGCGTGATGTCGTCCAGCACCTCGCCCAGGTCCAGCCGCATGCGGTGCAGCTTGAATTGCGGCTCGTCCAGCAGCGCCAGGTCGCCCAGCGAACGCACCATGGCGGCGGCATTGCGCGTGTTGCGCAGCGCCACTTCCACCAGCTGCCGGTCTGGTGCACGTTCGGGCGCGTCGGCCCAGCGCAGTTCCAGCGTTTCCAGGCAGGCCACAGTGGCTGTCAGCGGGCTGCGCAGGTCGTGCGACAGGTTGCTGACACTCTCGCGCCTGAAGTGGTCCAGCCGTTTCAGTTCGTCCCACTGCTGCCGCAACTTCACCAGCAGCGCATGGAAGCCGCTGCGCAGCTTGGCGAACTCGTCGCTGCCGCGCACCGGCGCGGCGGCCAGCGCCGGCACGGCCATGCTGAAACCCTGGCGCTCGGCCAGCGCCACCTCGTCGCTCAGCGCGCGCAGCGGCCTCGTCACGGCCACGATGATCCAGGCGGCAAGGCCCGCCGACAACACGATCAGCGCCGCCACCGTGGCCAGAGCGGGGCCGGCCAGGCTGCTGCTGAACATGGCCAGCTGTTGGGCGGGCACGTTCACCTTGGTGCAGGCCAGGTACAGATATCCCTGCGTGGCGGCGCCGGGGCCGATGCTGGCCCGGCCCAGCGCACGCGCGGCCACCACGGCCATGTCGTCCCCGGTGTCGGGGTCCAGGCCCATCAGGTAGGCGCCGTCGGGTTTGCGCCCGTCGCGCGCCAGCTCGGCCGCCTGCTGCACCGACTGCAGCGGCAGCATGCTGCCCAAAGCCGGCGCGCTGGCGCTGCTGCTGGCCAGCAACCGGCCGCGCGCGTCCAGCAGGTACAGCCGGCTGTCGGGGTCGAACAGCAGCAGGCTGCGCAGGAAGTTGGTGAACTCCTCGGGGTTGCGCTGCTGCTGGTCCAACAGGCTGTCGTGCTGCTGCAGCACGCGCGTCATGAAGGCTTCGGCGCGCAGGTAGCTGCTTTCGCGTTCGAAGCGCTGGAAGGCCAGTGCCACCGTGGCCAGCACCGCCACCGCCGTGGCCAGGCCGGTGAGCACCACGGTCAGGGCCAGGCGCAGGCGTACGCTCATCGAAGGTGAGCTGTCTGCGTTGGTGCGCCGCGCCGCTCAGGGCGCATCGCGCATCTTGTAGCCGGCGCCGCGCACGGTGAGGATGAAGCGGGGGTTCATCGCGTCAGTCTCCAGTTTGCTGCGCAGCCGGTTGATGTGCGTGGTGACAGTGTGTTCGTAACCGTCGTGGGTGTAGCCCCACACGGCATCCAGCAACTGCCCGCGCGAGAACACCTGCCCCGGATGGCGGGCAAAGTGCAGCAGCAGGTCGAATTCCAGCGCCGTGAATTCCAGCGCCCGGCCGGCCAGGCGCGCTTCGCGCCGCACGGGCTGGATTTCCAGCTCTCCGTTGCGCACGCCCTGCGAAGCCGCCGGTGCCGGCGCGGCCTGCGCGGCACGCAACAGTTCAGCGCGCCGCAGCAGCGCTTTCACGCGGGCCAGCAGTTCGGCCATCGAAAAGGGCTTGGTCAGGTAGTCGTCAGCGCCCAGTTCCAGGCCCAGCACGCGGTCGAGTTCGGTGCTCTTCGCGGTGAGCATCAGGATCGGCGTGGCCTGGCCCTTGGCGCGCAGCGCCTTGCACACCTCCAGGCCGTCCAGGCCCGGCATCATCAAGTCCAGCACCAGCAGGTCGGCCGGCTGCGCCAACTGCTGCGCCACGGCAGAAACCCCGTCGGCCACGGCGCGCACCTGGTAGCCGCCGTTCTGCAGGTTCAGCACGATGACGTCGCGGATGTCGGCCTGGTCTTCGGCCACAAGGATGTGCGGGGGCATGCAGGGCTGTCGCGCGGGTGGATCGGGTTCTTACGGCTGGGCCGCAGCAACGATTGAGCGCGATGTGATCTGTTTGTGATGTGGGGTGATCAAGCCGCGATGTGCGCTGGCCACAGTGTAGCCATTGACCTTGCGACACCCCCCACCCCGGAGCCACCCGCCATGCAAGCCGCCTTTCATGCCAGCACCGCCGCCTTCAACCCCGCCTTGATGGCGCCCGTGGCGCCTGTGGAGCTGGGCTGGGCCGACCTGGCGCCGCACCGCAGCCGGCTGGTGCAGTTTGCGCGCCGCCGCCTGCTGGACCCGAGCCTGGCCGAAGACCTGGTGCATGACGTGTTTGAAGCCGTCATCACCGGGCGCGCGCAGTTCGGTGGCAAAAGCAGCCTCAGCACCTGGCTGGTGGGCGTGCTGAAGCACAAGATCGTGGACCTGGTGCGCCAGCGCAGCGGCCACGTCAGCCTGGACCAGGCCGATGACGGCGAGGATGGTGACAGCCACCCCGGCGCCGAACTGGCGTGCGGCCAGCCCGGCCCGGCCGAGGTGGCCGAACAGCGCCAGCTGCTGCGCAGGGCGCTGCAGCGCATCGAAGAACTGCCTGCCAACCTTCGCCGCGTGGTGCAACTGCGCGTGCTGCAGGACGACAGCACCGAAGACGTGTGCAAGGCGCTGAACATCAGCGAGCAGAACCTGTTCGTGCGCCTGCACCGGGCGCGCAAGGCACTGGCGGCCTGAAGGCGGCGGGCGCAGCAGGGTGGGGCAAGGTCGCGGCGTGCCGGGCCCCTAGAATTCCGGGTTCACCCCCTCCTGCCTTCACCAACTGCCCCCGCGGCGCCCGCCCCATGCCCACCCCCGACACCACCTTGATGGCCAACGCGATCCGCGCGCTGGCCATGGACGCCGTGCAGCAAGCCAATTCAGGCCACCCCGGTGCGCCCATGGGCATGGCCGAGATGGCGGTGGCGCTGTGGGGCCGGCACCTGAAGCACAACCCGGCCGACCCGCACTGGCCCGACCGCGACCGCTTTGTGCTGAGCAACGGCCACGCCAGCATGCTGCTCTATGCGCTGCTGCACCTGTCGGGCTACGACCTGGCGATGAGCGAGCTGCGCAATTTCCGCCAGCTGCACAGCAAGACCCCCGGCCACCCCGAGGTGGACGTCACGCCCGGCATCGAGACCACCACCGGCCCGCTCGGCCAGGGCATGACCAACGCCGTGGGCATGGCCCTGGCTGAAAAACTGCTGGCGGCTGAATTCAACCTGCCCGGCCACGCGTTGGTGGACCACCACACCTACTGCTTCCTGGGCGACGGCTGCCTGATGGAAGGCATCAGCCACGAAGCGGTGGCGCTGGCCGGCGCCTGGAAGCTGAACAAGCTGGTGGCGCTGTACGACGACAACGGCATCAGCATCGACGGCAAGGTGCAGCCCTGGTTCATCGACAACGTGGCGCAGCGTTTTGAGGCCTGCGGCTGGAACGTCATCGGCCCGCTGGACGGGCAGGACGTGGCCGCCGTTGATGCCGCGTTGGCGCAGGCCAAGGCCAGTGCCACCAAGCCCACCATCATCATCTGCCGCACCACCATCGGCAAGGGGTCGCCCAACCGTGGCGGCACCGCCAAGGCGCACGGCGAGGCGCTGGGTGCCGACGAGATCAAGCTCACGCGCGACGCGTTGGGCTGGGCCCACGAACCCTTCATCGTGCCCGAGGCCGCCTATTCCAGCTGGGACGCCAAGCCCGCAGGCGCCAAGGCGCAGGCCGCGTGGGAAGCGCGCCGGGCCGCGTATGCAGCAGCGCACCCCGAACTGGCCGCCGAGTTCACGCGCCGCATGGCCGGCGAGCTGCCAGCCAACTTCGCCCAGACCGCTGTTGACGCCGTGCTGGCCGCCCACACCAAGGCCGAGACCGTGGCCAGCCGCAAGGCCAGCCAGCTGGCGTTGGAAGTCTTCACCAAGGCCCTGCCCGAACTGCTGGGCGGCAGCGCCGACCTGACCGGCAGCAACCTGACCAACACCTCGTCAACGCCGGCTCTGCGCTTTGACGACCAGGGCGCACCAAACGGCGGCCGCCACATCAACTATGGCGTGCGTGAATTCGGCATGGCCGCCATCATGAACGGTGTGACGTTGCACGGCGGCTTCATCCCTTACGGCGGCACCTTCCTGACCTTCAGCGACTACAGCCGCAACGCCATCCGCATGGCCGCGCTGATGAAAAAGCGCGTCA
>JAYSXE010000192.1:0-17389 GCA_043717565.1 Burkholderiales bacterium | reverse complement strand
AAGCCACGCGGCGCGAAGCCGAAGAGCGCGTCTTGGCTGCGCGCAAAGAAGTCGAACGCCTGGATGCCGAACGTCAAGCCGCCGCGCGGCAAGAGGCGCAGCGTGCCGAGGCAGCGCGGCGAGAAGCCGATCGCGTGGCCGCAGCCCGCGCCGAGGCGGATCGCCAGGCGGCGCTTCGTCAAGAAGCCGCTCGGGTTGAGGCCGCGCGGGGTGAGGCGGCGCGAGTCGAAGCCGCGCGCGCTGAAGCCGCCCGTCTCGAAGCGGCCCGTGCCGAAGCTGCCCGTGCCGAAGCCGCGCGTGCCGAAGCTGCCCGTGCCGCCACCGCACGCGCGCAGGCTGCTCGCCTGGAAGCCGAAAGACAAGATAAGGCCACCCAGGACGCCGCCCGGCAGGCCGCTGCGCGCGTGGAAGCAGCGCGCGCAGCCGCGGCGCAGGAGGACGAGGCACGCCGTGAAGCGGCCCGCCGTGCCATGGGCCGGCAACTGGACGAAGAGGCCGCTCGTCGCGATGCTGCAGCCCAGGCGGCACGCCAGACACTGAGCCAGGGCCCGTCAGCCAGCCCGTTGCGGCGAGGCCGCTTGTTCGGCCGCACCGACACCAACACCGAGATGGTGCTGTACGCCGAGGCCTGGGCGCGCAAGATCCAGTTGAACCGCGCCTTCGAACTCATTCGCGGGGCAGCCCAGCGGCCCCACACCGACCCGGTGGTGACGGTGGCCATCCGCAGTGACGGTTCGGTCGAGTCGGTGACTTTCGTGCGGTCCAGCGGTGTGCCCGAGATCGACGACATCGTCATCCGCATCGTCCAGGGGTTGGCGCCCTACCAGGCTTTCTCACCGGTCCTGGCGCGCGAATACGACGTGATCGAACTGCGGCGCACCTGGCACTTCGACACGGCCATTCGGCTGTACTGAACGGGCTGCGGGTCCATCGGATCCATGCCCTGGAAACAACCAACCGCCGGGCCGCATCGGGCCCTGGGCAGGGCCCACCTTCCACCACGCGCGCAAGTGCTGCAGCACCACGGGGCTGAGCAGGGCGTAGCGTTCCTTGGCACCCTCGCCCCGTTCGACACGCATTGCCTGACGCTGGGTGCCGGGTACTGAACGCGCCTGGTGCAGAGTTATCTGCACGTCTAGAGCGGGCGCCTGACTTGGGGCTCCCCGGCGCCGGTGCCTGCGGCAGGACAGGCGCCAAGGCGTATCCAGCTTGAAGGTCTGGTTTGCGTGACGTTTCCCCATTCGCGTCAACAACATCCCATCCTCGCGGTCGCGTTGCCCGCCTGCCCGGCACAGTCTGTCTGTGCGCAATCGCACTTAAGCACGAGGTCGTCCCTCGCTTCAGGGGGAGGGGCTGGTGGCCCGAGCAGTCCAGTCCGACACTCCAGGCCAGCGATTCCGCTGATCAGCGCCCGACGCTCAACCAACGCGTAACCCCCAAGGAACCCACCATGACGATTCGACGGCAGATCCAGGGGTCGACCTGCACGTTGATCGGGGGGATGCTGGTAGCCGCCGCTCCGGCTGGTGCCACGCCCGTCCTCGGCACGGCTCAGAGCTTTGCCGCCATGGGCGCATCGACCTTCACCAACACGGGCGCGACCACGATCATCGGCAACCTGGGCCTGTCACCCGGCTCGTCGATCACGGGTCTGGGCACCATCACGCTGACTGGCGCTGTGCACCAGACCGATGCTGTCGCGGTGCAGGCCCAGAGCGACGCACTCGGTGCCTTCAACTTCCTCGCCGGCCTGACGCCTACCGTCGACCTGACCGGTGTCGATCTCGGCGGGCTCACCTTGATACCGGGTGTCTACCACTTCGCAAGCTCGGCGCAATTGACCGGCACGCTGACGCTGAATACGCTGCACAACGCGAACGCATTGTTTGTCTTCCAGATCGGCACGGCGCTGACCACGTCCAGCGCAGCGATGATCGACGTGCTGGACGCGATGTCTGATACCGGAGTCTTTTGGCAGATCGGCAGCTCGGCGACGTTGGGGAGCAACACCTCCTTCGCCGGCAACATCCTTGCTCACCAGAGCATCACGATGACCACCACGTCGAAAATCGTGTGTGGGCGGGCCATTGCGCTGAACGGCGCCTTGACCATGGACACCAACACCTTGTCCATCGATTGCATTGGCGGCGGCCTGGCGGGCGTCCCGTCGCCGTCGCCGTCGCCGTCACCATCGCCGTCACCATCGCCGTCACCGTCACCATCGCCGTCACCGTCACCAGCGCCATCGCCATCGCCGTCACCGTCACCGTCACCAGCGCCATCGCCATCGCCGTCACCAGCGCCATCGCCATCGCCATCGCCAGCGCCATCGCCATCGCCAGCGCCATCGCCATCGCCGTCGCCGTCGCCGTCGCCGTCGCCATCGCCGTCGCCGTCGCCGTCGCCATCGCCATCGCCGTCGCCTACACCAGTCCCCGAACCCGGTACGTTGGGACTGACGGGGTTGGCGCTGTTTGCGCTGTTGCTCGGGCGCAGGCGCGGTTGAGCCAAGGGCTTCGGGTCTGCGCAAGCGTCAAGGTCCAGGCGTCGCTATGACCGCCGGTGTGCTGGCCCCGAATGCCAAGGTGCGCGCCCAGGTAGTGCCGCAAGAGTCCGAGCCGCTCGCGCAGGCTGTGCAACCTGAAGTTGAAGGCCATGATGTGACCCGGCAGTTGGTCTGGCCAAGGAAGTGGGAAGGGGCGGGAACGGGTGGGAAGGGCTGGAACGGCAATGAAATCAGGGACTTGGGCTCAAAAAGGGCCCTCACGGGGTGTCTCACTTGGGCGTCACATGGTTTGGCCAGAACCTGCGGCGGGCACTGAAGGATGCTTTGGGCCCCGTTTGGGGGCCTTCTCATAGGTGTCGTGGGCGCTTTTGGCACCAGAAAACCACCTGCAGCAGCCCCCTGGAAAGTGGGACGTGCCCCGAATCTGCCCAAAAACGGGCTAAGTCATTGATTTTTAAAGAGCGTTCGGGGCCTGGAGACACTTCCTTTGTAGAAGTGAAAGTGGGACCAAAGTGGGACATTGTTTCCCACTTCGGCAGGCCTACCAGTTGCGGATGACCAGCTCGCCCACCTCGGCCCCCCTGCTTTTGGGTGCCCCCACCGTATAGCGGATGCCCAGCCGCTCCATGTTGAACCCGGCGAAGGCCTGCCGCATGGCTGGGTGGTCGTTGACGCTGACCACGGCCTTGCCCTTCATCGCCCGCATGAGTGCCGCCATGCGGGTGTACTGCTCAAGGCCAAAGGGCACCCCATACCCTTCGGTGCCCCAGTACGGGGGGTCCATGTAGACCAGGGTGTGCGGCCGGTCGTAGCGCTCCAGGCACGCGTCCCATGCCAGGTGCTCGATGGTCACCCCTGAAAGCCGCAGGTGCGCAGCGCTCAAGTCTTCTTCAATCCGCAGCAGATTCAGCCTGGCCGGCGCAGTCGTTGCGGTGCCGAAAGTCTGGCTCTCCACCTTGCCGCCAAACGCCAGTTTTTGAAGGTAGAAAAACCGGGCCGCGCGCTGTATGTCCGTCAGCGTTACCGGGGCCGTCATCTGGGCCCATTCGAACAGCTGCCGGCTCGACAGCGCCCACTTGAATTGGCGCACGAATTCTTCAAGGTGGTTCTGCAGCACGCGGTACAGGTTGACCAAGTCGCCGTTGATGTCGTTCAACACCTCTGCCTTGACCCGATCCTTGGCAAAAAAGATGGCCGCGGCGCCGCAGAACGGCTCCACGTAACAGCTGTGTTCCGTGAAGGTTGCCATGATGTGGTTGGCCAGCCTTCGTTTGCCCCCTATCCAGGGGATGATGGGTTGTGCTTTCAAAGGGTCTCCGCAGCGTACATTGGCCCTGCCACCCGGGTGGTAGCGGGGCCTTGGTCTGACTGCAGGAATGCTCTGCAAGAAGGCGCTTGCAAGCGGTGCTCTAACACCGCTTGCAGGCGCCCCGTTTTTTGTGGAAGCGGCGTGCACGAGTGCTACCGCTTCCACAGGTTTTGAAGGTGGGTTTGAACCACCCTTAGAAGCTCGGTTTTGTCGCCTTCGGAAGCGCCCAGAAAAGGGCGCGCAGGCATCGTCACCTGGCGGCGCAAAAGGAAGTGCACGGTGCCCTTCTCGTCGCCCATCACGTATTGACCTTTTAGGGTCTGCCAGACCCGCAGCCCGGGCATCTTCGTGGGGCTGCCTGCGGCGCGCGCTTCGGCCGTCACCGGGATGCTCAGAAACGGCCCCTTCTTCGCCCTGATGATCCCGCCGAACTGGTGGATGGCGGCATACACCACGTTGGTGCCCACGGTTGCGCTGGTGCGGTCGTGTTCAGTGGTGATGCTGTTGCGCAGCCGGCGAGTCAGGCTCAAGGTTTGGCCACCGCCGTTCTTTGTCCGCTG
The DNA here is from genome assembly GCA_043717565.1 of Burkholderiales bacterium. Taxonomy (GTDB): domain Bacteria; phylum Pseudomonadota; class Gammaproteobacteria; order Burkholderiales; family Burkholderiaceae_C; genus Rubrivivax. Next base: position 13,014 of record JAYSXE010000192.1, on the reverse strand, counting down.
GCTCTTCTGCCAGCCCTCGCCGTCGGGGCCTTTCTCGGCCTTGAAGCGCAGCAGCGCACCCGTCTTCAAGACGCGCGCCATGTCGCGCATGGCGGGGCTCATGTCACCACTCAGCGGCAGGCCCAGCCGCAGCCTTTCCAGGGCCGCCAGCACCGCCTGGTCTTTGACCTGAACGCGCAGTTCACCGGCCATCGCGGAACAACCTTCTCTTCTCGTCCAGCTGCTGGTTCAGAAGTTCCTGCCGCGCAGCGCCCGGGTTGTACGCAAAGCCTGGGTCAATGCCCTCGGGAACTCGTTCAACAGCGCCCGTGCGCGGGTTCGTCCATTCGCGTGTCTTCACCGGCGGCGCCTGGTCGGAAAGCTTGAACCCCAACTCGGTGGCTTGCGCCTCGCCCAGCTGAATCACACCACACCGGCAGTTCCAGCCGTTGGGTGGCATGTGGGTCTGCCACCAAGGGTCATCAACGGGCAGCACGGTGCCATTCCAGGCCGCATGTTCGTCGCGCGTGGCGTCGTCCATCACCGCGTCGTACATCAGCAGCGGCGCACTGACTTTCGATTCCTGAATCTCTTCCCAGTGCCCAGCCGAATAGGCCGTCTGCAGGTTGGTGTTGAAGATGGTGCGCAGGCGGCGCGGGCTGCCCAACTGCACCTCTTTGTCTTCACCGGTCTTGGGGTCTTGCATCACCGCCTGGCCCCACCAGCCGGCCTCTACCAGTTGGCCTTCGATCGCTTCGCGGAACATCTGAAAAGTCTGCCCTTCGGCCAGCGCCTTCTCAACCGCCGCGCGCATGTCGCGCAGCAGGTCCACGTTCATCATCTTGGCCACGGTAAAAGCGCCCGCGTGCTCTTGCTGCCACACGTCTTGCCAAGCAAAGCTGGTGGCAAAGCCTTTGGCCCTGAAGAACTTCAGGGCACGCTCGGGCGGCAGGTCAAAGCGGGCTTCAAGCGCCACCACGGGCCTTCTGAATCAAACGCTGGAAAAAGCCTGGCGGCTTGGCAGCCGTTGCATTGCCTCGGCCCATCACATGCGCTGCAAAAGTGGCCCGTGCAATGGCCTCCACGGTGCCCTTGGGTGGCTCTGCATCCAGCAGCCCGAACAGGCGTTCCTTGAACTGCGCCAGGTCGCCGGTTTCGTCCAGCACGCTCAGCAGGTCTTCAACCTGCGGCCCCACCAGCTTGCGCCATTCGCCGGCCAACGCTTCGGCACCGTCGGCCAGTGCCTGCTGGCGCTGTGCATTGAAGCTGCGGGCCACCTGCAGCGGCTGCTCGGCAAATGCGGCGTCAGCGCCGCCTGGCTCGGCACCAGCGGCGCCGTTGGGCCCGGCCGCGCCGGCTTCGCGCGCGGCGGGGCTGCCCTGCGCAACGCCATGCCCACCCAGGCCCAGCAGCGCAGGGTCTGGTGGCGGCGGCGGGGCTTTCTTGCTCCAGCCTTCGCCATAGGTCTCCAGCATGTAGTCTTCGCTGGGCTCCCAGCCCATGTCAGACAAGCTCTTGTCGCGCTGCGCGCGCTTCACCAGGTCTTCGGGTTCTTCGAAGTCATGGCACAGCTTGGGCGGCTGCGCGCCGGGCAGGTTGAACTCAACAATCCACTTCACCAGCGTGTCGTTGATGGTCTCGTCCAGCTCGTCGCCGTCGTCTTTCGCAACCTCCAGCCGCACGTCGTTCTGCACACCGGCCTGGTTGCTGCCCAGGCCGCTGGAAGCGGCGGTGGTGCTCATGGTCTCGCCCAGCACCGCCTTGCTCATCTGCTCGTCCATGTAGCGCACCAGCGCTTCATAGGTGTCAACGCCCCCGCTGCGCTTGGCTTCCAGCAGCTCAATCACCATGCCCTCGGGCACCGTAATGCCCGTGTCCTGTGCGATGGCAGCCAGCGCCTCCAGCAATCGGTCTTTGTCGGGCTGCTCAGTGCCGGCGGGGTATTTGCCGATGGGCGTGGGGCTGCCGAACTTGTCTGCAAACGTCAGCCAGAAGGTGATGGTGTTGCGCTTGAAGAACACCGGCCAGAACAGCATGCCGCCCACGCCTGTGCCGTAGGGGTTGTCGTCATCGGCGCCGCGCCGGTGCACGATGAACTTGCGCGGCGGCATCGGCTCGCCGTCAAGCCGCGCCTCGGGCGTCAGCAGCCGCAGCTCGTCGTCAAAGCCAAACACGAATCGGCGCGGGTCACGCGCCACCACGCGGGCAGGCAGCACATGGCCGTCTCGCAGTTCCCACATCACTTCGCTGACGGCATAGCCCTTCAGCGTGGCTTCCAGAAGCCGCTTGCACACGTGGTTGAAGCGCAGGTACTTCAGCGCCTCCTCAACCAGCTCGGCGGCTTGCTTGTCCAGCGTACTGTCGCTCGCCGGCTCTACAGACCAGGGCCGTGACGTCACCGCCAGCTTGCGCTTGGCCAGCACCGCGCCGGCATGGGCGTCGCGCTTCAGCTCGTCGAAGATGCGCAGGCCCTTGTTGCCGCCCCTTGCCACCAGCGTGTCGTCTTCGTTGCGCAGCGTGCGGCCGTAGAACGCGCGGTGTATGTCGCGCTGGATGCTGGCCACCTCGGCCATCACCGGCTTGCCGCCGCGCCAGGCCGGCTTGCCGTCGGCGCCCAGAATCGTTGCCATGTTCAGGCCCCCAAGAAGTCGGCCAGGCCGGTGTTAATGCGCTTTTTGCCGGTCGACTGGTATTCGATCTTCACCGGCGGCTTGTCAGCGGCGCACTTGGCCAGGAAGCAGGCCCAGGCGCGGTCGGCGTGGCCTTCGCTGTCGCTGTCGGCCACGAAGCGTGGTGTGCCGGTGACGCTGGTTTCCTTGCGCAGCTTGTGCAGGTCGCTGCGCAGCGCCTGGTCGCCCATTGGAATGCGCGTCTTGCGGTCTTCGAAGCTCTGCTTGCCCAGCGTGGCAAGGTGCAGTTTGTTCGGGCCGGTGAACAGCACGCCTTCAACACGCAGGCTGCCGTGACGGCGCTGCGCGTCTTCCACGGGCTTCTCGCCCATGCCGGTCTGGTCCATGCAGCAGCGCAGCACCTTGTAGCGGCGGAACACATCGTCCAGCAGCGCGTCCTGTTCAGCGAACGACACCCGCTTGCGCGTGATGATCTCGCGCGTCCAGGCCACGTCGCCCACCATCTCGTCCACCCAGATCACAAACAGGTCATTGCGCGCGGCAATGTCCACGCCTACGTAGCAGGGCCCGCCGGTGTAGTGCTGCGGCAGGCCGGCGTGGTCGTGCTCCACGCTGTTTATCAGGTCGTAGCTCAGCCACGAGCTGGCTTCGTCCAGCCACTGCAGTTCGTACTCTTGCGCCCAGATGTCGTCATCGCCCAGGCCGCGCTTCAGCTCGTCGGCGTTGCGCGGCAGGCCCTCGGCAATGGCCTGGTGAATGTCCACCACGTGCTGCGACCAGATAGGGTCATCGCTGGTGCAGATGTCGTAGAACTTGTTGCCCTTGCCGTTGGGCGTGCTGGTGACACGCACCTTCCAGCCGGCGCTGATGATCGGGAAGGCCGCGGCCCAGATCTTGCGGCTGTCCGCGTGAAACGCGAACTCGTCGAAGAACATGTTGGCGCTGAAGCCGCGCGCGGTGTCGGCGTTCGCCGGCAGTGCCGTTATCTTGGTGCGGCCGGGGAAGATCAACTGCAGGCCCCGGCGCTTCACCCCCGAGTCATCGTCATAGAAGTCGAAGTCTTCACGCCCGATCGCCTTGGCCGCGTAGCTGTAGGCCTTGATGTGGCGCTCCACGCCTTCTTCCATCGCCTCCAGCGCCTGGCGTTCGCCGCGGCTCAGGATCACCCACGGGCTGCGCCGGCCCTGGCCCTCGGCCTCGTGCACGTCGTCCACGATTTCCAGCGTGGTCGTGAATGTCTTGCCCGTTTGGCGCGCAAAGCGGCCGGCCTTGAACCGCGCGCGGTCCAGAAACCACCGCTTCTGGTAGCCGTAGAGAAGGCCGTTGCTGCTGCTCACGCGCGCCTAGAACGTGGTGGGCTGGGCCACGGCGCGAGTCAGCGCCATGAAGCCGGTTTGAAGGTCGGTTGCGCCCAGGCTGACCCAGCGCTGGTCGACGGTGGATCCGTACCAGCCCGCGTCCGGTACCGGCCCCGCGCGCTCGGCTGTAGCGGCCGGTGTGGGCGCAATGCTGCGCAGCTCGGCCACCAGCGAACCGCACTCAGCGGCAAGCGCCTTGATCTTGTTCATCATGGCTATCTCGCGCTCGCTCAGCTCGCGGTAGCCCTTGATCTGCCGGTGTTGGTTATCCATTGGTCGGCTCCTGCACTTCCTTCACCACCAGGTAGCGGTGCGAATGGATGCCCACCGTGGTCATCTGCGTTGGGCTGTGCAGTGGCACCACGTGGTCAAGCGTGTCGGCCTGGCCTCCGGCGCCCCTGTTCCAGACTTCCACCACCACCTTGTAGGTGGAAAGATCGGCGTTCTCGATTCGAATCGACTTGGTCATCAGACCCTCCTTTGAATGACTTGAATATTCAAGCGCCAGGGCCGACAACAGCCCCGGTGTAGATGGCACGAATGGCGGCCAGCGCCTGCGGCGTTACGGTGCCAAAGCTGCCGCTGGCTGCTGCCTTCTCCACCTGCTTGTCGGCCTCGGCCAGCTTCACGGCCATGTCGGCCGCGTGGGTCTTGGCCGCGATGCTGGCCCGCACCAGCGGCGCCATCGCGCGGCTGAGCTTGACCAGGTCGATGCTCTCGGGGTCGATGTCGTCCATCGACTCCAGCACCGTGAACAGCTTTTCCTGCAGCAGCCGCATCGTGGCCTGGCCCATGTTGTCGGCCATGTCGGGGCTGGCCTCCACCAACGCCTTCGCACGGTCAGCGCTCATCTTCAGCTTGGCAATCTTCTCTTCCAGGCGGCTGCCATAGCGGTGCAGGCTGCTCTTGCTGATGTCGTAGCCTTGCGCGCGCAGCCAGTCCTGCAGCTGCACGTAGCCGCTGAAGCCGCCGGCCAGCAGCTTGGCGTCCAGGTCTTCGCGCACATGGCCGGGCAGGCTTTGCGCCTTGCTGCGTTCACCCACGGTTCAGGCCCCCGCCATGCGCGGGCGTGAAATGCCGGGCTCGATGGGCGTGGTGTATTCCACCAGGTCGACGCCGTGCCTTGTCAGCTGCACAAACCAGCGGTCCATGCCGTCGCGCGTGACCTTCACCAGGTTGCGCTCTGCCAAGTAGTCCAGCTCGCGCTTCAGTTCCAGCTCGGTGCTGTCGGCGTACACCGACCGCACGATGGCCAGCATCTGTTCCACGTAGCTGCCTTGCGGGCGGCTCACGTTGGCGGCTACCAGCAGATACCAGCGAATGTCTTCGCGGCGGATGCGGGCGTGGTCGATGCTCAAGGCTGCCCCCTTTGCGCCATCTGCTGCATGGCGCGTTCAACCGTCAACCGCAGGTTTTCAATGCTGAGCTGCACGCTGGCAATCACCCGCGTGTGGTCTTCCCTGCGCACGTAGTCGCGCGGCAACTCGGCCTTCAGTTCCAGCAGTTCGCGCTCAACACGGCGCGACGTGTCGTCTTGCGCCTTCAGCGTTGCCGCTATCGCCTGAAACTGGCTGTCGATGTGCTTCTGGCTCTGGGCCAGCAGCGCCTTGGCCATGCCGAAGAAGGCGCCCATGATGGTGATGAGCAGGCCCACGGCATGCCACAGGTCTATCTGCAGCATCATGCGCGGGCACCCCTGCAGGCGCGCTTGCTGCCGCCGCGTTGCGCCAGGCGGTTGCGCAGCTGTTTGGCGCGCTTGCGCGCGGTGCGCTTCACGTGCGCATAGCTCCAGCCGGGGCCTGGCCAGCCGTGCAGGGGGCTCTGGCGCGTGCCACCCCATGCGCGGCGAACGGCTGCCTCAGTGCGCACGGCCAGGCGGTTGTCCACCAGCGGCGCGGGCTGCGGAATGACGGCCGTTGCCGCGCCGGCAATGCCTGCAGCAGCGGCCACCAGGGCCGCAGCGAGAAAGTTGTTTTTCACTTCGGGAGCCCCGTGGTGTAGGTGGTTGGCCGGCCCCGCACAAAGCGTGCGGTCAACACGCGGCGGGCCGGCTGGGTGACAGATGGGGCAGCCAGGCCGATGTGCACCCAGCTGCCTTCGTAGATCAACTCTTCGAACTGCAGCGTGTGCTGCGATTCGATGAACCTGCAGATGTCCAGCGGCGTGCCGTAGCGCGGTGCCGTGAAGTCGGCTGCCAGGCCCTTCATGTGAAGGCTGTTCTTGGCGCCCTTGATGGCGGTGTTCAGCGCCGGGCTGCGGTAGCCGCTGCTGATGAGGATGGGTGCGCCACCCAACAGCGCGCGCAGGTCTTCAAGCCACAGCGCCAGGTGCAGCAGGTTGCGTTTGGCATCGGGGGCCGGCGTGTTGCTGATGCCGCGACGCTCGGCCTGCAGGCTGTCAGTCAGCTCGGCAAGGCTGAAGTTCTGGGTCAGCCAACGGTCGGTCAGCAGGGGCGTATCAGGCATGCCACGATGGTGGCTCGCGCCTGCGCGTGGGTCTTTTCGCGCGAGCGAATGATTGCGGTGGGCTCAGGCTGCCATTGCCGCATCCGCCGCTGCTTCACGGTCACCGTCATCGCCTGGCCGCACATTGGCCCATGATTGCCACTCGCGCCGCTGTGCGCGCGTTTGCTGGCGCGGCAGGTAGTCGGTCTGGATCAACCGAAGAGCTGCAGTGATGCTTATGCGTTCGGCGACCTGCTCGCCGTCGAGCAGCACCATGTGCTGGTCTGACCTGGGGCGATTGCGGCCTTTGTCGGGCGGCACGAGCAGCTGCACGCGGTGCGCCCAGCCTGGGCCGGAGAACAACCACTCTTGAACCTCATCGCCAGGCCGTGGGTCTGGTGGCGGTGGCGGCACGCTCAGCCTTACGGCTTCGTCTCGGGCTCGCCAAGCGATGTGGCCGAGTTTGCGCGACCTTGCCAGCTTGGGTGATTGCTTGAGAATGCGGCGCATACTTTTAAAAGTGTGCGTATTACCTAGTTAGGCCCCAAGGCCCACCATTTTCTTTAGGCCAGCTAAGCAATCTCCCCAACCTTTGGTGTATCCGGTGACGTCGTTGCGCTTCTCGTCGCCGTAGCTCATTCCGGTGTGGCTTACTTCAAGCTGGCGGGCGGCCGCTCGCAACACGTCGCGCTCGGCGGCCTGCCCATTCTTGAAACTGGCTCTCAATGCAGCGTGGTAAACGTCAATCGTCGCCAAGTGGATCATGCGCAGTTCTTCAACTGCGGCGGCCTCGGCTTCAAGGCCAGCAGAGCGCAGTGCATCAATCGCGCTTTGTTCTTTGTCGTCCATTTTTAATCTCCTAGTTGGTCACGTTGGGGCCTAACCCGGCAGTCAAGCGGACGCCGTGCCGGCGCCGCTTACTTTTACGTTAGGCGTCAAAATCCAGCGCCTTCTGTGCCTGCGCCCAGCAGTCCGCGCGAACCTTTGGCGCGTGCGACACCGAGTAGCAGTCAATCAGCCGGCGCAGCGCGGCGGCCAGCATGTCTCGATGCGCTTGCAAGTCTGCCATCGTCTCACGCGCGTACTCCAGCGCCTTCGTCGGATTGCACACGTCGCAGCCGTCGCCCACCATGTACTGCGTGAACGTGCATTTGCATCCGGTCGTGGCGTTGACGCCTAACACCAAATTCGACTTGAGAGCCAACGGCCCTGTGGCGGTCGTAGCGTCGTGCGCTTCGGTTGGTTTCGTGGTCATCGCGTTGTCTCCAAGTCAATTTGAACGTTAGGCTCGCAATGCCAGCAGCAGGCTCTCGCACTTGCTGTCGGGTATCTCGGCGGCCATGCAGGCATCGGCCACTTGTTGCGCCGTGTACGCCGGTTCGTCGTCGTCGTCGTCGCTTGCTCGCGTGTTCCATCGCTGCGCCGCTTCCGTCTCGGTCGGCATGAAGCCGCCCATTGCGCCGCAGCCGCCTGCACCGCCTGGCCGGGCAGCGTCGCAGATCACGGCGAAGCTGTCACTGTGTGGCCAGGCGTTGAAGTCGTCTCCATCGTCGCAGTTCAGCTCCGCTGCGCTGGTCATCTTCGGTGCTGTCGTGTGGCCGCAATGCGCGCACGGCTTCAGCGCGTGCGGGCCTAACACCAAATTCGACTTGAGAGCCAACGGCCCGCAGTCCTTCGCTTCGTCAACAGTCATCGCGTTGTCTCCAAGTCAATTTGAACGTTAAGCCGCTTGTGGCATGCCCACATTGGGCAGCCCTACCAGCCGCAGCATCTCGTCCTGGCCGTCGCTGTCGCGCAGCGGGCGCAGATCGCGGTCGTCCCACACAATCGGCGCCCCACCAGCCGTGCGCAGTTCAGGCAGGGTTTTCCATCCCGGGCCGCCGCGATGCTCGAAGCACTGGAACCATTCGCACACGACAACTGCGCCGAGGTGCGCCGGGTTCGCGTCCGCACGGATCACCTGGGCCACGTCGCCCTTTTTGCAGTTCAACGTCATTGCATTCTCCAAAAAGCGGCTTAACCCGCTGGTCAACTTGAGCCCCAAAGGCTTGCGGCCTTGGGGCGCTTACTCGTCGGTCTGTGCCGGCCTTTGGGTCCAAGTTACCAGCACGTTGGGCTGCTCGTGGCGGGCCTGCTTCCGAAGCAGCGCAATCTTCCACAGGTGCTGCGCAATGTTCGCCACCGCAAACCCCACAAACAGCCACACAGCCCATGTCGGCACCACGATCACGGTGATGCCGCTCATGGTTGGCCGCCGTTGTTGCGCACGTAGGCAGCAGGCCCGCACAGGTTGTCCATGAGCTGGTTCGTGCTGCGCGCCTGGGCGTCCTCATGCGCCAGTGCCTCCCGCGCCACAAGCAGCATTGCTTGGCGTATACCGTTCGGCATGCGTCCGCGTTCACGGTTGCGCGTCCAGTGCAGGCCCAGCGCGGCCATATCGTCCAGCGCGTCGGCCACCGGGTCTTGTATCACCGTCAGTTGTTGCATCGCGTTCATCCTTTCGTAGCTTCGTTCACCAGCCGCCCAACCCCTCGCTCGAAAGGAGCGCTGCCGGCACCGTTGGGTTCTTCATGCTTGGTCACGGCGCCCTTTCAGCTTTTCGTTGGGCGGCATCAGCCGCGCCACCACTGCCACGCCTTCAGAATTGGCCCTCGGCCCTGCTGGCGCGCCTCTTTGACGGCTTCCATGATGGCCGCTACGCATAGCAATCGCTCCAGCGCCCAAAACAAGCAGTACGCGGCACCGCCAACAACAATGCCGAGCCCTGCAACGCCGCACGTAAAGCGGAACGCCACCAGAAACCAAGCGTCCAACACTTCAGCCATCACACACCACCTTTCGTTAGTTCATCCACCAAGCCGCCCAACATCATGTCGAACGGAGCGCGCAACAGCTCCGCATTTGGCCGGGCCTCACTGGCGCCCGTTCACAAAAACGTTGGGCGGCATGTCCTACTTCAGCCTGTGCACCGTGCGCCCGGTGATGCCCTTCGGCAGGTCGTCTCCCTCAATGGCGGTCCGCAGGAACTCACTCTCGCCGCCGCCGGTTGCGCGCAGGTAGTCGACCTCGACGCGCGCCGTGTCCACTAAGGTCTTGCCGATCTCGTTGACCGCGCGCGCTTTGTCCAGGTCGATGGTTCCGGCCTTGACGGCTTCGATGGTTGCGAACAGATACTCGCGCAGACTGGTGATGTCCTGGCTCATGTTTCGTCAGCTCCTTTTGCTTTGCTGTTGATGGTCCTTGCCAGCACGCCGCGCAGCTGCACTAGGCCGCGCAGCTCGGGCGGCATGATGGTGTGCAGGCTGTTGCGGCGCATGCGTTCCCTGCGGTCGATGCACTCCAGCGCATCCAGCGTGATCAGTGCCGGGTCGGCGGTCTGCCGGCCGGGCTTGAAGACCACGAGGTGGCCAGCGGGCACAGGGCCGTGCGCGGCCTCCCACACCAGGCGGGAGACCGGCTTCCAGCGCACGCTGTTCGGCCCGGGCAGGTCATTGACCTTCTGCTCAAGAACCCGGCCGCCCTCGGTGGTGCGGTAGCTGCCGATGGGAACCCAGGTGTGCGGGCGAATGCCGGGCTTGAAGCGGGTCTCGGCGCTGCGGCCGCCTGCCAAGTAGTGCAAGCCCTTGTTCCAGGGTTCCTGGCCAGCCTGGATGCGCGTGCGCTGGCTGCCGTGGCCTGGGCGATTGCTGCGCTCGCGGGCGGTCTCGGCTATGACGTCCTTCGACTTCTTCAGCCCCATCGAATTCGCCTTCGCCAGCACGCGGGTGATGCCGCAGCCCAATTGGCGCGCAAGGTCGACCGTCAGCGTGTTGACATAGTGCGCGCGCAGATAGGACTCCTCATCGGCGGTCCAGAAGCGCTTGGGCGGCAGAATGTTGCGGCTCTTGACCATGCGCAGTTCACTTACCAGCAGCCGACACAGCTGCAGCCGGCGCCTTCGGCGCGACCTGGTCATCGGCGCACACCTGCCGTGTGTCGGCCTCAGCAACGCGAAAGCTGAGGCCCACCGCCGCAAACATGATCGTGAAAAATCCCGCGTCCTTGGCCTTGCTGCACGTCACCCGGTTTTCGGTTGAAGGCGTTGACGCGCAGCCGGCTGCCGACACCACCGCCAGGGCCAGCAGCAGTGCCGCGGCCAAATGCAGGTGGGGTCGTTGAGTGTGGTTGGTCATGTTCAGGTTCAGTCCTTCCTTGTTGCGGGCTTGAAAGGGGTGGGCGGTCTCGGGGGTGGTGGTGGCGCGGCGCATCACTTGCACAGTCCAGGTTGTTCGGCGCAGTTCACCGTCGGGTTGCGGCGCTGCACTTCGGCCTCGTCGTCGTCGCAGCCACCGCCACAGCCGGCCAGGGCCAGCAGCGCGGCCAGGCACAGGGCCAGGAAGGGCAGGCGTGCCGCGGGCTGGCGGCTCTCAGTCTTGTTCAGCATGGTCGGCTCCCAGGTGATGTTGGCGGGTGGATGTCTCTGCGCGGGGCGGTACCAGCGGCGGGTGTGCAACGGCGCTGGCTGGCATTGCACCTGTTGAAGTGCCGGCCGGTGATGGCGCCTGCGCGAATAGATCAGGCCCGCGGCTGCGGTGGTAGGCTGCCATGTGCTTCAGCACGCGGTACACCTGCTTCACACCCATGCCGTACTGGCGGCCCAGCTCGGCGTGGTTGTGGCCGTTGAAGGCTTCCCACATCTCGTTCCACCGCACTCGCGCCTTATATTGCGCGGCCTTCGGCACCACGATGATCTGGCCCTGCCAGGCGTCGCTCACATCGTCGGCCAAGCTGCGGCCAATGGCATTGGCCTGGTCAGCCTGGCATACCTTGGTATCCACCAGCTTGCGCGCCACGCGGTCGGCCAGGTCGCGCAAGATCTCGGGGTAGTAGTCCTCGGGTGCTTTCAGGTGGGTGCTGCTCATGCGGGTCTCCCGGTGTCGCCAGCCGCAGGCCTTGCGGCTGTGGTGGTGGTCATGTGGTCGGTCACGCGGCGGCGTGCGCTGCGCAGTGCCGCACGCTGCTCAGGCGTGGGCTCTGCCGCGCAGTGCGCCAGCGCCGGCAAAGTCTGCCGCGGTGGCATGGCGGCCAACACCTCACGCGGTGTGGGCCAGCGCGTGGCAGCCGCTGCGGCGGCTTCGAAGGCGCGGTACAGGCGCGCGCTGTCCATCTGTTCGTTCCAGGCCAGCGCGCCGTTGTTCCAAATGGCCGCCAACCAGGCCGTGAAGGTCAGGCGGGCCACCTCGGCGGCCGGCGTGCCGGGCAGGCCCAGCGCGCGCAGAAACTGCACGCCGTCCAGCACCCGGTTGTGCAGCCAGGTTGGCGGCTCCACGTCGTCAAGGTGGTTGTGGCGGCTCATTTGCGCAGGCTCTCCAGGTCTACAAGCGCCTGGCCGGCCTGGCTGCGCGGCAGGCGGCGCGCTGGCGCGGCGCTGGCAGCCACTTCAACCGCACCCACGCTGGCCCCTTCACGGGCCAGCAGGGTCTCAAGCACGCGCTTCAGGTAGTTGTGGTTGCCCAGGGGTTTGAAGCCGCCTTGAAGCCGCTTCTCGTCCAGGCCCCGGTTGGCCTCGGTCAGCGCCTGGGCCAGCACGTCGGCGGCAAAGGGCGCCAAGTCAACCACCTCGCGCGCCAGGCGCAGGCTGCGGCCCCAACCCAGCTGCTGCTTGGCCGGGCGGAAGAAGCCCAGGTAGTGCACCAGCGGCAGCAGCAGCGGCGGCTGCAGGCTTACCAGCATGCCCATCAGCTCGCGGCCGGCTTCGTCTTTCAGCATGGCTTCCAGCGGCTGCTGGGCATGGCAAACGGTGCAGGTGAGTTGCATCAGGTTGCGCTCCATGCGGCTGGCGCGTCGTGGTGGGTGAAGGTTGCCGCCAGGGGCTGGCCGCTCACGCCCAGCACGCGCACTTCAACCAGCACCCGGCCAACTTGCCAGAAGGTGCTGCGCTGGCCGTCAACCATCGCTTGCATCAGCGCGTCAAGCACGGGCGGGTTGAACATGCAGGCGCCGGGCTGCGCGTGGCGTGCTGCTGCGGCCAGGTCCACGGTGGTGGTGACGGCGCCGTTCATGCCGCACCGCCTTCTGGTGTGGGGGCTGCTGCTGGCGTGCCGGTTGCGGCAGCGCGCTGGCCGCGCCGCTTCTTGTCCAGCTCCAGCGCGGCCACGATGCGGTGCAGGTTGCCCGGGTGGCAGAAGCTCACATCGTCGACGTTGAACATGTGCCTGGCCATGCCGTGCGCATAGGGCCAGCTGCGGCCTGCGTCCAGCAGCAGCGCTTCGATCTTGCGCAGCATGGGGCCGCGCTGCTCGTCGTCCATGTTGTGCGGCCGGCCTGCGGTGGGGGCTTTCGGAGGTGCGGCCTTGAACCCGCTGGCCACCAGGTGGGCCAGCACGCGCGCGCGGCCGGCGTGGTCCAGGTCTTTCGCGCTCTTCACGCGGGCCACCGCCCACAGCATGTCGCGGTAGGTGCCGTCGTCCAGGCCCAGCTGCGCCTTGGCAATGTGTATCTGCGCCAGCGCGTTGTTGCGCGGCTGTGCAGGGCGCGCGGCGGGCTGGTCTTTGCGGCCGGTGTAGGCGCGGGCGCGGGCTGCAAGCACGCTCATCGTGTGCCCCTTGCGCCAGGCTGCTGGCC
>JAYSXE010000191.1:0-17409 GCA_043717565.1 Burkholderiales bacterium | reverse complement strand
AGCGGCCCGGGCAAGGGCCCTGGGACCGGCGGCCCTGGCCCGGTGCGCAACCGCAGCCGCGGGCCGCGCAGCGGCGGGCGCCGCTGAGCAACAGCTTGCGTGCGGTGCCGTCCGCATGCAACCCAACGTTTCATATTCCTGCAAGACACCGCGCCCTACAATCCTTGGCTTTGTCCAGTTTCAGACCTTTAGGAGATCCGTTTCATCATGGCCGTCGAACGCACCCTGTCCATCATCAAGCCCGATGCCGTCGCCAAGAACGTCATCGGCCAGATCTACGCCCGTTTCGAGTCGGCCGGCCTCAAAGTCGTGGCCGCCAAGATGGCGCATCTGTCACGCGGTGAAGCCGAAGCTTTCTACGCCGTGCACAAGGCACGCCCCTTCTTCAACGACCTGGTGAGCTTCATGATCTCGGGCCCGGTGATGATCCAGGCGCTGGAGGGCGAAAACGCCATCGCCAAGCACCGCGAGCTGATGGGCGCCACCGACCCCAAGAAGGCCGAGAAGGGCACCATCCGCGCCGACTTCGCCGACAGCATCGACGCCAACGCCGTTCACGGCTCTGACGCGTCCGAAACCGCCGCGGTGGAGATCGCCTTCTTCTTCCCCGGCATGAACGTTTACGCCCGTTGAACGGCCGCGGCCAGGCCCTGTGCCTGGCCTGCCGCTTCGCGTGCCCTTTTCACCGAAGCCACCCTCATGCCGGTCAACCTGCTTGATCTCGATCTCGAAGCGCTGGCTCAATACTGCCTGGGGCTGGGTGAGAAGCGCTTTCGGGCTGTGCAGCTGTTCCGCTGGATCCACCAGAAAGGTGCCAGCGGTTTTGACGACATGACCGACCTGGCGCGCTCTTTGCGCGTCAAGCTGCAGGGCAGCGCCGAGATACGCGGCCTGCCCCTGCTGGCCGAGCACCGTTCGGCCGACGGCACCGTGAAGTGGCTGTTCGATGTCGGCCAAGGCAACGCGGTGGAAACCGTGTTCATACCCGAGGCCGACCGCGGCACGCTGTGTGTGTCGTCGCAGGCCGGTTGCGCCGTGGGGTGCCGGTTCTGTTCCACTGGCCACCAGGGCTTCAGCCGCAACCTGAGCACCGGCGAGATCATCTTCCAGCTGTGGTTTGCCGAGCACCGGCTGCGCAGCAGCCTGGGCCTGCCGGCGGGCACACGGGCCATCGACAACGTGGTGATGATGGGCATGGGCGAGCCGCTGCAGAACTATGACGCGCTGGTGCCCGCGCTGCGCACCATGCTGGACGACCATGGCTACGGGTTGTCGCGCCGCCGGGTCACGGTGTCGACCTCGGGCGTGGTGCCGATGATCGAACGCCTGCAGCAAGACTGCCCCGTGGCTTTGGCCGTGTCGCTGCACGCGCCCGACGATGCGCTGCGCGATCACCTGGTGCCGCTGAACCGCAAATATCCGATTGCCGAACTGCTGGCCACCTGCCGCCAGTACCTGCAGGCCGCGCCGCGCGACTTCATCACGCTGGAATACTGCATGCTGGACGGTGTGAACGATTCGCCCGAGCAGGCCCAGGCCCTGGTGCAGCTGGTGCGCGCGCCCCGCAGCGCCGCTGGTGCGCAGGGCGGCTTGTCGTGCAAGGTCAATTTGATTCCTTTCAATCCTTTCCCAGCGTCCGGCTTGCTGCGCTCGCCGCCAGAACGTGTGCAGGCCTTTGCAGCGGTGCTGCAATCGGCGGGCATCGTCACCACGGTGCGCAAGACGCGCGGCGACGACATTGACGCCGCGTGCGGCCAGCTGGCCGGCGAGGTGCAAGACCGCACCCACGCCAAAGAGCGCCTGGCCGGGCGCCGAGTGGCCATTCCCGTCGTGGCCGCCCCCGGCCCGGGGTTGGCGTCATGACCTGCGTCAGAACAGCTGCCACCCCCTGCGGCGGGTGGTCTGCAGGGTCGGCGCTGCTGACTGCTGCATTGGCGCTGGTGTTGCTGGGCGGTTGTGCCCGCAGCACGGCGCCCACCGACACCCGCGAAGTGCGGGCCAGCAACGAACCCGGCGACCCGCAACGGCGTGCGCAGGTGCGGCTGGAATTGGCCAGTCTGTACTTGAGCCGCGGCCAGCTCACCACGGCGCTGGACGAGGTTCGGCAGGCCCTGGAAGCCAAGCCCGACATGGCCGAAGCACACGGCATGCGGGCGCTGGTGCTGGCCAGCATGGGCGACGCCGTGGCGGCCGATGCAGCCTTCCAGCGCACCATCCAGTTGTCGCCCGGCGACGGGGGGCCGTTGCACAACCGGGCCTGGTTCCTGTGCCAGCAGCGGCGTTTTGCCGAGAGCGAAGCCCTGTTTGAAACCGCCATGGCCCTGCCGCAGTACCGTGACCAGGTGCGCACCCTGCTGGCTCTGGGCGTGTGCCAGGCGCGTGCCGGGCGCACGTCGCAGGCCGAACGCAGCCTGTCACGGTCATTCGAGTTGGACCCGGCCAACCCGGTCACCGCCTACAACCTGAGCGAACTGCTGCTGCAGCGCGGCGAGCTGGAGCGCGCGCGGTTCCTGATCCGCCGCGTCAACGCCGTGCCCGAGCAGGTTTCGGCACAAAGTTTGTGGCTGGCCGCCCGTGTGGAAAAGCGCATCGGCAATGCCGACGCCGTGCAGGACCTGGGGTCCCAGTTGCGCCAGCGTTTCCCGCAGGCGCCCGAGACCTTGCGCTTCGAGTTGGGGAGATTTGATGACTGACGCTGACGGCAGGGGTTCGCCGATGCCACTGGACACGCCCGCAGGCACCACGGCGGGCGCCATGCTGCGCGCTGCGCGCGAGGCCCAGGGCCTGCACATCGCCGCGCTGGCGGCCGCCATCAAGGTCACCCCCAAGAAGGTCGAGGCGCTGGAGGGCGACCGCCTGGGTGAACTGCCCGACGCTACTTTCGCCCGTGCGCTGGCGCAAACGATCTGCCGCCACCTGAAGATCGACCCCAAGCCGGTGCTGGCGCGGCTGCCGGCGAGTGGCGCCATTCCGCTGGAACCGGCTTCGCGCATCCAGGGCACGCCCTACCGCGAACGCAGCGGCCGCGCCGACCAGCAGCCTTCGGTGCGCAGCCTGGGGCCGCTGCTGTGGGGTGCGGCCATCTTGATCGTCGCCGCCGCGGTGGTGCAACTGGTGCCCAGCACTTGGTGGAACCTGAGCGGCACTGCCGGCCCGAAGGCCGCCCCTGCGGCGTCGAAGACCATCGTGCCCACGCCTTCACCAGCGCCAGCGCCTTCAGCCGCAGCGACAACCGCGCCCACAGGCGAAGCGCCAGCGGCGCCGCCGGCTGTTGCAGCCCCGGCAGCCAGCGCGGCGCCCTTCATGGCCCCGGCGATGCTGCTGTCCAGCGGCACACAGGAAGCGGCCAAAGACCGCCCCTCCAGCGCCGAAACGGTATTTTCCGCACCGCCGCAGTCGGCAGGAGCCGCGCCTTCGGTAGGCGGTGCACTCGTGATCACCACCACCGACGCCTCGTGGGTGGAAGTGCGTGACGCCAAAGGGCGCACGCTGCTGGGCGAAATCGTGCAACCCGGGCGTACGGTGGGGGTAGACGGCCCCTTGCCGCTGAAACTGCTGGTGGGCAACGCCGCGGCCACACAGCTGTTGTTCATGGGCAAGCCAGTCGATGTCATCGCCCGGTCGCGCGAAAATGTGGCGCGCTTTGAACTGCAATGATGGCCGCGCGCCCAGCCCAGACATTCCCCACGGAAACACCATGAACATGCCCGCCGCTGAAGACTGGATTGAATCGGCCACGCCCGCGCCGCGGCGCTCGCTGCAGGCCCATGTGCGCTGGGGCGACCACGTGGTCACCGTGGGTGGCGACGCGCCCGTGCGTGTGCAGTCCATGACCAACACAGACACGGTGGACGTCATCGGCACCGCCATCCAGGTCAAGGAACTGGCGCAGGCCGGCAGCGAGATGGTGCGCATCACCGTCAACACCCCCGAAGCCGCCGAAGCCGTGCCGCACATCCGCGAGCAGCTCGACCGCATGGGCATTGCCACACCGCTGATCGGCGACTTCCATTTCAATGGCCACCGACTGCTGACCGACTACCCGGCCATGGCCCAGGCGCTCAGCAAGTACCGCATCAACCCCGGCAATGTTGGCAAGGGCGACAAGCGCGACCGCCAGTTCGCACAGATGGTGGAAGCCGCTGTGCGCTACGACAAGGTGCTGCGCATCGGCGTGAACTGGGGCAGCCTGGACCAGGAACTGCTGGCCCACCTGATGGACCAGAACGCGGCCAGCGCATCGCCGGTGGATGCCAAACTGGTGATGTACAAGGCGCTGGTGCAGTCCGCGCTGAGCTCGGCCGAGATGGCCTGCGAGCTGGGCATGAAACCCGAGCAGATCATCATCAGCTGCAAGGTCAGCGGTGTGCAGGATTTGATTTCCGTGTACCGCGCGCTGGCCCAGCGCTGCCGCTACGCGCTGCACCTGGGCCTGACTGAAGCAGGCATGGGCACCAAGGGTACGGTGGCCAGCGCCACGGCTCTGTCCATCCTGCTGCAGGAAGGCATTGGCGACACCATCCGCGTCAGCCTGACACCGCAGCCGGGCGAAGCGCGCACACAGGAGGTGGTGGTGGCGCTCGAGATCCTGCAGTCGCTGGGCCTGCGCGCCTTCAACCCCAGCGTCACCGCATGCCCGGGCTGCGGCCGCACCACCAGCACCACGTTCCAGGTACTGGCCAAGGAAATCGACGACTTCCTGCGCGCCCAGATGCCGGTTTGGAAGAGCCGCTACCCGGGTGTCGAAAACATGAAGGTGGCGGTGATGGGCTGCATCGTCAACGGCCCTGGCGAAAGCAAGCATGCCGACATCGGCATCAGTTTGCCGGGCACCGGTGAAGCCCCGGCCGCGCCGGTCTTCATCGACGGCGAGAAGGCCGTTACGCTGCGTGGCGACGGCATTGCGCAAGAGTTCCACAAGATCGTCGAGAACTACATCGAACGCCGCTTCGGCCAGACCACCAGCGCCAGCGCCACGGCCACCCACTGAACGCCGCCAGCCGCAGACTTCTGCGGCAGCCGGCCCGACGCTTGCGCCCGCCGTGTGCAAGCCCCTTCCTGCACTTCAGCTTCAGATTCACCCATGCCAGAACCGATTCAAGCCGTCAAAGGCATGAACGACATCCTGCCCCCTGCGTCAGCGCGCTGGGAGTGGTTCGAGGACACCGTGCGGGCGCTGATGCGCCGGTATGCCTACCTGAACATCCGCGTGCCCATCGTCGAGCCGACGCCGCTGTTCGTGCGCGGCCTGGGCGAAGTGACCGATATCGTCGAAAAGGAGATGTATTCCTTCATCGACAGCATGAACGGTGATGCACTGACACTGCGGCCCGAAGGCACGGCCGGCGTGGTGCGGGCGGCCATCGAACATTCCATGCTGTACGAAGGCGGCAAGCGTCTGTTCTACATCGGCCCCATGTTCAGGCACGAAAAGCCGCAGCGCGGCCGCTACCGGCAGTTCCACCAGGTGGGCGTGGAAGCGCTGGGTTTCGCCGGGCCTGATGTCGACGCCGAAGTCATCCTGATGTGCCGCACGCTGTGGCGTGAACTGGGCCTGTCCGACATATGTCTTGAGATCAACAGCCTGGGCCAGGCCGATGAACGCAAGGCCCACCGGGCGGCGCTGATCGCGCACTTTGAAGCCCACCACGGCCTGCTGGACGCCGAAGCCCAGCGGCGCCTGCACAGCAACCCGCTGCGCATCCTGGACACCAAGAACCCGGCCATGCAGCCGGTGGTGGAAGCGGCGCCGCAGCTGATGTCATTCCTGGGTGAAGCTTCGCTGAAGCACTTTGATGCCCTGCGTGCGGTGCTCGACGCGGCCGGCCAGCCCTACCGCATCAACCCGCGCCTGGTGCGCGGCATGGACTACTACAACCTCACCGTCTTCGAGTGGGTCACCGACCGCCTGGGGACCCAGGGCACCGTGTGCGGTGGTGGGCGCTACGACGGCCTGGTGGAACTGATCGGTGGCAAACCCGCGCCGGGCATCGGCTGGGGCATGGGCATCGAACGGGTGCTGGACCTGGTGGAACAGTCGGGCACAGCACCTGCGGCGCTGGCGCCCGATGTCTACGCCATCGTGCCGGGCCCTGAAGCCCTGGGGGTGGCCGTGGCCACCCTCGAAACGCTGCGCGCGGCGGGTGTGAGCGTGCAGATGCACGCCGCAGGCAAAGACGCCTGGGGCAGCGTGAAATCGCAGTTCAAGAAGGCCGATGCCAGCGGCGCTCGCTTCGCGTTGATATTCGGTGCAGAAGAAGTGGCCCGCGGTGAGGTGGCGCTGAAAGCACTGCGTGACGCAACCACGGCCCAATCCAGCCGGCCCGTTGCCGCGGCTTCGGCCTGGGCTGCTGAATTGCGCAACGCATAATCGCAGGCTTTGCCGCCACCCGCACCGACGCACCCACCGCTCACCCCATGGCCACCAATCTAGACCTGCAAGAGCAGGAACAACTCGACGCCCTCAAGGCCTTCTGGAACAAGCACGGCAACCTGATCACCGGGTTGCTGCTGCTGGTGCTGGGTGCCTTTGCGGCCTGGAACGGCTGGCAGTACTGGCAGCGCGAACAGGGCGTGAAGGCGGGGGCGATGTACGACGAACTCGAGCGCGCTGCCCAGGTTGCAGATGCCGACAAGGCAGGCCGGGTCTTCAACGACATGAAGGAACGTTTTCCGCGCACGGCCGCCGCGCAGCAAGCAGCGCTGCTTACTGCCAAGACCCAGTTTGACAAGGGCCAGGCCGACGCCGCCCAGGCTTCGCTGCAGTGGCTGGTGCAAAACGGCAAGGACGACGAATTGCGCACCGTCGGGCAGCTTCGGCTGGCCGCGTTGCACGCGCAGGCCAAGCGGTTTGACGAGGCCCTGAAGGCGGTGGATGGCGCCACGGCGCCCGGTTTTGAAGGCCTGGCGGCCGACCGCCGGGGTGACGTGCTGGTGCTGCAAGGCAAGAAGCCCGAGGCGGTGGTGGCCTACCAGGCCGCCTACAAGGCCATGAGCGACAAGATTGACTACCGGCGTCTGGTGGAAGCCAAGCTCACGGCGCTCGGCGCGCCGCCGGCGCCTGCCGAGCCAACGGCTGCTGTGAGCGCCAAGGCGCAACCGGCCGCTGCCAGCGGAGCCACGAAGTGAAGTGCGCCGGGGTCCTGGCGCCCGCGCTGCGGCTGGCTGCCGGCCTCGCTCTGGCCGTGTTGGCTGGCTGCGCGGCCGAAAGGCCCAAGCCCACGCCGCTGGAGACTTTCCAGCCCAAGATTTCAGCCTCGCAGGTGTGGACCACCAATCTGGGAAGCGTTGGCTTTGCGCTGGTGCCTCTGGCGCGCGACGGCGCGTTTCATGTCGCCAACGGCCGCGGTGACGTCTCTGCGCTGGACGTGCAGACCGGCTCCGTGCGTTGGACGGCGCAGACCGGCGAAGCGTTGTCGGCCGGCGTCGGCAGCGATGGCCGCTTCACCAGCGTGGTGACGCGCACGAACCAGGTCGTGACTTTCGAGAACGGCCGCGAGATCTGGCGCAAGCGTGTGCCGGCCAGCGTGGTCACGCCGCCCTTCGTGGCCGGCGAGCGGGTGTTCGTGATGGGCGTGGACCGTGCCGTGCACGCCTTTGACGCGCTGGACGGCAGGCGTCTGTGGACACTGTCCCGCCCCGGTGACGCGCTGACGCTGGCCCAAGCCAGCGTGCTGGCGGCTTACAAGAACACGCTGCTGGTGGGGCAGGGCGCTCGCCTGGCCGGTGTGGACCCGCTGCGCGGCACCGTTCAGTGGGAAGTGCCGATGGCCACGCCGCGAGGCAGCAACGAAGTCGAGCGCCTGGCCGACCTGGTGGGCCCGTTGGCGCGCCAGGGCGAGCGGGTCTGCATGCGTGCATTCCAGTCGGCCGTGGGCTGCGCCGACGTGGAACGCGGAACCGTGCTGTGGTCGCGCAACGCCGGCGGCATTAAAGGGGTGGCCGGTGATGGCGACACCATCTTTGGTGCCGACGCCAGCGACCGCATCACCGCGTGGCGTGCAGCCACCGGCGACGTGGTTTGGAGCAATGAAAAACTGCTGTACCGGGGCCTGAGCGGCGCGCAGACCGTGGGCCCTTCGGTTGTCTTTGGCGACAGCGAAGGCCAGGTGCACTTCCTGTCCGGCGCCAATGGCGAACTGCAGTTGCGCCTGCCCACCGACGGCAAGCCCGTGGTTGGGTCGCCGGTGGTATCGGGCGGCACCCTGCTGGTGGTCACCCAGGCCGGCGGCTTGTTTGCCTTTCGGGCCAACTGAAGACCTCAACCCGCTTCAGCCCACATCAGCCCGCACCGAAGCCACCCCTGAACGCAGCCCTCACATCACCATGAAGCCGGTCATCGCCCTGGTCGGCAGAGCCAACGTCGGCAAGTCGACGTTGTTCAACCGCATCACGAAGACGCGCGACGCCATCGTCGCCGACTATGCCGGCCTCACCCGCGACCGCCATTACGGCGACGCGCACCTGGCCGGCCGCGAGTTCATCGTCGTCGACACCGGCGGTTTCGAGCCGCAGAAGCCCACGGGCGTGGTGGCCGAAATGGCCAAGCAGACCCGCCAGGCCGTGGCCGAGGCCGACGCCGTGATCTTCGTGCTGGACGTGCGGTCGGGGCTTTCGGGCCAGGACCAGGACATCGCCCAGTACCTGCGCTCGCAACGCAAGAAGGTCTTCCTTGCCATCAACAAGGCCGAGGGCATGAACGAATCGCCAATGCTGGGCGAGTTTCATGAACTCGGCATGGGCGAGCCCCATCCCGTTTCCGCTGCGCACGGGCAAGGCATTCGCAGCCTGCTGGAAGCCGTGCTGGACAGCCTGGGCATCCCCGAACCGGGCGACGAAGAACCCGATGCAACCGACCGGCCCATACGGCTGGCCGTGGCAGGCCGCCCCAACGTGGGCAAAAGCACGCTGATCAACGCCTGGTTGGGCGAAGAGCGCCTGGTGGCCTTTGACCAGCCCGGAACCACCCGCGACGCCATCCACGTGCCGCTGGAGCGCGACGGGCGCAAGTTCGAGCTGATCGACACCGCCGGCCTGCGCCGCAAGGGCAAGGTGTTCGAGGCGATCGAGAAGTTCTCGGTCGTCAAGACGCTGCAGGCGATCGCCGATGCGAACGTCGTGCTGCTGCTGCTCGACGCGACCCAGGGCGTGACCGATCAAGACGCGCACATCGCCGGCTACATCCTGGAAAGCGGGCGCGCGGTGGTGGTGGCGGTGAACAAATGGGACGCCACCGACGACTACCAGCGCAAGACCGTTGAACGGTCCATTGAAAGCCGGTTGGCCTTCTTGAAGTTTGCGCCGGTGCTGCACATCTCGGCCATCCGCCGCCAGGGTCTGAACACGGTCTGGAAAGCGCTGCAGCGGGCCCACGCTTCGGCCACCATCAAGATGCCCACTCCAGCGCTCACGCGACTGATGCACGAGGCGGCCGAGTTCCAGGCCCCACCGCGTGAAGGGCGATTCAGGCCGAAGATTCGCTATGCGCACCAGGGCGGCCAGAACCCGCCTTTGGTCGTGATCCACGGCACGTCGCTGGACCACCTGCCCGAGACCTACAAGCGCTTCCTCGAGGGCCGGCTGCGCGCGCACTTCAAGCTGGAGGGCACACCCATACGGATCGAGAGCCGGTCGCACCAGAATCCCTTCGACGAAAAGGGAGCCTGAAGCAATTCAGCTCGATTCAGCGGCAAAAGAGTCGCTGTGATAACGTGAAGTCCTCTTCCATTTCCAACACGGAACATATCGTGAGCAACAAAGGCCAACTCTTGCAGGACCCCTTTCTGAACCTGCTTCGCAAAGAGCACGTGCCCGTGTCGATTTACCTCGTCAACGGCATCAAGCTCCAGGGCCACATCGAGTCTTTCGACCAGTACGTGGTGCTGCTGCGCAACACCGTGACGCAGATGGTCTACAAGCACGCCATTTCCACCGTGGTACCCAGTCGGGCGGTGAATTTCCACGCCGCCGAAAACACCGACCCTGCCTGACCGGCACGGCCCAGTACCCGCCACCTTGAGCAACTCTTCTCACAACACCGCCGCGACCGGCAGCGAGCCGACGCGCGCGGTGTTGGTCGGTGTGGATGTGGGCGGCAATTCCCGCTTCGATGCGACGCTGGACGAACTGGCATTGCTCGCCGAATCGGCGGGCGACGTGGCCGTGGGGCGTGTGGTGGCCCGCCGCCGTTCGCCCGACCCGGCCCTCTTCGTGGGCAGCGGCAAGGCCGATGAGATCAAGGCTTTGGTGGCTGCCACCTCAGCCCACGGCGTCATCTTCGACCAAAGCCTGAGCCCGGCGCAGCAGCGCAATCTGGAACAGCATCTGGGCGTGCCAGTGGCGGACCGTACTGGTCTGATCCTGGACATCTTTGCCGACCGCGCCCAAAGCCACGAAGGCAAGCTGCAGGTTGAACTGGCACGTCTGCAGTACATGGCCACGCGTCTGGTGGGGCGCTGGTCACACCTGGAACGTCAGCGCGGTGGCATCGGCACCCGCGCCGGTCCGGGCGAGGCGCAGATTGAGCTCGACCGCCGCATGATTGGCGAGCGGATCAAGAGCGTGAAAGCGCGGTTGGAAAAGGTCAAGAAGCAGCGCAGCACGCAACGCAAGGCGCGAGACCGGCGCGGTACTTTCCGCATCTCGTTGGTGGGCTACACCAACGCCGGCAAGTCCACATTGTTCAATGCGCTGGTGAAGGCGCGCGCCTACGCCGCCGACCAGCTTTTCGCCACGCTGGACACCACCACGCGAAACCTGTGGCTGGGGCCTGCTGGGGTGTCGGCTTCGCTGTCCGACACCGTGGGATTCATCCGCGACCTCCCGCACAAGCTGGTCGAAGCCTTTGAGGCCACGCTGCACGAAGCCGCCGAGGCCGACCTGCTGTTGCACGTGCTGGACGCGTCCAGCCCGCAGATGGCCGAGCAGCAGCTGGAGGTTGAACGCGTGCTGCGTGAAATCGGGGCTGGCGACGTGCCGCAGATCCTGGTGTACAACAAGTGCGATCTGCTGGAAGACAGCCAGCAGCCACGCCAGCGTGCCGACTGGATCGAGTCACCCGCCGTGCAGCGCCGTCAACGCCTGTTTGTCAGCGCCCATACGGGCTTGGGGCTGGAAGAACTTCGGCTGGCGGTCGCTGAACAGGCGCTGGCCAGCTTGAACCAAGCCGAACCGGCTCCATCTGATGTGCGGTTCGGGCCACACACCGTCTCGACCTCCGATACACACGCGGCCAGCCTGCCCGGCGAAAACGCTCAGCTGACCGACGATTCCGACGCTCCTTCCTCCCTTGCAGAACCACTCTAAACACCAACGCACCAGCATGCGCGAACCGTCCAACCCCTCTTTCCCCGATCGCCTGGCTGCCTCAGCTGCCGCGTTGCGCGTTGCAGTGGCGGCCCAATGGGCGCACCGCAAGGCCGCCCTGGCCGGTGGCGCTGGCGACCTGGTGATGAACAACCGCAACGACGGCCCACCCGACTTGGACGAGTTGTGGCGCGACTTCAACCGCAAGCTCAACGGGCTGTTCGGTGGCGGGCGCAAAGGCGGAAGCCCGGGTCGCCCTGGTGCCGAGCCACCGTCGGGCGGGCCAGGCCCCTTCCAGCCAGACATGAAAAGCGCTGGCCTGGGGCTGGGGCTGATCGGTGTCGTCAGCCTGTTGCTGTGGTTGGGAAGCGGCTTCTTCATCGTGCAGGAAGGCCACCAGGCGGTGGTCACCACGTTTGGCAAGTACAGCCACACCAGCGACGCCGGTTTTCAGTGGCGCTTTCCATTCCCGGTGCAGTCTCACGAGACAGTGGCCGTCACGCAGTTGCAGTCAGTGGACGTGGGCCGCAATTCGGTGGTGCAAGCCACCGGGCTGCGCGATTCGTCCATGCTGACGCAGGACGAGAACATCGTCGACATCCGCTTCACGGTGCAGTACCGCCGCGCCGATGCGCGCGCCTACCTGTTCGAAAACAACCGCCCCGACGAAGCCGTGGTGCAAGCGGCCGAATCGGCCGTGCGCGAAATTGTCGGCCGCAGCCGGGTGGACCTGGTGCTGTACGAGCAGCGCGACGCCATCGCCACCGAACTGGCCAAGTCCATCCAGGCCCAGCTCGACAAGCTGAAGGCCGGCATCGTGGTAGCCAACGTGAACATGCAAAACGTGCAGGTGCCCGACTCGGTGCAAGCCGCGTTCAACGATGCGGTGAAAGCCGGTGCAGACCGTGACCGCTTCAAGAACGAAGGCCAGGCCTACGCCAGCGATGTCATCCCGAAGGCGCGCGGCACCGCGTCGCGTCTGAAGGAAGAGTCCGAGGGCTACCGCTCGCGGGTCATTGCGCAGTCCGAAGGTGACGCACAGCGCTTCCGTTCGGTGCTGACCGAGTACCAAAAGGCGCCCGCGGTGACACGCGACCGCCTCTACATCGAGACCATGCAGCAGGTTTACACCAATGTCAGCAAGGTGATGGTCGACAGCAAGAACGGGTCGAACCTGCTGTACCTGCCGCTGGACAAGCTGATCCAGCAGTCGACAGCGACAGGGCCGGCAGGCCCGGCGCTGAACATGGCCACGCCGCCCACTGCAGGTGCGGACACCCCATCGACCGCACCCGCACCCGCAGCCGACGTGCGCAGCCGCGACGGCGGCCGCAGCCGCGACCGCGACGGCCGCTGAAAACCCACTGAAGCGGGTACCGCCATGAACAAAATCGTTTCTGCCGTTTTCATCCTTGTGGCCGCTGTGATGGCTGCGGCAAGCATGCTCTTCGTCGTCGACCAGCGCCAGGTCGGCGTGGTCTACGCGTTGGGCGAGATCAAGGAAGTCATCACCGACCCGGGGCTGAAGTTCAAGCTGCCGCCGCCTTTCCAGAACGTGGTGTTCCTGGACAAGCGCGTGCAGACGCTGGATAGCCCGGAGACGCGACCCATCTTCACGGCCGAGAAGAAGAGCCTGGTGATCGACTGGCTGGTCAAGTGGCGCATCACCGAACCGCGCCAGTTCATCAGAAACAACGGCACCGATTTCCGCAACCTCGAAAACCGACTGTCACCGGTGGTGCAGGCCGCCTTCAACGAGGAGGTGACACGGCGTGACGTGCGCGCCATGCTGTCCACCGAGCGAGAGAAGGTGATGCAGGACGTGCGCTCACGGCTGTCCGACGAGGCCAAGTCTTTCGGCATCGAGATCATCGACGTGCGCATCAAGCGTGTCGACTTCGTGGCCGACATCACTGACTCTGTCTACCGCCGCATGGAGTCGGAACGCAAACAGGTGGCCAACGAATTGCGCTCACAAGGCGCTGCCGAAGGCGAGAAGATCCGGGCCGACGCCGACCGCCAGCGCGAAGTCATCATCGCTGAGGCTTACCGCGACGCGCAGAAGATCAAGGGTGACGGCGACGCCAAGGCCTCGGCGTTGTATGCAGACGCCTTTGGCAGGGACCCGCAATTCGCCCAGTTCTACCGCAGCCTGGAGGCCTATCGCGCCAGCTTCAGGAACAAGAGCGACGTGATGGTGGTCGACCCCAACAGCGACTTCTTCAAAGCCATGCGCAGTGGCGGCGGCAGCAAGTAGCGGGCCGCCTGGCAGCCATGTGCAGGAAGCGTGGCGGGCTGGGTCCCGTCGCTTTGGGCGGTGTCTGACCTTTGGCTCGGTGCACTGGCATTGATGCTGGTGTTTGAAGGCCTGATGCCGCTGTTCAGTCCCGGCAGCTGGCGCTGCATGTTTGAACGGGCCACGCAGTTGACCGACGGCCAATTGCGATTCGTGGGTCTGTGCAGCGTGGCCATTGGTAGCGGGCTGCTCATGCTCTGGCGCTGACACAGACCTTGCGCCCGCCCCGTGCCGCGGCCGCTGTGGCGCCACCGGCACGCGTCGCCCTCACGCGTCGTGCAATGGCCAGTCTGCCGCAGGCCGGCCGGTACAATGCTGCTTTTGACACCGGTGGTTTTCATGCGTTCAGCTTGGCTGTTGCCCGAGCACATTGCCGATGTGCTGCCTGCCCAGGCCAGGCGCATCGAAGAGTTGCGGCGCGCCATGCTCGACCGGGCCCGCGGCCACGGTTTTGAATTGGTCACCCCCCCGCTGCTGGAACATCTGGAATCGCTGCTGTCCGGCACCGGGCGCGAACTCGACCTGCAGACTTTCAAGCTGGTCGACCAGCTGAGCGGCCGCACGCTGGGGCTGCGCGCCGACACCACGCCGCAAGCCGCGCGCATCGACGCGCACCTGCTGAACCGCGAAGGCGTGACCCGCCTGTGCTACTGCGGCCCGGTGGTGCACACGCGGCCTGCGGGCCTGGCCGCTACGCGGGAACCGCTGCAGTTCGGTGCCGAGATCTTTGGCCATGCCGGCCTCGAAGCCGACCTGGAAGCGGCCGAGTTGGCCCTGGCGGGGCTGCAGGAAGCGGTGCAGGGGCCGCTGCTGATCGACCTGGCCGACGCGCGAGTGCTGCGCGGCGTGCTGGCCGGGGTGCCGATGGAAAGCGCGCGCTTGCAGGACGTCGTTCAGGCACTGACCGAGAAGGACGGTTCGGCCCTGGCAAACCTGACCCAGCAAATGCCACAGGCGGCAAGGGAAGGGTTGCAAGCGCTGCTGCGCTTGTACGGTGGCGACGAAGTGCTGACTGTTGCACGCGACGTGCTGCCACAGCGCCCGCTGGTGGCCACGGCCTTGCAGGACTTGGCGTGGATGGCTGCGCACCTGCGAAGCGCCTTTGAAGGCCTGCAGATCGGCTATGACCTGTCGGACATGAGCGGCTATGCCTACTACAGCGGGCTGCGTTTCGCGGTTTATGCGCCTGGCAGCGTGGACGCGTTGGCCCGTGGCGGCCGTTACGACGAAGTGGGTGCCGTGTTCGGGCGCAACCGGCCTGCGGTGGGCTTCAGCCTGGACCTGAAGTCGCTGTCGCTGGTGGCCCGGAAAACGAGTGCGCCGCTGGCCATTCGCGCGCCGTGCAGCGAAGAGCCGGCCTTGCGCAGCGCGGTGCGCCGCCTGCGCGACGCCGGCGAGATCGTCATTTCCACGCTGCCCGGCGACGGAGCGGCGAACCAAGCCTTTGAATGCGACCGGGAACTGGTGCAGGTCGGCGCGCACTGGGTGCTGCAGCCGCTGGAACCACTGGCATCGCGGGCTGAAGCGACACATCTTTTGAAGAAGGACTGATTCAACATGCAAGCAGCCGTTCGGCGTGGCACAGGCCGCAACGTGGTGGTCGTGGGCACCCAATGGGGCGACGAAGGCAAGGGCAAGATCGTTGACTGGCTGACCGACCATGCCCAGGGCGTGGTCCGCTTCCAGGGTGGTCACAACGCCGGCCACACGCTCGTCATCAATGGCCGCAAGACCGCCCTGCAACTCATCCCTTCGGGCGTGATGCGCGCGGGCGTGGCCTGTTATGTGGGCAACGGCGTGGTGGTCGACCCGGCACACATGCTGCAAGAGATCGCCCGCATCGAACAACTCGGCATCGACGTGCGTTCGCGCCTGTTCCTGTCCGAGTCTTGCCCATTGATCCTGCCCATCCACGGTGAGCTTGACCGCGCCCGAGAAGCGCTGCGTGAAAGCAGCGGCAGCGGCAAGATCGGCACCACGGGCAAAGGCATCGGCCCCGCCTACGAAGACAAGGTGGCGCGCCGTGCCTTGCGCGTGCAGGACCTGAAGCACCCCGCGCGCTTCGAAGCCAAGCTGCGCAGCCTGCTGGAACTGCACAACGCAGAACTGACCACCGTCTTGCGCTCGGCTGCCATGCCGCTGCAGCCGATGCTGGACCAGGCGCTGTCGGCTGCCGAGCACCTGCGCCCGTTGATGGCCGACGTGGGCTACCGCTTGCACCAGGCGCACCAGGCTGGCGACAACCTGCTGTTTGAAGGGGCGCAGGGTACGTTGCTGGACATCGACCACGGCACCTACCCGTATGTCACTTCCAGCAACTGCGTCGCCGGCAACGCCGCCGCAGGTTCTGGCGTCGGGCCGGGCATGCTGCACTACATCCTGGGCATCACCAAGGCCTACACCACGCGCGTCGGCAGCGGGCCGTTTCCCACCGAGTTGCCGATGGACGTGGCCGGCAGCGTGGGCCACCACCTGTCCACGGTGGGCCAGGAACGCGGTACGGTCACGGGGCGCGCCCGCCGCTGCGGTTGGCTCGATGCTGCCGCGCTGAAGCGCTCGATGATCATCAACGGCGTCTCCGGGCTGTGCATCACCAAGCTGGACGTGCTGGACGGGCTGACCGAGATCAAGATCTGCACCGGCTACAAGGTGGGTGACACGATGGTCGACGTGCTGCCGCTGGATGCTGACGACATCGAAGCCTGCCAGCCACAGTACGAAACCCTGCCGGGCTGGACCGAGACCACCGCCGGCCTGACGCACTGGGAACAGCTGCCGGCCAACGCCAAGCGCTACCTGGAACGCATGCAAGAACTGATTGGTGCGCCCATCGACATGGTGTCCACCGGGCCCGACCGCCTGCACACCATCCTGATCCGCCACCCCTACCGTGCCTGACGCCGGTATTCCCGGCTTGCCGGGCCAGGCAACCCATCCGCACCAGCCCTGATCTTCACCACCCGTACCGTGCGCCAACCGAGGAGAAACCAAGCATGCTGACCGACGACGGCAAACACCTGTATGTGTCCTGGGACGAGTACCACCTGCTGATCGAGCGCCTGGCCTTGAAGGTCGCGCATTCAGGATGGGAGTTCGACCAGATCCTGTGCCTGGCCCGCGGCGGCATGCGGCCGGGTGACGTGCTGTCGCGGGTGTTTGACAAGCCACTGGCCATCATGTCGACCAGTTCCTACCGTGCCGAGGCCGGCACCATCCAGGGCCGCCTGGACATGGCCAAGTACATCACGATGCCCAAGGGCGAACTGGCAGGCCGCGTGCTGCTGGTGGACGACCTCGCAGACAGCGGCCACACGCTGCGCGCGGTGGTGGACCGGCTGCGCGGCATGCCTTCAATCCGCGAGCTGCGCGCGGCCGTGATCTGGGTGAAGGGCGTGTCGGCGTACACGCCCGACTACCACGTGGAGTCACTGCCCACGAGCCCCTGGATCCATCAGCCCTTCGAAGAGTACGACGGCCTGCGGCCCGATGGGCTGGCCAAGAAGTTCGCCGTCTGAGGCAGTGCTTTCGGTCCGGCCCGGGCCCTTCGGAACGTTGGGGCCGAAGCCAGCTCCGACCCCTGGTGAGCCCCCGCTGCCGGCGTACTTCGCCAAAACGCTGTGCAAGGGCGCCGTCACAGGCTGCACCCTTGCTCTGCGCGCTTCCAAAAGCAAAATGGCCAGCACTTTCGTGCCGGCCATCGTGTTCCAAACCATTCGTCAGAAGAGCTTGCTTGGTGCCCAGGAGAGGACTCGAACCTCCACGCCGTTAAGCGCTAGTACCTGAAACTAGTGCGTCTACCAATTCCGCCA
>JAYSXE010000020.1:0-10564 GCA_043717565.1 Burkholderiales bacterium | reverse complement strand
CCAAAGCATCCACTGCGCTGACGTGGGGGCACTGGCGGCCAGCGTGATGCCGAATCGCTGCTGCACCCAGGGCCCCGCCCACACCACGGCCGCTGCCGCGACCAGCGCTCCCAACAGCGCGCCGGCCAGCGTCAGCAGCGCGCCTTCAGCGGCCAGCAGCAGCAGCACATGGCGCGGGCCGGCGCCCACCGCACGCAGCACCGCCAGTTCACGCCGGCGCTCGTTCAAGCCCGCCAGCACCACCGCCACCAGCGACGCCAGGCTGACCACCGCCACCAGAGCCGAGATAGCCAGCAGCGCCTTTTCGCCCAGCCCCACAGCGGCCCACAGTTCGTCCAGGGCCACACCGGGCAGCACGGCCAGCAAAGGCTCGCCGGTGTACTGCTGCACGAAGCGCTGCACGTTGAACACTGCCACGCGGTTCTTCAGGCCGACAAGCGCGGCGGTGGCGGTCTTGGGTTCGAGGTCGAACTTGCGGGCGTTTTCAGGGGCGATCTTCACGCCGGCAGCGGCCGGCAGCGGTGCACCGCCCACCCAGTCCAAGTGAATCGCTTCTATGGCCTGCAGGCTGATGTGCACCGTGCGGTCCACCGGCGTGCCGGTGGGAGCCAGCACACCCACCACGGTGAAGGGCTTGTCGGCATGTTGCTGCGCCAGTTCACCCGCCGTCTGCACCATGCCGTGCGTCAGCGTGATGCGGTGCCCCAGACCGTAGCCCAGCGCCTGCGCCACCTCGGCACCCACCACCGCCTCGTACAGGCCGTCCAGCGTGCCGCTGAAGGGGCGGCCCTGCGCCAGCACCAGCGCTTGTTTGTCGCCATAGGCAAAGTGCTCGAAGTAGGCCGGCGTGGTGCCCAGCACCGGGCGGCCGCGGTGCGAGTCGCCCAGCGCCAGCGGCACCACCCAGGCCACCGCCCGGTGCTGCGTGATGGCGCGCACGCTGTCCATGCCAATGTTGTTGGTGGCGCCCCCTACGCGGAACACGGCATACAGCATCAGCTGCACCGGCCCCGTGCGCGCACCCACGATCAGGTCGGTGCCGCTGACGGCCTGCGAAAAGCTGCTGCGGATGTCGGTGCGCAGCCGCTCCAGCGTCAGCAGCAGCGCCGTGGCCAGGGCGATGGACAGCACCACCAGCATCAGCGTGCCGCGGCGGTTCAGCGCGCTGCGCCAGGCCACATGAAGCAGGGCTTTCACAACGCGCGGCTCATGCTGCGGCCCGCTGCGCGGCCCGGTTCAGGTCGGGCAGCGACAGGCGTTCGTCAAAAGACCGCGCCAACCGTTCGTCATGGCTGACAAACACCAGCGTGGCGCCGCTGGCGGCGCAGCTGTCCAGCAGCAGCTGCATGAAGTCGTCCCGGCGTGCGGCGTCCAGCGCTGACGTGGGCTCGTCGGCAATCACCAGTTCAGGCCGGCCGATCAGCGCCCGCGCCGCCGCCACCCGCTGCTGCTGGCCAACCGACAGCGCGTCGGCCCGCCGGTTCCACAGCGCCGCGTCCAACCCCACACGCTGCAGCAGGCTCTGCGCTGCCGCTGTCACGCCGCCGTCACAGCGGCTGGCGCGCAGCGCCGAAAAGCGGCAGGGCAGCAGCACGTTGTGCAGCACCGACAGGTAGGGCAGCAGATTGAATTGCTGGAACACCACGCCCACGTGGTCGGCACGCCGGGCGTCACGGCGCGCACCGGGCAACGCGCCCCAGTCCTGCCCCAGCAGCGCCACACGGCCGCTCTGCGCTTGCAGCACACCGGCCATCAACCCCAGCAAGGTGCTTTTGCCGCAGCCGCTGGGGCCGTGCATGAACACGGTGCGGCCGGCCTCGACCCGAAGCTGGTCGATCTGCAGGCAGGGCGCCGTGGCGCCGGGCCAGGCATAGGTGACGTTTTCGAGGTGCAGCACCCTGCCATTTTGTGCTGCAACGCGTGTACCGGCCCGTGGGGCGCGCAATGCACCCGCCGCGCGCGGTGTCTGCCCGCGGCGCACCGGGTGCAAGGCGCCTGCGCGGGCCGCCTACCAGCGCTGGAACCTGAACGCCTGCAAGGTGCGGCGCAGCACTTCCGCGCCGGCATGGATCACCCGCTGGTCCACCCCCGCTGGACCCTGGGCACCGGCCGCGTGCTCGCACACGTCTTCGGCGAAAGCTTCGCTTCTGAACCACAACGGCACGGTGTCCGCGAAGTCAGACCCGGTGCCGGCCCTGTCGGGCGCCGGCTTCTCCGGGCCCCCGTGCGCCTGCAGACGGCCCAGCGCGACGTTGTGGGACAGACAGTCGGCACCTGCTGAATAGACGGATGACATGGTCAAGCTCCGGATGGTGGGCGGCCCACAGGCCAGCAACGGTGGGTATCGTGGCAGCGCAACATGGCAAGATGATGAAATCCGAAATGCGCATGCACCCCCGACCCACACCTTCCCATGCCCACCAACCTTGACGGCCAGCTGGTCGTGGCCATTTCATCGCGTGCGCTGTTCGACTTCGAGCAGGAAAACAGCGTGTTCGAGGCCCACGACGACCGCGCCTACATGGACCTGCAGTTGCAAAGGCTGGAACTGCCGGCACGGCCCGGCGTGGCTTTTTCGCTCGTCAACAAGCTGCTGGCCTTCAATGGCAGCGGCGCGCCGCGGGTGGAGGTGGTGATCCTGTCGCGCAACGACCCGGTGTCGGGCATGCGTGTCTTTCGCTCGGCCGAACACTTCGGGCTGCCCATACAGCGCGGCGTGTTCACGCGCGGCCAGCCCCCCTGGCGCTACCTGCGGCCGCTGGCCGCCAACCTGTTTCTCAGCACCAACGAAGCCGATGTGCGTTCAGCGCTGGCCGAAGGGGTGCCCGCAGCACGGGTGTTTCCCGAAAGTGCGCGCGCCTCTGCGGCGCACCCCGACGAGGTGCGCATCGCCTTCGACGGCGACGCGGTGCTGTTCTCTGACGAAGCCGAGCGGGTGTACCAGGCGCAGGGGCTGCAGGCCTTTCAAAGCCACGAACAGGAACGGGCCGCCACGCCGCTGGCCCCAGGCCCCTTCAAGCCGCTGCTGGAAGCCCTGCACCGCCTGCAACGCAACCCCGGCGCCGGCATGCGGCTGCGCACGGCGCTGGTCACGGCGCGCAGCGCACCGGCCCATGAACGCGCCATCCGAACGCTGATGCAGTGGCAGGTGGAAGTGGACGAGGCCATGTTCCTGGGCGGCCTGGCCAAAGGCACCTTTTTGCGCGAATTCGAGCCCGATTTCTTCTTCGACGACCAGACGGGCCACATCCACAACGCTTCGGCGCATGTGCCTTCGGGGCATGTGGCCTCGGGGGTGTCCAACCCCTGAGTGGCCGTCACAGACGCCGGCATTGACGCCAGCGCGGCACCCGGGTCAGGTCCTCAGCCAGGACCCCAGGGTCGCCGCCAACAGCAACAAGGCACCCAGCGTGGCCGGCCACGCCCATTGCGGCCGGCGGTAGCGGTGCGGCGCGGAAACCGGCGCGGCTGAAGGCGTGGCGGATGGCGTGGCAACCGCTTCGCCGCGGGCGGTTTCTGCAGCACCCGCAGCCGGCGTGCTGTCGCCGACGCTGTAGCCCCCGGTGCTGTGAAAACTGGAGACGCCACCCGCGGGTGCGTCCAGCATTTCGCGCAGGGCGTCGACGGTCTGCAAGCGCTCGTGCGGCCGCACCACCAGGCCCGCGTCGATGGCGGTCAGAAAGCCGCGCGAATAGCGCCCGCGGCCCACCTTGGGCGCGCTGACCATGTCGTCGCGCGCCATGCGCGTCATCGAAGGTGGCGGGGGCCGGCCGGCGATGGCGGTGTACAGCACGGCGCACAGTGCATAGATGTCTGAAGGTGCACCCTGGCGCACGGTGATGGCGCCGTCGGCATGCTCAACCGGCCAGGAGGCCGCATGCCGCGCCGGCCCCAGGCCCGGCCCCAGGCCCGGCCCGGAAGCGGCGGCCGCGCGCGCAATGGCGCGGCTGGCAGCGCCCAGGCCCAGCAGCAGCGGCTTGCAGGCCTGGCTCAGGTACGACTCGGCGCGGTTGTCAAACTGCAGCCAGATGCTGTGCAGCGAAACATCGCCATGGTGGGCACCGTGCACATGCAGCGCTTCCAGCGCCTGCATCAGCGGCGGCAGCATGGCGCGCAACCAGCCTTCGCTGGGCGGCGTGCCCAGGCCCTGCAGCCAGTCGCCCAGCGTGGCCCCTTCCACCAGCGGCATCACCTGGTAAGCCGTGCCGTCCTGTTCCCAGAAGCGCAACACCGGCACCAGCGCCGGGTGCCGCACGTCAGTCAGCAGACGGGCTTCGTTCAGAAAGGCTTGCAGCCCGCTGTTGAACGTCGCGGTGCAGGCGGCGTTGCGCGGCACCACGCGGCCATCGGCGCAGCGCAGTGCCAATTCATGCGGCAGGTATTCCTTGACCACAAACTGCTGCTCACGCCGCGCGTCCAGGGCCCGGTAGACCACCGACGTGCTGCCCTGGGCGCACACCTGCACCAACTGCAGGTCTTGCAGCCATTGCCCCGCGGGCAGGGTTGCGCCGTCACGAGCGCCCGTGCTTGCGGTACCGACGGCAGCTGCAGTGAGTTCGACAGAGTCTTCCGACATTTCGGGCCGCGCACCCCGCCCGGTCTGCAGGGGCTCGAGGGCACGTCTTTCATCGTTTCGCAACCGCGC
Source organism: Burkholderiales bacterium (assembly GCA_043717565.1). GTDB lineage: Bacteria > Pseudomonadota > Gammaproteobacteria > Burkholderiales > Burkholderiaceae_C > Rubrivivax. The sequence continues at coordinate 5,919 of JAYSXE010000020.1, read as the reverse complement.
GGCAACACACCCGCCATTCTCGATTGCAGCCAATGCGCACCGACGTCACCTGATCAGGGGGTCTTGAAATCGCCACCCCAGGCCACGGCCAGTCGATCAGGCACCACGTAGGCACGCCAAGCGGCGTTCACTGCCTGCAGTGTCACGCGTGAGATCGATTCATCTACCTTTTGTGACACTTGAAATTGGCGATTCAAGTGCAAATTGCTCACCAATTGCGCCGCAACCGTGGCGTCCTGCGCGCGTGAAAGCCTGCGGGCGTTCAACAAACCCTGGCGCGCGTCTTCCAACTCAGCGGCCGTGAAACCGTCTTTCAGCGAGCGCTGCAGCTCGTCGAGCCAGGCGGCTTCGACTTTGGGCTGGTTCTGCGGCGCGAAGACGGCCGTGGAAGTCCAAGTGGAATGCAGGTCGATCGGATTCCAGTCCACCAACGACCGCACGTCGTAGCTCAAGCCTTCCTTTTCACGGATGCGTTGCCACAGCCTGGAATTGCCGCCCCCGCCAAAGATGTAGTTGGCCACCATGAAGGCCGCGTAGTCGGGGTGGCTGTCGTTCAGCGGCAGCGGCTGCTGCGCCTGCAGCGTGGCGTTTTGCTTGTCGGGCGCGCTGATCAGCAGGCGCACCGGCGGCACCGCCACCAGCGGTTGCGGCAGGCGCTGGTACAGCGGCGCGCCGGCATCGGCGGGCACCCAGCCTTCAAAGGCGCGGCGCAGAGCGGCATCCACGGCCGCGGGCTCCAGGTCGCCCACGGCGACAAATTCGCCCACACGCGCGCTGATGAAGCGTTCGTAAACGCGCCGCACGTCGGCCAGCGTCAGCGAAAGGATGTCGGCCTCGGTCTCGTCGAAGTTCTCGGCATAGCGCGGGTCGCCCTTGGGATACGGGTTGCCGTGGCGGCCCAGCGCGTTGGCCACCAGCGCCTCGGGGTCCTTGCGTTGTTCTTCCAGGCCCGCCAGCCATTGGCGGCGCATTTCCTCGAAGGTGTCTGCGTCGAAGACGGGTTTTCGAAGCACCGGGCCCAGCAGGTCGATGACGCCGGGCAGGTTGTCGCGCGTGGTGCTGATGGTGACCGTCAGGTTCTGCCCATCGGCGTTGAAGCCGACTTCGGCGCGCAGGCGGTCGAAGCCGTCGCCGATCTGCTGGCGGGTCAGCCCAACAGCGCCTTTGCCCAGCAACGCACCGACCATGTTGATGGCCTCGCCCTGCCCCTGCAACGAGGCCACGTCACCGAAGCGCAGCATCAGCCGCGCCTGCACCGCGCGGCCCCGCGTGCTTTTGGGCAGCAGCGCCACCTGCAGGCCCGCCGGCGCCGGGCCGCCCAGGCGTGAACGCTGGGTGCGGGCATCCAGGTTGGCAGGCGTGGCTTCAAAGGCCTCGGCCAGCGCCACGTCGGCGTCGCCCTTGAAGCCTTGCAACTGCTGCGCCACGTCCACCCGGGCCGGCGTGGGTGCGCGTGTGGCCTGCTGCACAGGGCGGTACAAGGCCACCGTTCGGTTGTCGGGCAGCAGGTAGCGCTGCACCACGCGCTGCACGTCGGCCACCGCTACCTGGCGCACGCGGTTCCGCTCCAGAAAGTACAGGCGCCAATCGCCCTTGGCAATGGCGCTGGACAGTTCCACGCCCACACGCTCGGGGTCGGTGAAGCCCTGCTCCCAGCTGTTCAACCACTGCGTGCGGGCCCGCTCCAACTCGGCGGCTGTCACCGGGCTGGTCACCAGCGCGTCCATCGCAGCGGCCATCGCGGCCCGCGCCCCGTCCAGGTCCTGTCCGGGCGCCAACTGGGCGCCGACAAACAGCGAGCCGGGCTCGGCCAGCGCCAGCGTGGTGCCAAACACACTGGCCGCCCTCTGCGTTTCCACCAGCGCCTTGTGCAGCCGCCCTGCCGGGGCGTCGCCCAGCACCTGCGCCAGCAGCGTGGCGGCTGCCGTGTCCGGGTGCGCGGCCGCGGGCAGGTGGTAGGCCATGTACAGCGTGGGCGTGCCCCCCACGCGGCGCACCGTGACGCTGCGCTCGCCGTCCTGCGCTGGGTCCAGCGTGTAGGTGGCTTGCAGCAGGCGCTGGGGCTTGGGGATGGTGCCAAAACTCTGCATCACCCACTGCAGCACCTGCTCGGGCTTGAAGCGCCCGGCCACGATGAGCGTGGCGTTGTCGGGCTGGTAGTGCTGGCGATAGAAAGCCTGCAAGCGGCCGATATCGACGTTTTCCACATCACTGCGCGCGCCGATGGTGGACTTGCCGTAGTTGTGCCAGTCGTACATGGCCCCAAGCGTGCGCTGGAACAGCACACCGCCGGGGTTGTTCTCGCCCATCTCCATTTCGTTGCGCACCACCGTCATCTCGCTGTCGAGGTCGGCCTTTGCAATCAGGCTGTTCACCATCACGTCGGCCTGCCAGCCCAGGTACCAGCGCAGGTTGTCGTCGTTGGCGGCGAAGCTGGCGAAGTAGTTGGTGCGGTCGAACGACGTGGTGCCGTTGGCGCGCAGGCCACGGCGCGTGAACTCGGCGAAGGCATTGCGCGTGGTGGGTGTGCCCTTGAAGATCAGATGTTCCAGCAGGTGCGCCATTCCGGTCTCGCCGTAGCTTTCATGCCGGCTGCCGACGCGGTAGGTGACGTTCACCGTGGTCGTGGGCTTGCTGTCGTCGGGCACCAGCAGCACCTGCAGGCCGTTGGCCAACCGGTACTCACTGATGCCTTCGACGGTGGCCACTGGCGCAGGCGGTGGGGCAGCCTGCAGGGTGGTTGGCGCGGTGGCTGGGGCCTGCGCCACAACCCCGCGTGACAGCGCAACGAGCAGCAGAAAAACAAAGGCGCGATTCATTCGTGCGTACCTGAACGTGGACATGAAGGTCAGTTTAGGGTTGCGGGGCTGCCCGGGCTGTAGGCCGCGGCCGCGGGCTGCGGCGGTGTGGTGTGCGGCCGGCGCCGCGTGTGCAGGCGGTGCCGGTCACGCCGACATGTAGCGCTGCAGGCGCTGCAGGTCCAGCACGCGCACGCCGCCGTATTCGACGCGTATCACGCCCGCGGCCTGCAGCGCGCGCAGCGCCTCGTTCACGCGCTGCCGGCTCAGGCCCACCAGGTAGCCCAGTTCCTGCTGCGTGATGCGCAGCAATTCACCCACGCCGGGGTACAGCACTGGGTGGAACAGCGCTGCCAGGCTGCGCGCCACGCGCTCGTCGGGGTGGGTCAGGCGGTCGATCTCACGCGCAGCGATGAACTGGCCCAGGCGTTCGTTCAACTGGTTCATCACGAAGCGGTTGAATCCGATGCTGCGGTCCAGCAGCCACGAGAAGGTGGCCGTGGGTATGCCGGCCACCACGCTGCCGCGCAGGGCCTGGATGTTGTAGCGGTAGGCCTCGTTCTTCAGCACCGTGCCTTCGCCGAACCAGCCACCTGACGGCACGCCAGTGAAGGTGATGGGCATGGCCCCGCGCGCCGACGTGCTGTCGTTGCTCATCTTCAGCAGGCCGTCGATGACGCCGAACCAGTAAGTCACGGGCCGACCGACGCGACACAGCAGGTCGCCGGCCTGCACTTCCACCACCCGCAGGTCGGCCAGAGCGCGCTGGCGCTCATCAATGTCCAGGGTCTGCAGCCAGGGAATGTGCACCGCGTCGGCCGGCAGCGCGGCACGCGATCGGGTGACCGACACGCGGTTGGCATGCAAGGCTGACGGGAAAGCGTGTGTGCCCATGCCTTTTCGATCAGGGAATGACCTCTCGGTGAGAACCCTTGAATTGTCGTCGCAATGACAACATGACGTCAAAGTCCAGCCCAGAATCCCGGTCAAGAACCTCAGGAGACAAGCCCGTGCAGACGACGTTCCCACGTCTCATGCTGGACCACGCCAAGCAGCGGCCCGACGCCCCTGCGCTGCGCGAAAAGGTCTATGGCATTTGGCAGACCACCACCTGGTCGGCGCTGGCACAGGAAGTGCGCGCGCTCGCCTGCGGCTTTGCCGCCGCCGGCCTGAAACGCGGCGACCACGCCGTGGTGGTGGGCGAAAACCGCCCGCGGCTGTACGCCACCATGCTGGCCATCCAGTCGCTGGGCGCCGTGCCGGTGCCGCTGTACCAGGACGCAGCCGTCACCGAATACGTCTTCCCCATCAACAACGCCGACGTGCGCTTTGCCGTCGTTGAAGACCAGGAACAGGTCGACAAGATGCTGGAACTGCGCGGCGAGAACTGCCCGCAGATCAGCCACATCTGGTTTGACAACCCGCGCGGCCTGCGCAACTACAACCAGCCGGGCCTGGCTTCGCTGGACGACCTGATCACGGCCGGCAAGGCCCACAACAGCAGTCACCCGGGTTTCCTGGACGCCGAAATGGCGCAGTCGCAGCCCGGCGACGTGGCCGCGATGTTTTTCACCAGCGGCACCACCGGCAACCCCAAGGGCGTGGTGCACACCCACTTCACGCTGCTGGACCGCGCCAACGCGGGCAAGAGCTTCGACAAGCTCGGCGCCAACGAAGAGGTGCTGGCCTACCTGCCGCCGGCGTGGATCGGCCAGAACATCTTCAGCTACGCGCAATGGCTGGCTTGCGGCTACGTGGTGAACTGCCCCGAGAGTGCGGCCACGGTGATGATCGACTTGAAGGAGATCGGCCCCACCTACTACTTTGCGCCGCCACGCATCTTCGAAGGTCTGCTGACCAGCGTGATGATCCGCATGGAAGACGCTTCCAGCCTGAAGCGCTGGCTGTTCCGCCGCAGCATGGACCTGGCCAAGCGCGTGGGGCCGGCGCTGACAGACGGCAGGCGGGTGGGCCTGCTGGACAAGCTGAAGTACGCGCTGGGCAACTTGGCCATCTACGGCCCGCTGCGCAACTCGCTCGGGCTGAACCGGGTGCGCGTGGCCTACACCGCCGGTGAGGCCATCGGCCCCGACCTGTTCACCTTCTACCGCAGCATCGGCATCAACCTGAAGCAGCTGTACGGCAGCACCGAGACAGCCGTTTTTGTGTGCCTGCAGCCCGACCACGAAGCCAAGGCCGACACCGTGGGCGTGCCGATCGACGGCGTGCAGATCAAGGTGGCCGAGAACGGCGAGATCATGGTCAAGAGCCCGGGCTTGCTGAAGGAGTACTACAAGAACCCGGCCGCCACGGCCGAGGTGCTGACCGCCGACGGCTGGTACCACACCGGTGACGCCGGCTTCCTGGACGCCGGCGGCCACCTGAAGATCATCGACCGCGCCAAGGACGTGGGCCGCTTGATTGGTGGCCCTACCGACGGCGCCATGTTCGCGCCCAAGTACGTGGAAAACAAACTCAAGTTCTTCCCCTTCATCAAGGAAGCAGTGGCCTTTGGCGACCGGCGCGAAAAAGTCTGCGCCTTCGTCAACATCGACTTCGAAGCCGTGGGCAACTGGGCCGAGCGCCGCAACCTGCCCTATGCCGGCTACACCGACTTGGCCAGCAAGACCGAGGTGCTGGAACTGGTGAAGGACTGCGTGGAAAAGGTCAACGCCGACCTGGCGCAAGACGCCATGCTGGCCGGCAGCCAGATCAGCCGCTTCCTGGTGCTGCACAAGGAACTGGACGCCGACGACGGCGAGATGACCCGCACCCGCAAGGTCAAGCGCGGTTACATCGGCGACAAATACCAGGTGCTGGTGGATGCGCTGTATGAGGGACGAAAAGAGCAGTTCATCGAAACCGCAGTCAAGTTTGAAGACGGCCGCAGCGGCAGCGTCAGCGCGACGCTGCCGATCGTCGATGCCAAGACCTTCGCCGCTGTGAAGGCGGCTGCATGATCAACAGCTCGAACGACCGCAAGATCGGCGACGTCATCCTCGACGTCAAGAACATTTCGCTGCGGTTCGGCGGCGTGAAGGCGCTCAGCGACATCTCCTTCAACGTGAAGGAACACGAGGTGCGCGCCATCATCGGCCCCAACGGTGCCGGCAAAAGCAGC